>CAZWDK010000169.1:0-6734 GCA_964633095.1 uncultured Polaromonas sp. | reverse complement strand
TCGGCATTGTCAAACACCAGCTCCACGCTGGAGCGGCTGGCCGGTTTGCGGGTGTTGGTGCCGTTGAAGATCACGTCCTGCATGGACTCGCCGCGCAGCTCCGAGGCCTTGCTTTCGCCCAGCACCCAGCGCACCGCATCCATGATGTTGGACTTGCCGCAACCGTTGGGCCCGACCACGCCGATCAGCTGGCCGGGCAGCATGAAATTGGTGGGCTCAGCGAACGATTTAAACCCTGATAACTTGATCGAATTGAGACGCACGGCTGTCCCTGTTTTCTTGAGCTTGAACTGAGTTTGAAGCCAGGTCGTTGATTCTTATAGCGCTTTGACGAGGCACTCGCACCACATGGCAGTGGTGCACGGCCTGCAATGTTACCCGAGCGTGCCGGGCTGTTTGTAGGACAAAAGGCCCAATCCCGGCGCGCAGTGCAACACTTTGCTTCGCGCGGCGCACCGCCGCCCGGCTAGGCCGGGGCCGCAAAAAACCACTGCAACGGCCGATCAGCCTGAAACAGGCATCAAACAAGCCACCAGCCCAGCCATGACGGGCGCAAATAGCTATTATTTTTATAGCAAGCAAAAGGCCCCAAAGCCCCAAACCGGTCAAGCCTGCGCCCGCTGGCCTGCGCCAAGGCTGGATAATCCGCGCATGAACCCGCTTCTTTCCCGCCTTCAACCCTATCCTTTCGAACGCCTGCGCCAGTTGCACGCCGGCATCAGCCCCAACCCGGCCTACCAACCCATCAGCCTGGGCATTGGCGAGCCGCGTCACGCCACGCCGCAGCTGGTGAAAGACGCGCTGACGGCCAGCCTGGCCGGCCTGGCCAGCTACCCCGGCACCCTGGGCGAGCCCCAGTTGCGCCAGACCATGGGCGACTGGATGGCGCGCCGCTATGGCCTCAAGCTGGACCCGGCCACGCAAATCCTGCCGGTCAACGGCTCGCGCGAGGCGCTGTTTTCGCTGGCGCAGACCGTGCTGGATGCCAGCCAGCCGGGCGCCACCGTGGTCTGCCCCAATCCGTTCTACCAAATCTATGAAGGCGCGGCGCTGCTGGCCGGGGCGCAAACCTGGTTTGCCCCCAGCGACCCGGCACGCAACTTTGCGGTGGACTGGGCCGGCGTGCCCGAAGCCGTCTGGGCCAAGACCCAGCTGCTGTTTGTCTGCTCACCGGGCAACCCGACCGGCGCCGTCATGTCGCTGACCGAATGGGAACTGCTGTTCAGGCTCAGCGACCAGTACGGCTTTGTGATTGCGTCGGACGAGTGCTACAGCGAGATTTACTTCCGCGACGAGGCGCCGCTGGGCGGGCTGCAGGCCGCGGCGCAGCTGGGCCGGCATGACTTCAAGAACCTGGTTGCGCTGACCAGCCTGTCCAAACGCAGCAATGTGCCCGGCCTGCGCAGCGGTTTTGTCGCCGGCGATGCGGCGCTGATCAAGCCCTTTCTGCTCTACCGCACCTACCACGGCAGCGCCATGAGCCCGGTGGTGCAGGCCGCCAGCATCGCGGCCTGGAACGACGAGCAGCATGTGGTGGACAACCGCGCCCTGTACCGCGAAAAATTTGCCAAGGTCACGCCGCTGCTGGCCTCCGTCATGGACGTTGCCCTGCCCGATGCCGGTTTTTATTTGTGGGCCGGTATTCCGGAAGCGTTCAAGGGCTCGGACACCGAATTCTCGCGCCAGCTGCTCGCTCTTTACAATGTGGTGGTGTTGCCGGGCAGTTACCTGGCCCGCGAGGCCCGGGGCCACAATCCGGGCGCCGGGCGCATCCGCATGGCCCTGGTGGCGGAAACCGCCGAATGCGTCGAGGCCGCGCAGCGCATCGTTCAATTCATTCAATCCAAAGTTCACTGAAAAGCACTCCAAATGACTCAAGACAATCTGCAAACCACCATTGACGCCGCCTGGGAAAACCGCGCCAACCTGTCGCCCGCCTCCGCGCCCAAGGAAGTTCTGGATGCGGTTGAACACACCATTGCCGAACTCAACCACGGCAGGCTGCGCGTCGCCACCCGCGAAGGCGTGGGCCAGTGGACCACGCACCAGTGGATCAAAAAGGCCGTGCTGCTGAGCTTTCGCCTGAAAGACAATGAGCTGATGCGCGCCGGCGAGCTGGGCTTTTTTGACAAGGTCCCCACCAAGTTTTCCCACCTGAGCGAAGACGAAATGCGCGCCACCGGCGTGCGCGTGGTGCCACCCGCCGTGGCCCGCCGCGGCAGCTTCATCGCCAAGGGCGCGATCCTGATGCCCAGCTACGTCAACATCGGCGCCTGGGTCGGCGAAGGCACCATGGTCGACACCTGGGCCACGGTCGGCAGCTGCGCACAAGTGGGCAACAACGTGCACCTCTCCGGCGGTGTCGGCCTGGGCGGCGTGCTCGAACCGCTGCAGGCCAACCCCACCATCATTGAGGACAACTGCTTTATCGGCGCGCGTTCCGAAGTGGTCGAAGGCGTGATCGTCGAAGAAAACTCGGTGATCTCCATGGGCGTGTACATCGGCCAGAGCACGCCGATTTACGACCGCGAGCTTGATACCGTCAGCTATGGCCGCATTCCGGCCGGCTCGGTCGTGGTCTCGGGCAACCTGCCCAAGGCCGGCGGCAAATACAGCATGTACTGCGCCGTGATCGTGAAGCGGGTGGACGCCAAAACGCGCGCCACCACCAGCCTCAACGATTTGCTGCGCGACTGATCTGACTGACAACTGGCCTGGATAGATTGACGATGAGCGGAGGGCGAACGATGAGCACGATGGAAAGAATCCTGCGTTTGATGGCGGATAAAAAAGCCTCTGACGTCTATCTGTCGGCCCATTCGCCCGCCCTGATCAAGATCAACGGCCAAGCCATCCCGATCAACGCCCAGATCCTGCCGGCCGACGCCCCGCGCAGCCTGCTGGCCGAAGTGCTGCCACCCGAGCGGTTGGAAGAGCTGGAGGAGATGGGCGAGCTCAACATGGCCCTGCCGGTGGCCGGCCTGGGCAACTTCCGCATCAGCGGTTTCCGCCAGCGCAGCACCTATGCGGCGGTGATTCGCTACATCCCCAGCGACATTCCGCCGCTGGACAGCCTGAACGTGCCGGCCGTCCTGGCCGATCTGATCATGGAAAAACGCGGCCTGCTGCTGATGGTGGGCGCCACCGGCGCCGGCAAAAGCACCACGCTGGCGGCGATGATTGACCACCGCAACGAAACCACGCAGGGCCACATCCTGACGATTGAAGACCCGGTCGAGTTTTTGTTCACCAACAAGAAGTCGGTGGTCAACCAGCGTGAGGTCGGCAGCGACACGCAGTCGCTTCAGGTGGCGCTGAAAAACGCGCTGCGCCAGGCGCCCGACGTGATCCTGATCGGCGAGATCCGCGACCGCGAGACCATGTCCGCGGCCATTGCCTATGCGCAGTCCGGCCATTTGTGCCTGGCCACCATGCACGCCAACAACAGCTACCAGGCGCTCAATCGCATCCTGAGCTTTTACCCGGTGGAAGTGCGCCCCACCATGCTGGGTGACCTGGCCGCGGCCATGAAAGCCATCGTGTCGCAACGCCTGCTGCGCACGCAGGACGGCAGCCGCACGCCGGCGGTAGAGGTCATGCTCAACACCAAATTGGTGTCCGAGCTGATTGAAAAAGGCGACTTCTCGGCCGTCAAGGAGGCCATGGAGCAATCCATGGCCGAAGGCTCGCAAACCTTTGAGCAGGACATCGCCAAGCTGATTCTCGAAGGAACGGTCACGCGCAAGGAAGGCATCTTGTATGCCGACTCGCCGACCAACCTGATGTGGCGGCTGGAAAACGACTTTGCCGTCGCCAAGGCCAAAGCCGAAGAGCCCGAGGAAGACCACGACGACGAGCCCTCCTTCACGGAGATCACCCTCAACGTGCACCACGACCCGAAACACGGCACGACAGGCTTCGGCCCCCTCTAAAACCCTCCCGACTGCAGCAGGAAAACGCCCCGGCTGCATCGCCATTTTTTATGTCATCTACCCTTAGGCTCGCCGAGCAGCTCATTTCCCGCCCCTCCGTCACGCCCGACGATGCCGGTTGCCAGGCCATTCTGGCGGCCCGGCTTGAAGTGCTCGGCTTCAAGTGCGAGACCATCGTCAGCGGGCCGGAACACTTTCGGGTCGTCAACCTCTGGGCAAAACGTGAGGCCTTGAGTGCTCCAGCCCAAGCGGAACGGGCGCAGGCAGCTAGCAAATCAATAGCAGCCCAGACGCCTGCCAAAACCCTGGTGTTTGCCGGCCATACCGACGTGGTGCCCACCGGCCCGCTGGAGCAATGGCATAGCCACCCGTTCACGCCCAGCCACCGCGATGGCCTGCTCTACGGGCGCGGCACGGCCGACATGAAAACCTCGCTGGCCGCCATGGTCGTGGCGGTCGAAGAGTTTCTGGCGGCCCATCCCGAAGCCGGGCTGTCGATTGCCTTCCTGATCACCAGCGACGAGGAAGGCCCGGCCACCGATGGCACGGTGGTGGTGTGCGAACAGCTCAGGGCGCGTGGCGAGCGGCTGGACTACTGCATCGTCGGCGAGCCGACCTCGGTCAGCCAGTTGGGCGACATGATCAAGAACGGCCGCCGCGGCACCATGGGCGGCAAGCTCACCGTCAAGGGCCTGCAAGGCCATATTGCCTACCCGCACCTGGCCAAAAACCCGATTCACCTGTTTGCGCCGGCCCTGGCCGAACTGGTGGCGACGCAATGGGACCAGGGCAACGCCTTCTTTCCGGCCACCAGCTGGCAGGTGTCCAACATCCACGGCGGCACCGGCGCGTCCAATGTCATTCCGGGCGATCTGGTGGTTGACTTCAATTTCCGCTTTTGCACCGAGTCCACACCCGAAAGCCTGCAGCAGCGCCTGCAAGCGGTGCTGGACCGACACGAACTCGACTACGAGCTGAAATGGACCGTGGGCGGCCTGCCCTTTCTGACCACGCCGGGCGCGCTGGTCGATGCGGTCAGCGGCGCCATCCGGGCCGAGACCGGCCTGAGCGCCGAGCTGTCGACGACCGGCGGCACCAGCGACGGCCGCTTCATCGCCAAGGCCTGCGCCGAGGTCATCGAATTTGGCCCGATCAACGCGTCGATTCACAAGATCAACGAACATGTACTGGTGAGCTCGCTGGATCCGCTCAAGAACATCTACAAAGGCGTGCTGGCCCGGCTGGCCGGCGTTGAACCCAGGGCATCCACCGTATGAGCGGCGTCACGGTACTGGCGCTGATCGAGCAGATGGCCGAGCGGCTGGAGGCCGCGGGCCTGCGCTTTTCCGATGGCTTCGGCCACGGCACCACCAATGCCTTTGACGAGGCCGCCTGGCTGGTCCTGTGGAAGCTGGGGCTGCCGCTGGATGACCTCGATTCGGTAGAAAACAGGGCGGTAGCCCAGGAGCAGCAAGCGCAGGTAGCTATGCTTTTGGAAGCACGCATCAAGACCCGCAAGCCGGCAGCCTACCTCACGAACGAGGCCTGGCTGATGGGCGTGCCCTTTTATGTGGACGAGCGCGTGATCATTCCGCGCTCTTTGATTGCCGAATTGCTGGTCGACGCCAGCATTGACCCCTGGCTGGGCGAACACACCCGGCGCGTGCTCGATTTATGCACCGGCAATGGCAGCCTGGCCGTGCTGGCCGCCATGACCTATCCCGATGTCACGGTCGATGCCGCCGACATCAGCAGCGACGCGCTGGCCGTGGCGCGCATCAATATAGACCGGCACCAGCTGGCCGAGCGCATCGCCCTGATAGCCTCCGACGGGCTCGCCGCCTGCCGCGGCGGCTACGACCTGATTCTGTGCAACCCGCCCTATGTGAATGCCGCCAGCATGGCCGCGCTGCCGGCGGAATTCCGGGCCGAACCCGAGCTGGCGCTGGCCGGCGGCGCCGATGGCATGGACTTCATTCGAAGCCTTTTTCTAAACGCCGCTTCGCAAATGAACGAAAATGCGGTGCTGGTGCTGGAAATCGGCAACGAACGCGCGAATTTCGAGCGCGCCTTCCCGCGGCTTGAACCACTCTGGTTTGAGACCAGCGCCGGCGCCGACCAGGTGATGCTGCTCACACGAGAACAACTGGTTTAAACCGCTGGCAGACCTACAACACCCGGCGGCAGCCTAAGGCGCGCAGGCAATTTTCGACCGGCAACAATGGCCTGTCCCCCTATTTCTTGAGTCTCCTGACATGATTACCCTCAAAAACGTGGTGCTGCGACGCGGCGCCAAAGTGATTCTCGACAGCGCCTCCATCACCCTCAACCCGGGTGAAAAAATCGGCCTGGTGGGTCGCAATGGCGCGGGCAAGTCCACGCTGTTCGCCATGCTCAACGGCTCGCTGCACGAGGACGGCGGCGAATTCTCGATTCCCGCGCAGTGGCGCATGGCGCAGGTCGCGCAGGACATGCCGGAAACCGAGCAAGGCGCCACCAGCTTTGTGGTCGATGGCGACGTGCCGCTGCTGGCGGCCCAGGCCGAGGTCCATGCCGCCGAAGCCAGCGGCGACGGTGACCGCATGGCCCATGCCTACATGAACCTTTACGATGCGGGCGCGCACGATGCGCAGGCGCGCGCACAGGCCTTGATTCTGGGCCTGGGCTTCAAGGTCAGCGAGCTGGATAACCCGGTCAACAGCTTCTCGGGCGGCTGGCGCATGCGCTTGCAGCTGGCGCGCGCGCTGATGTGCCCGTCCGACCTGCTGCTGCTCGACGAGCCGACCAATCACCTGGACCTGG
>CAZWDK010000168.1:4314-6824 GCA_964633095.1 uncultured Polaromonas sp. | reverse complement strand
CTGGAAATCCGCCTGCGCCAGCTGGCGCGGCTGGAAGCCATCAAGATCGAGCAGGAGCTGAAAAGCCTGCGCGAAGAGCAGGGCCGGCTGGAAGAGATTCTGGCCAGCCCGGCGGCGCTGCGCAGGCTGCTGATCAAGGAAATCGAGGCCGATGCCAAGCAGTTTGCCGATGCGCGCCGCACCCTGATCCAGGCCGAGAAAAAAGCCGTGCTCGAAGTCAAGGTGCTGGACGAGCCGGTCACCGTGGTGGTCAGCGCCAAGGGCTGGGTGCGCGCCCGCAGCGGCCACGGCCATGAGGCGGCCAGCTTTGCCTTCAAGGCCGGCGACGGCCTGTATGGCACCTTTGAATGCCGCACGGTGGACACCTTGCTGGCCTTTGGCTCGCGCGGCCGTGTCTATTCGGTGCCGGTGGCCTCGCTGCCTGGCGCGCGCGGCGATGGCCAGCCGCTGACGACCATGATCGATCTTGAATCGGGCACGCAGCTGCTGCATTACTTTGCCGGCCCGGCCAATGCCAGCCTGCTGCTCAGCAGCAGCGGCGCTTATGGCTTCCTCGCCACGGTGGAAAACATGATCTCGCGCCAGCGGGCCGGCAAGGTGTTCATCAACTGTGCCGAAGGCGAAACGGTGTGCAGGCCTTCGCATGTGTCGGGCAGCAGCGGTGCCTTGCCGCTGAACCCCGCCACGCATGTGGCTTGCGCCTCCACCGGCGGCCGCATCCTGACCTTTGAGATCGGCGAACTCAAGCAGATGGACAAGGGCGGGCGTGGCCTGCTGCTGATTGACCTCGATGCCAAGGACACGCTGGCCGGTGCGGCCGCCTACACGCGCAGCGTGAAGATCGAAGGCATTGGGCGCGGCGGCAAGGCGCGCGAGGAAACGCTGGAAATCCGCAGCCTGAACAATGCCCGCGCCGCACGCGCCCGCAAAGGCAAGGCGGCGGACCTTGGCTTCAAACCGGCGGGAATTGTCCGGCTTGAGTAAGGAAAACGCCCGTTCTCCATAAAGAGTGGGTGTGGCTAGCTATTTATTTGATAGCAAAAGTGCCTCGACTCTTGCCAGGCTGGCCAGCGTCTGCAGGCAGGCCTGCGCGACTTCCTTGCCCTTGGTCAGAAAGTGCTCGGTGAAGAAGCGCCGGTGCTCTTCGTGTTCGTGGAAATGCTGCGGTGTCAGCACCGCCGAAAACACCGGCACGCCGGTGTCCAGCTGGATGTTCATGAGGGCATCAATCACCGCGCCGGCGACGAAGTCATGGCGGTAAATGCCGCCATCGACCACCAGGCCGCAGGTCACAACGGCCTCGTAACGACCCGACTGCGCCAGCTTTTTGGCGTGCAGCGGAATCTCGAAGGCGCCGGGCACCTGGAACAGGTCGATGGCTTCGGGGCCAAGCCCTTGCCGGCTCATTTCGGCCAGAAAGGCGCTGCGCCCCTGGCTCACAATGTCTTCATGCCAGCAAGACTGAATGAAGGCAAACCGCGCCGGGTTGGGGGTTGATGTAGGACTGGAAGATGGAACTGACTGACTCATGGATGCCTCAAGCTAGGTGATACCAGAATCAGGGCGCACGACATCGCAGCCTGGCACGCCGTGCCCGCGCGGGCAAGCAAGAGAACCAGGCCGTCAAGATCGCGCTCTCTTTCATCCGGACTGTGACCGTCGGCTTCGGAGTTGAACCGAATCTGCTGACCCCGTCCTTCATGAAGAAGGCCGGGCGCTCGCGGGCTGATGCAGTTGCCTGCAATCACCGCCGGTGGGGAGTTTCGCCCCGCCCTGAGAACGCTGCCCCAGGATTTCTCCCGAGGCGGGGATATTTTAAGACTTCAGCGATATGCAGGAGAGGCTGCTGGTTTGAGGCGATTTCAGCAATCAGCTCAATCTCAACGCAGGCACCCATTGGAAGTTGCGCCATGCCCAAAACGCTGCGGGCATGACGGCGGCAGGGAGCGCGAAGAGACGCTGGAAATCCGTTCGCTGAACAATGCGCGCGCGGCATGCGGGCGCAAGGGCTAGGCGGCGGATCTCGCCTTCAAGCCGGTTTCAATTCTGCGTATTGAGTGCCCGTGTGTTACAGGGGAATTGGCGGGCTCGCGACCGGGTTGGGCGAAAAAAGATGTGAGTTACCCCGTTGATCGCTGCAAGAACGAGGCATGCGAGAGCCGTTTGCAATGAAATATTAAAAAAAATTCATATTATTACTATATTACTAATGTCTTTATTGGTAACAACTTAATCAGGTCGAGGCTATCCGTAGCCATCCGGGCGGGTGCGCGCTCGCCATGCGCCAGCTCCCATGCTGCAGTAACGCTTCCGCCACCTTGCGCTTACAACTGGCCGAGCCTGCGGACCGGGCATTCGGCGGGAGCCTGTCCCCAAAACACGGTATTGAAGGGCTGATTGGCGTAGCTACTCTTGAAGGTAAGCGGTGCCGTGTCCGGTATTGCCTGTTTTGCCGGCATGACGGGGCACTGCAAGGAAGGAGGTGTGGTATTTAGCCTTGGGTCTGTCAC
>CAZWDK010000168.1:0-4214 GCA_964633095.1 uncultured Polaromonas sp. | reverse complement strand
CGCCTCCCAAACCCACGAATCTGGCGACCTATGTGGCGGACGAGAAGGCCGCGGTCAGATTGGGCAAGGCGCTGTTCTGGGACATGCAGGTCGGGGGCGATGGCAGGCAGGCCTGTGCCAGTTGCCATTACGCCGCCGGTGTGGATACCCGGACACACAATACCCTCAACCCGAAGAACACCATCAAACCGAACGGGGTGCCGAACTTCGTCGTCAACGCCCAATTGACGACAGCGGACTTCCCGTTCGGGCACGGCCAGATCGCAATCGGCCAGGTGGTCGGTTCGGCGGGCGTCATCCAAAACAACTTTGCCGGCCTGGCCAATCCGGGGGATGGGACTTTCCCGGCGGACAAGAGCAGTCCCGTTGCGAATCCGGATGCCCCGTTCATGTTGAACGGCCACCAGTTGCGCCGGGTCACCGGTCGTCAAGCGCCCTCGGTGGTCGATTCGGTGTACAACTTCCGTTTCTTCTGGGACGGCCGCGCGCGTGAAACCTTCAACGGCGTCAACCCCTTCGGTGCCGGCGCCAACGCCGACCCCAAGATATTCGTGTGGCAAAAGGCGAGCAACGGCCAGCCCACTCCGGTGCAGATCAGCATCGATAACGCGAGCGCAGCATCGCAGGCGGTCGGCCCACCGAACAACGGCACCGAAATGTCCTGGGACGGTCGCAACTTCCTGGATCTGGGCAAAAAGATGCTGCGCCAGGTACAGATGCCGCTGGCCCAGCAAATGGTGGCGACCGACGACAGCGTATTGGGAGGATGGACAACCGGGCAGGGGTTGACCACTTCCTATACCAAAATGGTGAAGGCAGCCTTCAATCCACAATGGTGGGATTCCCAAGCTTGCATGGACGGCAACAAGCAGGTATACACCGACACGGGTAATGGCTGTCCGAATTCGTACACGATGATGGAAGCGAATTTCTCCCTGTTCTGGGGCCTCGCGATCCAGATGTATGAATCCACCTTGATCTCGGACCAAACGCCGTTCGATAAGGGCACGCTGAACGCCGACGAACTGCAAGGTCTGCGGGTGTTCACCAACGAGGGCCGCTGCGTGCAATGCCACTCGGGCGCGGAGCTGACCAAGGCATCGGTGCGTTCCGTGCTGGGCGAACTGCCGTTCAACCTCTCCACCGGCTTCAAAAACACCGCGGTGACGCCAGTCGCCGAAGATGGCGGGGATGTTGTCAGCGCGGGCCGCGGCATGTTCAAGACGCCTCATCTGCGCAATGTGGAACTGACTGGCCCCTACTTCCATAATGGGTCAGCCGCCACGCTGCGCGATGTCGTCGAGTTCTACAACCGGGGAGGAAACGCGGGGGCCCGCAGCGAATTTACCGACTCGCAGATCCGGCCCTTGAACCTGAGCGAGCTACAAAAGACCAATTTGGTGAAGTTCCTGCTCGCCCTCACCGACGACCGGGTGAAATACGAGATGGCACCCTTCGATCATCCCCAATTGGTCATCCACGACGGCGCCGATAACAACGGCAAGGATATCGATACGGAGATTCTCGTGCCGGCCGTCGGCGCGGGTGGCCACAAGCCTGCCTCTATACGATCGTTCCTGGACCTGACCCGTGATGAACAATTCAAATCATCTCCAGTCCCGCGCCCCTAGCTTGTGAGGGGTCGGCCAAGCAAAGGCGGGCCCATCTCCGGATGGCCCGCCTTTTTTTCATTCCTTTCACGAAAATCCACCCATGTCAGTTTCCAGCCACGGAATTCGCATCAGAACCGGCTCGCAGGCGCTGCGCTCGGCGGTGGAACTGCTGTCATCGATGCGGTTCTCGATTTCGCTGCTCACCGTCATTTGCATCGCCTCGGTGATCGGCACCGTGCTCAAGCAGCATGAGCCGCAGGCCAACTATGTCAACCAGTTCGGGCCGTTCTGGGCCCAGGTGTTTGGCGTAGCCAGCCTGTATTCGGTCTACAGCGCCTGGTGGTTTTTGCTGATTCTGACGTTTCTGGTCATCAGCACCTCGCTGTGCATCGCGCGCACGGCGCCCAAGATCCTGAGCGATCTCAAGGTCTACAAGGAAAACATGCGCGAGCAAAGCCTCAAGGCTTTTCATCACCGCGCCGAAGCCGAACTGGCGCAAACCCCTGAGGCTGCGGCCCAGCGCATCGGCCAGACGCTGGCCCAAGGGGGCTGGAGAGTGAAGCTTCAGCAGCGCGAGCAGGGCTGGATGGTCGCCGCCAAGGCCGGGGCCGCCAACAAGCTGGGCTACATCGCGGCCCACAGCGCCATCGTGCTGGTGTGCCTGGGCGGCCTGCTCGATGGCGACCTGATCGTGCGCGCCCAGATGATGCTCAACGGCAAGACGCCGTATACCGGCGGCGGGCTGATTTCCGGCGTCAAACCCGAGCACCGCCTGAGCGAGCGCAACCCGACCTTCCGCGGCAACCTGATGGTGGCCGAAGGCACGCAGTCGAGCACGGCCATTCTGAACCAGGCCGACGGCGTGCTGTTGCAGGACCTGCCGTTTTCGATCGAGCTCAGGAAGTTCATCGTCGAGTACTACTCCACTGGCATGCCCAAGCAGTTTGCCAGCGAGATCATCATTCATGACAAGGAAAGCGGCGAGCAGATCCCGGCGCGGGTCGAGGTCAATCACCCGGCCCGCTACAAGGGCGTCGAGATTTACCAGGCCAGCTTTGACGACGGCGGCTCCAGCGTCAAGCTGCGGGCCGTGCCCATGAATGCCGCCACAAAGCCATTCGAGATCGAGGGCGTGATCGGCGGCTCCTCCCAGCTCAGCAGTGGCGCCGGCCCGGACGGCCAGAAACTCACGCTGGAATACACCAGCCTGCGCGTGATCAACGTCGAGAACCTCGGCGCCGACGCGGCCCCGGGGGTCGATGTGCGCAAGGTCGACCTGCACCAGTCCATTGATGCCCGTTTGGGCGCCGCCAACAAGACCATCACCCGCAAGGACTTGCGCAACGTCGGCCCCAGCGTCAGCTACAAGCTGCGCGACGCGGCCGGCCAGGCGCGCGAATTTCAGAACTACATGCTGCCGGTGGATATGGGGGACGGCGTGCCGGTTTACCTGATGGGCGTGCGCGAAACGCCGGCCGAGCCGTTTCGCTACCTGCACATTCCGGCCGACGAGCAGGGCGGCATGGACGGCTTCATGCGGCTGCGCGCGGCGCTGGCCGACGCCTCGCTGCGCGAGCAGGCCGTGCGGCGCTACGCCGCCAAGGCGGCGGACCCGGCCCGGCCCGAGTTCGACGCGCAGCTGGCCGCCACCGCCACGAGCGCGCTGGCGCTGTTCGCCGGGGTCGAGCCGGCCGGCGGCGGCAACGGCAAGGAGGGGCAGGTGGAAGGCCGCATGGACGGCCGTGTCAAGGGCTTGCAGGCCATTTCAGATTTCATGGAGGCCAATGTGCCCGAAGCCGAGCGGCGGCGCGCCGGCGCGGTGCTGACGCGCGTTCTCAACGGCGTGCTGTTTGAACTCGCGCAGATCACGCGCGAGCGCGCCGGCCTGAAACCGCTGGAGCCTGGTGACAAGACCCAGGGCTTCATGATGCAGACGATGCTTTCGCTCAGCGATGCCCAGTTCTACCCGGCACCGATGGCGTTCCAGCTCAAGGATTTCAGCCAGGTCCAGGCCAGCGTGTTCCAGGTGGCCCGTGCGCCTGGCAAGAATGTGGTTTATCTGGGCTGTGCCTTGCTGATTCTGGGCGTTTTTGCGATGCTCTATGTGCGCGAACGCCGGGTCTGGGTCTGGCTGGCCCCGAACAACGGTGGGACACAAGCCACGCTGGCGCTGTCGACCAACCGCAAGACCATGGACGGAGACCGTGAGTTCGTCCGGCTCAAAGACAAGCTGATAGGCGCAAAGGAGACCACCCCATGAACACCGCCACCACCACCCTGACCCTGAACGAGGGCTTTCTGTCGCACCGCAACTGGTTCGACTGGCTGTTTGCCGCCATCGTGGTGGCGGGCGGGCTGTTTGCCTTTTCGCGCTACGGCGCTTACATGGATGTGTACGAAAAAGGCATCCTGCTGGCGGCCATGCCGGCCATGATCTGGCTGGGCTGGTTCTGGCGTCCCTTAGGCGTCCTGCTGCTGGCCGTGGCGGGGTTCGCGCTGCTGGGCATCGCGTCTTACCAGGTCGATGGCCAGGGCAGCCTGGCGCGGGCCGACAACGTGTTCTGGCTCAAGTATTTCCTGTCCAGCCAGTCGGCCATCCTC
>CAZWDK010000167.1:0-6828 GCA_964633095.1 uncultured Polaromonas sp. | reverse complement strand
GGCGCTCGGTCGATTCCTTGTTGTCCAGGTTCTTGGCCAGGGCCTCGATAATCGGGAACTGCTTCGCCATCGCGGCGACCATGAGCGAGTTGCTGGTCTCGATCAGCTCGACCACGGGGTCGGCCCCGCCGTGGATGCGGAGGGTCTCGCTCGAGCGGATCAGCTCGTCCAGGTACTTCTTGACCTTCTCGGCCTTGGCGAAACGCAGCTCGATAATCCGCACATCCCGCGGCGGGCCCGCCTGTTTCGGGACGGACAGGAAGTGGACTTGGACGCATCCTACCTTCAAGAAGGCGATGCGATCGTGATCCGCGCCGGTGAGCGCATTCCAGCGGACGGAATCATCGCTACCGGCGTTTCGAGCATCGACGAAAGCAGCATCACCGGCGAACCGCTTCCACGCGATAAGCAGCCCGGCGACGAAGTGTTTTCCGGGACGCTGAACGGCAATGCGATGCTGCGCGTGGCGGTTACCCGCGCGGGTGAAGAGACCACGCTGGCCCGCGTGATTCATCTGGTCGAAGAGGCCAAGGAGAAGCGCGCGCCGGTGGAAAGGCTGGCCGACCGCTACGCCCGCTACTTCCTTCCGGCCCTGCTCATCGCGGCAGGCCTGACATTCTTCTACCCGCGGGATTGGACCAGAACCATCGCTGTGCTTCTCGTCGCATGCCCATGCCGCTTGATTCCGGCCACTCCCACTGCCATGGCCCACGCAATCGGGGGGGTGCCGGGCGCCGTTGGTAACCCGGCGGGGGCGCGGCCCGGGCGTGGCCGGCATGGCATCGACCGCGGCCACCAGCGCGCGCATGGCGTCGGGGTTGTGGCCGTAGTCGGCAATCACGGTGGCGCTGCCGTAGTCCATCACGTTGAAGCGGCCCGGCGCGTTGTGCGCGTCGTTGACAAAGCTGGCCAGCCCGCTTTTCAGCGTGTCCCAGTTGACACCCGCGGCCCAGGCCGCCGCCACGGCGGCCATGACGTTTTCCACCTGAAAGCCGATGCTGCCGCCCCGCGTGACCGGAATGTTCTGCAGCGGGATGCGCTCCACCCAGGCGCCTTCGGCGGCGACCAGCATGGGGCCATCCACATACACCGTGCGCTTGCCCTGCGCGCGGTGGGTGGCCATGAGCGGGTGGTGGCGGTCGGCCGCAAAAAAGATCACCTTGCCGGGGCAGGTCGCGGCCATGTCCGCGACGATGGGGTCTGCGGCATTGAGCACCGCATAGCCGGTGGGCGACACGTTCTGCACAATCACCTGCTTGAGCACGGCCAGGTCTTCCACGGTGGTGATGTAGTTCAGCCCCAGGTGGTCGCCGCTGCCGATGTTGGTGACGACCGCCACTTCGCAGCGGTCAAAGCCCAGGCCTTCGCGCAGCACGCCGCCGCGCGCCACTTCAAACACGGCGGCATCCACGTCGGGGTGCATCAGCACGTTGCGGGCACTTTTGGGCCCGCTGCAGTCGCCGCTGTCGGTCTGCCGGCCATCGACCCAGACGCCGTCGGTGTTGGTCATGCCGGTGCGCAGGCCGCTGGCGGCCAGCAGGTGGGCAATCAGCCGCGTGGTGGTGGTCTTGCCATTGGTGCCGGTGACGGCAATCACCGGCACGCGGCCGTTGTCGTTGGCCGGGAACAGCTCGTTGATCATGGCCACGCCGACGGCGCGCCCCTTGCCGTAAGAGGGCGAGAGGTGCATGCGCAGGCCGGGTGCGGCATTGACTTCGACCACGCCGCCGCTTTGCGCCTCGAGCGGGCGCAGCATGCTTTCGCAGACCACATCGACGCCGCAGATGTGCAGGCCCACCATTTGCGCTGCGGCCACGGCGCGTGCCGCCACGGCCGGGTGCACATCGTCGGTGACATCGGTGGCGGTGCCGCCGGTGCTCAGGTTGGCGTTGTTGCGCAGGATGACGCGCTGACCCTTGGCCGGAATCGACTCGGGCGTGAGGCCCTGCACGTCGAGCCTGGCCACGGCGATGTCGTCGAAGCGGATCTTGGTCAGCGAGGTGGCGTGGCCTTCGCCGCGCCGCGGGTCCTGGTTGACGATCTCGACCAGCTCGCGCACGGTGTGCAGGCCGTCGCCCACCACCTGCGGCGGGTCGCGCCGCGAGGCCGCGACCAACTTGTCGCCCACCACCAGCAGGCGGAAGTCGCTGCCGGGCAAGAACTTTTCGACCATGACCTCGCCATACTCGGCCGCTGCCTGGTAGGCCATCGCCAGCCGCTCTCGGCTGGCGATGTTGACGGTCACGCCCTTGCCCTGGTTGCCGTCCTGCGGTTTCACGGCCACCGGCAGGCCGATCTGCTGTGCCACGGCCCAGGCGTCATCGACATCGCTCACCGGCCGGCCCAGCGGCACCGGCACGCCGGCGGCGCGCAGCAGCTTTTTGGTGAGGTCTTTGTCCTGCGCGATCGATTCGGCCACGGCGCTGGTGGCGTCGAGTTCGGCCGCCTGGATGCGGCGCTGGCGCGAACCCCAGCCGAACTGCACCATGCTGCCCTTGGTCAGGCGGCGGTAGGGAATGCCGCGCGCCACGGCGGCATCCACGATGGCGCCGGTGCTGGGGCCCAGCCTCTCGTCTTCATCGAGATCGCGCAGCTGGCTGATGGCGGCGTCGAGGTCGAAGGCGTCCTGGCGCAGGGCGGCGTGGATCAGGGCCTGGGCCAACTCGAGCGCGAGGCGGCCCACGGCCTCTTCGCTGTATTCCACCACCACCTGGTAGGTGCCGGCTTCCACGGTGGTTGCCGTGTGGCTGAAGGTGACCGGGCAACCGGCGGCGGCCTGCAAGGCCAGCGCGGCGGCTTCCAGCACATGCGCCAGCGAGACCGAGCCGCCATGGTCGGTCTGGCGCAGTGCGCCCATGCCGGGGAACAGCGCGCGTACGCGGGGCTCAAAACCGGGCAGCCTGTCGACAGCGCATTCGTCCGCGCTGCAGGCCACGATGGCTTCCAGGGCGGTGTGGCGGCTCCAGAGGTTGGGCCCGCGCAGGGCCCGGATACGGGATACTTCCATTACGCTGCCCTCCCGGCAGGTTTTTCGTTGGCTTCAAAGGCTTCCAGCCCTGCGCCAATCAGGTTGAGCGGAATGCCGAGCGCCCAGGCGGCGCCGACGGCGGCCAGCAGCGTGTCATCGGACAAACCGCGTCGGTCGTGTTTTTTCCGCCAGGCTGCCAGCTTGCCCAGGCCGGGCAAAAAGGCTTCCGAGCTGCCTGTGGCCAGCACCACCTGGTCCTGCCGCAGATAAAGCGCGCGGCCGCCCTGGCGGCAGTGAGAGGTGATGGCGGTGGCCTCGGGGTCGGTACTGTAGAAAACCACCTCGCCATCGCACAGCTCCTGCATCTCCACGATGCGCGCATCGGCGGCATTGAGCACCGCTGCGCCGCCGGACAGCACCACATCGACCTGCGAGCGCATGACCTTGAACATCTGCTCGTTTTCGGTGATGTCGAATTCGGCCAGGCTGGCGGCACCGCCCAGGTCGGTCACCACGCCGATCTGGCAGCGGTCATAGGCCAGGCCGGTGCGCAAAATGGTGTCGGCGCCGTTTTCGAACACGGCGGCCTGCACGCTCCGGTTGATCAGCAGGCGCTGGCCGGCTTCCCAATGGGCGCTGTCGGCGCTGTCCACGCAGCGCTGGTCCAGGAACAGGCCGTCCCGGCAGGCCAGGCCAGTGTGGCGGCCCGACAGGTGCAGCAGCCAGGCCACCAGGTGGGCAACCTGCTGGCTGCCCACGGAGCCGGCGATGCCGACGATGGGGATGCGGCCTTGGTGAGGGTTGTCCGGCGTGTCGGGAAACAGGTGGTCGCAGATCGCGCGCCCCACCGGGCGCGGCGAACCCTGCGCGGGCTTGAGGTGCATCAGCAGGCCGGGCCCGGCGTTGACCTCCACAATCGCACCGCCCTGCGCGTGCAGCGGGCGCGAGATGTCCTGCGCCACCACGTCGACGCCGGCGATGTCCAGGCCCACCACCCGCGCGGCCAGCGAGACGATGTAATCGACCTCGGGATGGACCTCGTCGGTGCAGTCGATGGCGACATTGCCGTTGCGCTGGATCAGCACCTCGCGGCCGGCAGCAGGGATGGCCTCGGGCGTCAGGCCCTGGCGCTGCAGGTCCAGCACGATGGCTTCGTCCTTGTCAATTTCGATGCGGCTGAGCGGAAAGTCCTCTTCCAGGCCGCGCCGCGGGTCGGTGTTGAGCTGGGCATCGACCAGCTGCACCACGGTGGAGCTGCCGTCGCCCAGCACCGAGGCGGTTTCGCCGCGCGCCGCCGCCACCACCCGCCCGCCCACCACCAGCAGCCGGTGTTCGTGGCCGCGTACAAAACGCTCGACCATCACCTCGCTGCCTTGCGGCTCGGCCACGCGGAAAGCGGCTTCGACCTCTGCCTGGGTGTTGAGGTCCAGCGAGACGCCGCGGCCATGGTTGCCGTCAGTCGGCTTCACCACCACCGGCAGGCCGATGTCCTGGGCGGCTTCCCAGGCCGCTTCGGCACTGTCGACAATCTCGCCTTCGGGCACCGGCACGCCGCAGGTCGCCAGCAGGCTTTTGGTCAGGTCCTTGTCGTGCGCAATGCCTTCGGCAATCGCACTGGTGAGGTCGGTCTCGGCGGTCCAGATGCGGCGCTGGCTGGCGCCGTAGCCCAGTTGCACCAGGTTGCCCTCGTTCAGGCGGATATGGGGAATGCGCCTGTCGGTGGCGGCCGCCACGATGGAGGCGGTGCTGGGGCCGATGTAGCAGTCGTCCACCTTGGCGCGTATCTTCTGGATGGCCGCCTGGACGTCGGCCGCGTCATAGGGCTCATCATTGATGGCGGCCATCAGCAGCCGGTGGCCCTCGGCCAGCGCGGTGCGGGCGACCTGCTCGTCCCGGGCCCGAAAGACCATGCGGTAGACGCCACGCCGGGAGGTGCTGCGCGTCTGGCCAAAGCCGGTCGGCATGTCGGCCAGGTTCAGCAGCTCGATCACCACATGCTCCAGCACATGGCCGGACCAGGTGCCCTCGTTCAGCCGCTGCAGAAAGCCGCCGCGCTCGCCGACACCGCAGTGGTGTTCGGGCAGGGCGGGCAGCAGCGCGACCAGGCGCTCATTGAAGCCGGGCAACCGGTTGCTGGGAAAGTCCTCCAGGCTGCCGAGGTCCAGCCATACTTCGAGTACGGGCCGGTAGGTCCAGATGTTGGGGCCGCGCAGGTAATTGATGCGTAGCAGCTTGATGTCGTCCTGTTTGCTCATGTTTTGCAAAATCTTCGGCAAATTGTCGGCAGTTATCGGCTTTTAGCCCTGCCGGTGTGGAGTGTTGATGCCGACCCGGTCGCTATTGGCGGATGTCGCTGGCGGGTCTTGGCGGGGTTTTGCCTGTGTCTTGTTGTTATGGTGTTTGGCGGGTAGGAACGGGCCGGTTGCCAGACTCTGATTTTGCGGCTTTAAGCATTTCTTGGGGACAAAAAGGGTCAAGCATAAGCTGGGGCGGGCCGGCTTCGGCGAAAATCCTTGCTCCTGCCCCATTTGCCCGCGACGCCCAAGCCCCGCCAGCAGAAAAAAGGCCGCGCCAAATACCCGATTTCAGGACTTCAAAATCACAATGCAACATAAGCACCCGGCGGACGACTCCAGCCATACCGACCCTGCATTGGCAGGGCTCCATTCACAGCTCGTAACCCAAGAGAACGTTTTGGCCACCCTGGCGGTTGACCTGAACGCACAGCTTCGTTTTGCACCCGGCCTGCTGGCCCTGACAGAGCGGCGCCTGCTGGCACGCAGCCCCGAGGGCGACTGGCACAGCTGGCCTATTTTGGACACCGCTGCCGCCCCGCTGCCGGGGCTGGAGTTGCGCCATTTTGACCATGCCGGCGTGGGCACGCTGGAGCTGCTGAAGGCCGGCCAACGGCTGGCCAGCTGGCGCTTTACCCTGGGTGCCAATGTGCAGGCGCTGCGCCTGATGCGGCTGTTTGCGCAGCAGCAAAAGGCCGGCCCGATTGACGATGGCGGCTTGCCAACCGGCCTGTGCCCCGAGTGCGATCTGCCGCTGCCGCCCGACAGCGAGGAATGCCCGGCCTGCGCCCGCGAGTTGCACACGCCGCCGTCCACTTGGGTGCTGCTGCGACTGTGGCGCTTTGCCCGGCCCTACCGCCACCAGTTGCTGGCCGGTTTTCTGCTGACGCTGGCCTCCACCGCGGCCACGCTGGTGCCGCCCTACCTGACCATTCCGCTGATGGACGATATCCTGATTCCGTTCCAGAACGGGCAGCAGATCGAGCCCTGGAAAGTCATGGCGATTCTGGGCGGCCTGCTCGGTGCGGCGGTGCTGGGCTGGGCCCTGAACTGGGCACGCACCTATCTGCTGGCGCTGGTGTCCGAACGCATAGGCGCCGACCTGCGCACCGCCACTTTTGACCATCTGCTGGAACTCTCGCTGGACTACTTTGGCGGCAAGCGCACCGGCGACCTGATGTCGCGGATCGGCTCCGAGACGGACCGCATCTGCGTGTTCCTCTCGCTGCACGCGCTGGACTTTGCCACCGATGTGCTGATGATCATCATGACGGCCACGATTTTGGTTTCCATCAACCCCTGGCTGGCCCTGGTGACCTTGCTGCCCCTGCCCTTTATCGCCTGGATGATTCATGTGGTGCGTGACAAGCTGCGCACCGGTTTTGAAAAAATCGACCGGGTCTGGTCCGAAGTGACCAATGTGCTGGCGGACACGATTCCCGGCATTCGCGTGGTCAAGGCCTTCGCGCAGGAAAAGCGCGAGGCCCAGCGCTTTCGCGAAGCCAACCAGCACAACCTGGCCGTCAACGACAAGCTCAACAAGACCTGGTCGCTGTTCACGCCCAC
>CAZWDK010000166.1:0-6855 GCA_964633095.1 uncultured Polaromonas sp. | reverse complement strand
ACTAGGACATCCGGTCAGGGCATGCGCTCGTAGGGCAATTCGGCGCCCTCCCCGATGCGCACGGCGGGCACGACGGTGAAGACATCGGGATGCTCCCGAGCAATCGCCTCCAGGACCTGGATTTTTTGCGCGTCGTCGGCGCAGCCTTGAATGAACACATTGCGCGCCCAAAAGTACACCCACAGGGTCGTCCCCTTCAGGGCCGCGGAAGCCCTCAACCGGGGCAGCAGCACCGCCGCGATTTCCGGGTCATAGCGGTAAGAATTGGGCAGCCGGCAACGCCCGGCCAGCCAGCAAGTCGTTCCGCGCTCTATGCGCCCATGGGCGATCCGGCCCCGGCTGGACTCGAGCTGGCGCGGCCCCACGGGTTCGGGGCAGTTTGCCAGGTCGGCACTCAGCTGCTCGAAGGGGTCGTTGAAAAGATTCTGCGGAATCTCCTGCGCCATGGCCGGCGCCAGCGCAGCGACGGCCATGGCGCATGGCAGCAGCCGGGGTCTGAAGCGAAATGACAACATGGGGTTCTCCCGGCGGATGCGCAAGCGGCCTGGTGACTTTCGGGCCACCGCGCACCCGGATCACTATGATTTCAATAGCTGGCAGCGCCCTGACAGCAAGGGCTGCAACCCGAAAACATGCAAATAAGCAGCCCCAGGCCCTGGCCGGGCCCGTGCCACTCAGTCATTCACCTTGCCACGCAGGCTTTTGATTTCCGAGCGCTGGCTTTTTCCGGCCAGGCGCCGCTGTCTGGACCCATAGGTCGGCTTGGTGGCCCGCCTTGGTTTGGGCGGCACGGCAACGCTGTCGATGACCTCCTGCAGCCGCAGCAAGGCATCGGCGCGGTTCATCTCCTGGGTGCGATGCTGTTGCGCCTTCAGGACGAAGACGCCTTCCAGCGTAATGCGGCTGTCAGGCAGCGCCAGCAGCCGGCCTTTGACTTCGTCGGGCAGCGAAGAGGCCGCAATGTCAAAACGCAGATGCACCGCGCTCGACACCTTGTTGACGTTTTGCCCGCCCGCGCCCTGGGCCCGGATGGCGCTGAATTCCACCTCGCGTTCGTCCAGCGGAAACTTCGGGAGAGCGGCCATGCTTCAGCGCCTCGCAGCGCTCATCAGGCGGGCTGGGCCATTTCGGCCAGGCCGGCGATGGCCAGCGCATAACCCTTCACGCCAAAGCCGGCCATCACCGCCTTGGCGGCCGGCGAGATGTAGGAATGGTGGCGAAACGCCTCGCGCGCATGGACGTTGCTGATGTGCAGCTCGATCAGCGTCACGCCCGCGCCCTTGATGGCGTCATGCAGGGCGACGCTGGTGTGGGTGTAGGCACCGGCATTGAGCACCACGCCCGCCAGCGTGCCGGCCGCCTGGGCCCGCCCGGCCTCATGAATCGCGTCAATCAGCACGCCTTCGTGGTTGCTCTGGCGAAAGTCGAGCTGCAGGCCGTGCGCGGCACAGGCCTTGGCGCACAAGGCCTCCACATCGGCCAGCGTTTGCGAGCCGTACACGGCGGGTTCGCGCGTACCCAGCAGGTTGAGGTTGGGGCCGTTCAGGACCAGGGCTGTTTTCATGGCGGTATCTTTCTGTTCAGTCGGTTGCAATTGAAGGCAATTATCGACCCTGCTCAAAGCCAGGCAGAAGTACCCGGTCAAACAAAAAAACCTACTGAAGCCGCTCAAAAAATTCCTGCAGGCATTGGGCAAACGCCTGCGGCTGCTCGACCGCGCTCAGGTGGGCGGCGTCCAGCGTGCGCAACTGCGCACCCTCGATGCTGTGGCAAATCGCCTCGGACATGGCCAGCGGCGTGGCCTCATCGCGCATGCCGGCAATGACCAGCGCCGGGCACCGGATGCGGCGGTTGCTGGCGCGAAAGTCGATCTGGGCCACCGCCTCGCAGCTCGCGGCGTAGGCGGCGGCGTCGGTTTTTTCCAGCTGCAGGCGCAGGGCGGCCACACGCTGCGCGCCGCCATTCGCCTCGTCGGCCCTGAATTCCGGGGTGAACCAGCGCTGCATGGCGCCTTCGGCAATGGCGGCAACACCCTGGCCCAGCACGGTGTCGACGCGGGCCTGCCACAAGGCGCGCGCCGCCCCGTCGTAGCAGCTGGCCGCATTGGCGATGACGATGCTGTTGAGCAGCTGTGGCTGCGCGGCGGCCAGCGCCTGCGCCGTCATGCCGCCCATGCTCAGGCCGACAAAATGCACCGGGCCCACCGCCTGTTCTGCAATCAGGCCGGCCGCATCGTCCGCCAGCATGGCCATGGTGTAGGGCCCGGCCGGCGCCTGCGACCGGCCATGGCCGCGGTGGTCATAGCGCAGCACGCTGTAGCGGCTTGCCAGCAGCGCGGCCACGCCGTCCCACATGCTGAGATCGCAACCCAGCGCGTGGCTGAGCACCACCATGGGCCCCCGGCCCTCCTTGACCCAATGCAGCCCTGGTTTTTTCATCACGGTTTTTTCGTTGATCGGCATTTCAGGATTTTTAGAACTTGTTGTCTTGGTCGGCTGTCAAGGCTTGGCGGGCAGCAGGCCTTTTTCGCGCAGGATGTCGCCCGCCACCGAAAACGCGTGGTTGGCCGCCGGCACGCCGCAGTAAATGGCCGCCTGCAGGATGACCTCCTTGATGTCCTCGGGTGTCAGCCGCGATTCTGGCGGCCCCTCCAGCCCGGCGCGCACATGCAGGCCAAACTCCTCATAGGCTTTCAGGGCGATCATGGTGGACAGCACCATCAAGCGCCGTGTCTTGTCGCCAAAGGCCGGGCGGCCCCAGACTTCATTCCACGCATAACGCGTGATCAGGTCCTGGAATTCCGCATTGAAGGCATTGAGGTTGGCCGTGGATTTATCGACCCAGGCATCGCCCAGCACGCGGCGGCGATTGACCATGCCCTTGTCGTAGTCACTCATGTTCATGGCATTCCTTTCGTTGTGTGGGTTTCCGTGGCCTGGTTCAAAGCCGCCAGCCCGCTGCGCAACATGGCGACCTGCGCGTGCGTCTGTTCGGCGGCCTGCAGCGCCAGCGCGGGGTTGAACCATTCATCGGCGGCTTCCTGCGGCAACATGGCGCGCAAGCCATCCATGTTGGCACGCATGCGCTGCGTGTCAACCTGCAGGCCGGGCAGCGCCTGCGCCATGGCGCGGGCCGAGCCATGCGCCGACATCAGCAGGCCCGGCCATTCGGCCAGTTCGGCCTGCCAGTTGCCCAGCGCGCGTTCATGCTCCTGCGGCATCGCGGCCAGCAAGGCGGCGACGCGCTGCGGCGCCCGCTGCGCGGCGGCCAGCGCCACCATGCAGGCAACCGGGTTGCGTTTGTGCGGCATGGCCGACGAGCCGCCGCGCCCCGCCTCGGTCGGCTCGGCGACCTCGCCCACTTCATACTGGCCCAGCAGCGAAATGTCCCTGGCGACTTTGCCCAGGCTGCCGACCAGCAGCCCCAGCTCGCAACCCAGCGCCACCCATTCATCACGCTGCGTGTGCCAGGCGGCGGACGGTGCCCTGAGCTTGAGATCAGCCGCCATCAGGGCCCTCACCTGCGGGCCCCAATCCTTGCCATTTTTCTTCATCTGCGCCAGGGTTCCCACGGCGCCGCCCAGCTGCACGCTCAAGGCATTGCCAGCGCTTGCCTGCAGGCGCTGCAGGCTGCGCAGCAGCGGCGCGGCCCAGCCCGCACATTTCAAACCAAAGCTGGTCACCGAGGCCGGCTGCATCAGGGTGCGCGCCAGCACGGGCTGGTCGGCATGGCGCTCGGCCAGCGCCAGCAAGGCAGACACCGCCTTGCCCACATCCGCTTCAATCAGGGTCAAGGCTCTGCGCGTGACCAGGGCCAGCGCGCTGTCGATCACATCCTGGGAGGTAGAGCCGAAATGCACAAAACCGGCGGCCTCCTGGTTGAACAGGCCCACGGTCTCCTTCAGGCTTTTGACCAACGGAATGGCAATGCTGCCGGCCCGCCCGCTTTCGCGCACGATTTTCGCCACATCGAACAGCTCGACCTTGCAGGTGCCGATGATGGACTGGGCCGCCGCCTCGGGGATCAGGCCGACGCTGGCCTGCGCGCGCGCCAGCGAGGCTTCGAAGCGCAGCATGGCCTCCAGGAAATGGCGCTCGCTGAAGGCCTCCAGGATTTCGGAGGTGGACAAAAAACCTTCAAAAATACTGCTCATGCGATGGATTTCTTTTCAAAAACAATGATGGATGCTTTTCCGCAGGGCCATCTTCAGGAAAAATGCGCCCCCTCGGGAGGGGCGAAGTCCATGAAGTGGCGAGCGTGGGGGCATCATCGTTTCAGCCGGATCTGGTTGGGCAGCGGCACGGAGCGCCGCAGCACGTCTTCGCCCAGCCACAGGGCCGAACGCCAGGCGCGCTGGGCCACGGTGGGCAAGGGCATCTGCTGGTAGTCGTCATTGAACACCTCAAAGCTGTAGTCGCCGCGGTAACCCAGGCTGTGCAGCTTGGTCACCAGGGCCGCCAGCGCCTCGCTGTGCACCCCTTCCCCGGGAAACACGCGGAAATGCCGGGCCGTGGCAATGCGCTCCTCGACCGACTTGATTTCGGTCCACATGAAGTCGGCCAGCTGCACCAGAAACACCTTGTCGGGGTCCAGCATGTCCAGCTCATCGAGCGGGGTGTTGGTCGCAAACATGTGGAAGGAGTCAAAGCCCAGGCCGAGGTTGGGCATGTCGGCCCGGCAGACAATGTCCCAGGCCTGCGGAAACTCGTTGACGGTGCGGCCCCAGGACAGGGCCTCGTAGGCGATCCTGATGCGCATGGGAATGGCCAGCATGGCCAGCTTGCGCAGGTCCCGGACCAGCGCCTGGGTGTCGCTGCTGGCGTGCACCGAGGTCGACGAGCAGACCAGCAGCAGGCGGCAGTCCAGCGCGTGGCACATCTCCAGCATGGACTTGGCGATGTCCATCTTGTAGTCATGCAAATGCCCGGACAGCCCCTCGAAGTCGCGCAAGACCTGAAAACCCGTGACGCGCAAACCGCTGCCACGCACTGCGGCGATGGCGGCCTCCAGGCCGTCGGGGTGGCCCACCAGGTCTCTGGCGGCCAGCATGATCTGGGTGAAACCGGCCTCGCGCACGGCCTTGAGCTTGGCCTCGAGGGGGCCCGCCAGCGAGATGGTGTCCATCCCGAAATCGTCGATGTTTCCGCTGTAGTGGCTCATGATGCTGCCCGCCTGTCAACCGCGCTGGTCATGCACCAGCTCAAAACTCACGCTGCCCAGCCAGGTTTTGCTCAGGGCGCCGCGGTCTTCCGTATGCACGCCGCGTGACTCGACAAATTCCACGCCGCGCTGGCGCAGCTCGGCCACCGCCTGCAGCACGTCGGCGCTGCCCAGGCCAATGCGCTGCAGGCCTTCGTCGCCCTCCACATCCAGCACGCTGGCCTCGGGCTCGATCAGCTGCAGGTAAAACTGCGACGAAACCGGGCCCGGGCTGCGCAGAATCCGGCCCTTGGGCAGGATGCCGAAACGCTGCTCGTCGGGCAGCTCGGTAAAGCCAAACAGCTCGCGGTAAAACTCGGCCCAGTCTTCGGTGCGGTCATTGCCTATGTATTGCACGATGCCGAAAAAATGCAGCCCGGCCAGTGCCGGCGGCTTGGGATCGACGGTGGGAATCGGCACGAAGTCCACGTCGTAAATGGAAAACTTGTCGTAGCGATCGACAAAATAGATGCGGCTCTTGCCCACGCCATGAATGGCGGGAATATTCAGCTCCATCACCTCCACACGTGAGGGCACGGCCCAGGCCCCGCGCTCCAGCGCACGGCGGTAGGCGGCCGCGGCATCGCGCACGCGCAGCGCCACGGCGGCAATCACCGGTTTGTCGGTCGGTGCGGCGCCGTCGGGCAGGGCCGGAACATGGGCATTGACGATCACGTTGATGCCGCCCTGCCGGTACAGCAGCACCTCGCGCGAGCGATGCCGTGCGACCGGGCGAAAGCCCATCATCTCCAGCACCTGGCCCAAGGCCTGCGGCTTGGAGGTGGTGTATTCGATGAACTCGATGCCGTCCATCCCCAGCGGGTTGGCAGTGTCAAGAATGGCTTCCCGGTCGGCGGCTGGCGCCTGGGCTTGGGTGCTCATGGATGTTCTCCGGTTCGGTAGGTTGAAAATTCAGGGGCGCTGGCTTGCAGGCGCTGCGACCGTGGCGCCGGGCACATGCCCGCCTCCCAGAAACAGCCGCTCGATATTCGGGTCGGCCAGCAGCTCGGAGGCTTTTTTGTGCAGCACCAACTGGCCCGACTCCAGCGCAATCGCGTCATCCGCCATTTTGAGCGCGCTCTTGACGTTTTGCTCCACCATCAGCACCGTCGTGCCCTGGGCTGCCAGCTTTTGCAGCAGCTTGAACACATCCTGCACCACCATGGGCGACAGGCCAATCGAGGGCTCGTCGATCAGCAGCACCTTGGGGCGCAGCAGCAGGGCGCGGCCGACCTCCAGCTGCTTTTGCTCGCCGCCGGACAGGGCCGAGGCCTGCGAGTGCAGCCGCTCCTTGACGCGCGGGAAGAACTCCAGCACCTCGGGAATGCGCTCATGCGTGGTCTTGCTGCCCAGCGTGATGCCGCCCAGCTCCAGGTTCTGCCAAACAGTGAGCTGGCCAAACAGGTTGCGCCCCTGCGGCACAAAGGCGATGCCCTTGGCCAGCAGCTCCTTCTGGCTGGCACCGGCGATGTCCACCCCATCGAGCAGGATGCGGCCCTGGCGCGGCTTGAGCAGGCCGAACAGGGTTTTCAGCACGGTGGACTTGCCCGCGCCATTGGGGCCCAGCAGCAAGGTGATGGAGCCGCGCCTGACCTTGAACGACAGGTTGTTCAGGATCATGAAGTCCTTGTAACCGGCCACCACGTCGTCAAATTC
>CAZWDK010000165.1:0-6944 GCA_964633095.1 uncultured Polaromonas sp. | reverse complement strand
GACACCGACCGCCGCGTTGGCGAAGGCAAGCCGGTGGCGCCCAGCTTTTTGCTGTCCTGCGTGCTCTGGTCCGATGTGCGCGAGGGCTGGGCGCGCAGGCGCAAGCGCGGCGAGCATCTCATGCCGGCGCTGCAGGATGCGATTGATGATGCCTTTAACGCCAAGATTGGCGATGTCTCGGGCCGCGGCAAGCTGGGCACCGACATGCGCGAGATCTGGACCATGCAGCCGCGCTTTGAAAAGCGCGTCGGCAGCTCGCCTTACTCGCTGCTGGAGCAACCGCGCTTTCGTGCCGGCTTTGATTTTTTGCGCCTGCGCGCACAAACCGGTGAAATCGAGACCGAGCTGGCCGAGTGGTGGGAAAAGTTCAGCACCGCCTATGACGACGAGCGCCACGCCATGATTGAAGCGGTGCGCCAGGCGCAACTGCAAAAGCCGCAGGCGCCGCGCGTCCGCGTCAAGCGGCAGGATGCGGCGGCGGGCGCGGACGTCGCGTCCGCCGCGCCAGTGCAGGCCGCGTCGGCTGAAACTTTTTCAGAGCCGGGCGACATGGCTCCGGCCAAAAAGCGCCGTCGCCGCCGCAAGCCCGTGAACCGCGCAAGCGGCGCCAGCGATCAGCCTTCGCCGGACACGGCGCCTGGCCTCGATTAACCGCATGGTCAGTGCCTACATTGCCCTGGGCGCCAACCTCGGCGATGCGGCTGCGGCGCTTGGGCTGGCCGTCAAAGCCATCAATGACCTGCCGCTGACGCAGGTCCGCCAAAAATCCAGCCTTTACCAAACCGCGCCGCTGGAGGCCGAGGCTGGCCGCGCGCCCGGCGATGACTACCTCAATGCCGTCGTCGAGGTGGAAACCAGCCTCGCCGCGCCGGTATTGCTGGCCCATTTGCAGCAGATCGAACAAGCGGCCGGCCGCGAAAGGCCGTACCGCAATGCGCCGCGCACGCTGGACCTGGACTTGCTGCTCTACGGCAGCGCCCGCATGGATTCGGAGCGGCTGACGCTGCCGCACCCGCGCATGCTGCAGCGCGCCTTTGTGCTGGTGCCGCTGGCCGAGATTGCGCCGGATCTGCTCAGCGCCGAACAGCTCCAGGCGGTGCAACATCAGGCCATAGCGCGGCTGGGGCCGCTGGCGGTTTAGGGCGCCAGGCGCTCGCGCAACCAGCTGGCGTCGTCCTGCAGCGTGTAGCGCAGGCGGTCATGCAGCCGGCTCTTGCGGCCTTGCCAGAATTGCCAGTTGTCGGGCTTCAAGCGGTAGCCGCCCCAGTGCGGCGGGCGCGGTGGTTGCAACAGGAATTTGGCGCCGTACTTGGCGGCATTCGTGACCAGCACGCTGCGGCTGGCGATCACCTCGCTTTGCGGGCTGGCCCAGGCGCCTATGCGCGAATCGAGCGGCCGGCTGTTGAAGTAGGCGTCGCTTTCCGCGTCGGACACCTTTTCAACCACGCCTTCGATGCGCACCACGCGTTCCAGCTCGACCCAGTGAAACTGCAGCGCGGCGTAGGGGTTGCCGGCCAGTTCATGGCCCTTGCGGCTGTCGTAATTGGTGAACCAGACAATGCCGCGTGTGTCATAGCCCTTGATCAGCACGATGCGCGTCGAGGGCCGCAGGTTGCTGGCCACGGTGGCCAGCGTCATGGCGTTCGGTTCGGGCACCTGCGCGTTGATGGCTTCGTTCAGCCATTGGTCGAACTGCTTCAGGGGGTCGGCCTGTGAGGCGTCTTCATTGAGTTCGGCGCGCTCGTAGCTTTTGCGGAGATTGGCGATGGAGGAGGTGGGCTCTGACATACTGGAAGTATAGAGATTGCTCACGTCCTGTCCCACCCAACCCCACTTCAAGACCCCTGCCCATGTCCAGCCTGCCCGTTGTGATTGTTCTGGCCGCCGGCCGCGGCGAGCGCTTTGCCGCGTCAGGAGGCAGCGTGCACAAACTCCAGGCCCTGCTGGCCGGCAAGCGCGTGCTCGACCATGTGCTGGAGGCCGTGCAGGCCAGCGGTTTGCCGCACCATGTGGTGCTGCCCGATGCTGCAAATCCTGGCATGGGGGACTCCATCGCAGCCGGTGTCAGGGCTACAACAGGTGTTTCGGGTACTGCGGGCTGGTTGATTTTGCCAGCTGACTTGCCGCTGATTCGCAGCGAGACCCTGCGCAGGATAGCGTTGGCGCCGCCCAGCGCTGTCACGGTGCCGCTGTACCAGGGCCAGCGCGGGCATCCGGTGCGGTTTTCGGTGGCGTGCGGCCCCGAGCTCTTGCTTTTAAAGGGAGATCAGGGCGCAGCCCAGATAGTGCGGGCGCAGGAAGCTATCAATTCTGTAGCGTTTGTGGAAACCGATGACGCCGGCACCGTGACTGACATTGACACGCTGGACGACCTGCAGCGCGCGGAAATGCTGCTCAATCGCTAACCAGCGCGAGCAGTTTGCCCAGCGCGTGATCATGAATGCCCAGGGTGTGCAGCTTGTCGTAGGTCAACTGGGCGTAGTCGCGGGTGGTGCCGTAGCGCCCGCACGAGTCTGAAAAAATCTGCCGGTAGTGGTCCTCGCTGAGCACGCCGGTGTGGCTGGGGCTGCGCTTGGACAGGGTGAAGGCCAGCGCCCGCACGTCGCCCAGCGCGGTCCGGCAGCGCAGCCACTTGGGGTCGTAGACGCCGTTGGGCATTTCCCGATCCCACAGGGCGGGCAGGGCGGCGGCCACGCGCGCCTGCAGGATGCGAAAGGCCATGCCCTTGCAGCTGCCGCCGTGCAGCAGCCCGAACACCAGGCCCGGGCATTCCGGCGTGCCGCGGTTGACGCGGCTCCACATCTTCAGCGCGCGGTGGTAGCCGTGCAGGGTGGCAAAACGCTCTTCGGCAAACTCGAACTCGGGCCGCCAGATCAGCGAGGCATAGGCAAAAATCCACAGATCGCCACCCCCTCCGTCTGGGCCTCCCCATTCGCGCATGACGGCCTCGAGCATGTGCGCCGGGTTGCGAAGGGCGAGCGACTCGGGGCTTGGCACGGGGCGGGTATTGGCTGAATTTTTCACAGCCCGACTTTACAATGAGCTCAATTTTTTTAAAGAGGGCAAGCCATGTTTTCTCAGGATGATGCTCACCAAGGCGCGGCATTGGTGGTGATTTTTGGCGTGGTGGCGCTGCTGGTTGCGACGGTGGTTGGCGGCAGTGTCTACCGCCAGCGCGTTGCTGCCGTGAAAACGGCGCCCGCTGCCGCGTCCAGCGCCGCCCCCGCGCCTGTGCTGGCAGCGCCCGCCGCCGGCCCGGCCGAAAATAGCCCCCAGAGCGCCGCACAGGCGGCTTCCGATGCGGCCAGCGTGAAGGTCGAAAACGGCGTGGTGAAATTTTACTTTGCCTCCGGCAAGGCCGAGCTGGCGGCGGGTGCGGGCGAGGCCCTGGCCGATGTGGTCAAGGGCGCCAAGGCCGGCCGCAAGCTGGTGATATCGGGCTTTCACGATGCCACCGGTGACGCCGCCAAAAATGCCGCGCTGGCGCGCCAGCGTGCCGAGGCGGTGCGTGATGCCCTGAAGACCGCGGGCGTCAGCCCAGAGCAGATAGAACTCAAAAAACCCGAGCAAATGCTCGGCAATGGCAGCGAAGCCGAAGCGCGGCGCGTGGAAATCAGCCTGCAGTAAACGGCCGGCGCCAGGCTTGCAGTGGGCTTGCCTGGGGCTCGAGTTTGGTAACCGGGTCGTAACCCTGAGCGCGCCAAAGGTGCTGGTAACCGGTTACCATGGAGTCTGTAATAAAGTTACATGACCTGAGAGTTTGCCAACCATGACCCTTCATCCCACCGTCGCAAGCATCACGGCGCGCATCATAGAGCGCAGCCGTCCCACCCGCAGTGCCTATCTGCAGCAGTTGCAGGCGGCGGCCACGCGCGAGCCGAGCATGGACCGCATGGGCTGCGCCAACCTGGCGCATGCCGTGGCCGGCATTCCGCTCGATGACCGCTTCAAGGTCGTGACCCAGCGCGCTCCCAACATCGGCATCGTCACCGCCTACAACGACATGCTGTCGGCCCATGCGCCGCTGCAAGCCTACCCGGCGCTGATCAAGGACGAGGCACGCAAGCAGGGCGCCAACGCGCAGGTGGCCGGTGGCGTGCCGGCCATGTGCGATGGCGTGACCCAGGGCACGGCCGGCATGGAGCTCAGCCTGTTCAGCCGCGATGTGATTGCCATGGCGACGGCCGTGGCGCTGTCGCACGACATGTTTGATGCCGCGCTGCTGCTCGGCGTGTGCGACAAGATCGTGCCGGGCCTGTTGATAGGCGCGCTGCATTTCGGCCACTTGCCCACGGTGTTTGTGCCGGCCGGGCCCATGCCCTCGGGCCTGCCCAACAAGGAAAAAGCCCGCGTGCGCGAGCAGGCGGCGCAAGGCCTGGTCGGCCGTGAGGGCCTGCTTGAGGCCGAACTCAAGTCCTACCACAGCCCCGGCACCTGCACTTTTTATGGTACGGCCAACAGCAACCAGCTGCTGCTCGAGGCCATGGGCCTGCATGTGCCCGGCACGGCATTTGTCGCGCCCGGCGGGGCCTTGCGCGAAGAATTGACGCGCGAAGCGGCGCGCACCGCGCTGGGCATCGTCAAGTCAAGACGCTTTGCGCCTATCGGCCACATCGTCGATGAAAAAGCCATCGTCAATGCCATGGTGGCGCTGCTGGCCACCGGCGGCTCGACCAACCACCTGATCCACTGGGTCGCCGTGGCGCATTCGGCCGGCATCGTGATTGACTGGAATGATTTTTCCGACTTGTCCGAGGTGGTGCCGACGCTGGCCCATGTGTATCCCAATGGCAGCGCCGATGTGAACCAGTTCCAGGCGGCCGGCGGCACCGGCTTCGTCATTCGCGAACTGCTGGACGCGGGTTTCATGCACGAAGACGTGCTGACCGTGCGCGAAGGCGGCATCCGTGAGTACACCCGCGAGCCCGCGCTGGCGGGCAACGCACTGGCCTGGATGGACGCGGGCGTCTCCAAGGACGACAGCATCGTGCGGCCCGCCGCCAGACCGTTCAGCCCCACCGGCGGACTCAAGCTGCTGCAGGGCAACCTGGGCCGCAGCGTGATCAAGGTGTCGGCCGTGCCCGATGACCGCCATGTGATCGAGGCGCCGGCCCGGGTGTTTGATTCGCAGGAGGCCTTGCACCTGGCCTTCGGCGCCGGTGAGCTGGAGCGCGACGTGGTGTGCGTGGTGCGCTGGCAGGGCCCGCAGGCCAACGGCATGCCGGAGCTGCACAAGCTCACGCCGCCGCTGGCGGTGTTGCAGGGCAAGGGTTTTAAAGTGGCGCTGGTGACCGACGGCCGCATGAGTGGCGCATCGGGCAAAGTGCCTGCCGCCATCCATGTGTCGCCCGAAGCGGCCGCCGGTGGCCCGCTGGCCAAGGTGCGTGACGGTGATGTGATACGGCTCGATGCGGTCACCGGCGAGCTGCGGGTGGTCGTTCCCGAGGCCGAATGGGCCGCACGCCAGGCGGACAGCATGCCGCCAGCCTTGCGCCAGGGCAATGGCATCGGCATGGGGCGGGAATTGTTTGCCGGCATGCGCGAGCGCGCGCTGAAGGCTGAAGAAGGAGCTTTGTCGTGGATGTAACTTTGAACCTGAACGAAAAATTGACTGCTTTGCAGGTCATGCGCGATGCGCCGGTGATTCCGGTGATTGTGCTGAATGACGTCAAGCAGGCGGTGCTGCTGGCGCGCGCGCTGGTGGCGGGTGGTATCCGCATGCTGGAGGTGACCTTGCGCACGCCGCAGGCGCTGGCCTGCATTGAAGCGATTGCGCGCGAGGTGCCCGAGGCCGTGGCCGGCGCCGGCACCGTGCGCAGTGCCGCCGATGCCCAGGCCTGCGCCATGGCCGGTGCCCGCTTTGCCGTGAGCCCCGGCTACACCCATGCGGTGGGCCAGGCCTGCCGTGATCTGGGTTTGCCGCTGTTGCCCGGCGTGGCCACAGGCAGCGAGATCATGATGGCGCAGGAAGACGGGCTGACCGAGCTCAAGTTTTTCCCGGCGATGCAAGCCGGTGGACCGGCCATGCTCAAGGCCTGGGGCGGACCGTTTGGCGACGTGCGCTTTTGCCCGACCGGTGGCGTGTCCATGGCCAATGCGGCCGAATTCCTGGCGCTGTCCAATGTGGTCTGCGTGGGCGGTTCCTGGCTCACGCCGGCCGATGCGCTGGCGCGCGGCGACTGGGCCCAGGTGACGGCGCTGGCGCAGCAGGCCTGCCAGCTGCAGCGGCAGGCGGCCTGAACTGGGGGCTGCTCATGCGCTGGTTTAATGTTTAAATCGGCCTGCAGTCCAACAAATACGGGCGCAGGCAGCTATTGAAACAGTAGCGAAAATGTAGCAAGCGCTGCAGGCCTCAGCGCAAGCCAGCACCAGCACCACCTTCGGCGCGCTGGATCAACTCAATCTTGTAGCCGTCCGGGTCGGTGACAAAGGCAATCACGGTGGAGCCACCCTTGACCGGGCCGGCTTCGCGCGTGACGTTGCCACCCGCCGCCCTGATTTTTTCGCAGGCCGCATAGACATCCGGCACGCCCAGCGCAATGTGGCCGTAGGCCGTGCCCAGCTCATAGCTTTCGGTGCCCCAGTTGTAGGTCAGCTCAATCTCGGCCTGCGCCGGGTTGCCCTCATAGCCGACAAAGGCCAGGCTGTACTTGTATTGCTGGTTTTCCGAGGTGCGCAGCAGCTTCATGCCAAGCACCTGGGTGTAGAAGTCGATGGAGCGCTGGAGATTGCCAACGCGCAGCATGGTGTGGAGGATTCGCATGAACCAATTATCGTGTTGGCGGGGGAAGTTTGCAGGCGCTCAGAACCGGCCGATTCAGTATCTGCAATCGAAGGTCCACTTCCAGACTGACTGCCATCATTCTGCTTGAGCCCATGGAGGTCGGCTTTCGTTTAGGTTTGTTCGACACCTGCCCGCGTGACACACCCATGACGTGATGCCC
>CAZWDK010000164.1:2650-6976 GCA_964633095.1 uncultured Polaromonas sp. | reverse complement strand
CCGGTGTCTTCCTCGCCACAGCCGGTCGCTGACGTTCTCGCCGACCTGGCGCGCTGCGAGTTCGCCTTCGAGCCGGTGAGCCGCCAATGGCTGCCGCGCATCGACGCCGACGGCCGCAGCAGCAGCCGCGGCGTCTACCTGGCGGGCGACGGGGCGCGCATCCTGGGGGCCGACGGCGCTGAAGCCGCGGGCCGCCTGGCGGCGCTGGCCGCACTGCACGACCTGGGCCATGAACGCGGGCGCGCGCGGTTCAGCGCCGAGGCCCCCGCGCTGCGGCGCACGCTGACAACCATGAACGCTTTTCGCGAAGGCCTGGCACGCGCCTTTCCCTGGCCGCACCAGCAAGCAGCGGCATTGCCCGACGAGGCCGTGCTGTGCCGCTGCGAGGCCGTCACCGCCGGCGAGCTGCGGCGCTGCGTCCATGAGATGGACAGCCACGAAGTCAACCGCGCCAAGGCCTTCAGCCGCGTCGGCATGGGCCGCTGCCAGGGCCGCTATTGCGGCCACGCGGCCGCCGAAGTGGTGGCGCAGGCAGCTGGAATCCCCATCGAGCAAGTGGGGCGGTTGCGGGCGCAGGCGCCGGTCAAGCCGCTGCTGATGGATGCGCGGGAGCTGCAGTCATGAGCGCAGCGCAGAACCGCTTCAAGCAAGCTCGCGCATCCTTGGGGGGCGGTGCAGCCGCCTTGGCGGCAAATGTGGGGGCCCTATGAGCCGAGAACCGATCCGCAGCGACGTCCTCATCATCGGCGGTGGCCTCATGGGTACCGCGACCGCCTTCTTCCTGCGCCAGCAGCACGGCCTCAGCGTCACCTTGCTGGAGCGCGAACTGATCGGCCGCCAGGCCAGCGGCACCAACTTCGGCAATGTGCGCCGCCAGGGCCGCGCGCTGGAGCAAATGCCGCTGGCCAACCGCGCCCGCGCCGTCTGGGGTCGCGTGCGCGAGCTGCTGGACGAGGATCTCGAATTTGCGCCGCTGGGCCACCTTCGAGTCTGCTACACGGGCGAGCAGGCCGACAAGCTCGAACGCTACGCCGACGACGCCCGCCCGCTCGGCCTGGACCTGGAAATCCTGAGCGCCCGGATGCTGCGCGAGCGCTACGGGTTCTTCAGCAAGGAGGTGGTGGCGGGTTCGCTGTCGCCGCTGGATGGCCATGCCAACCCACGCCTGGCCGGCCCGGCCTTCGGCCGCGCCGCGCGCCGCGCGGGCGCGCAGGTGCTGGAGAACAAGGAGGTCCTTTCCATTGAAAGAGACGGCGGCGATTTCGTCGCCCACACGGCCGATGGCGAGCGCTACCGCGCCGCACAGGTGCTCATCGCCACCGGCGCCTGGTCCGGCCACCTCGCCAGCGCCTTCGGCGAACCCGTGCCCATGGATGCGCGCGGCCCGCAAATGGGCGTGACCGAGCCCCTGCCCTATGCCATCGGCCCGTCCATCGGCGTGTCCTCCCCCATCGAGGAAGACGGCCTGTACTTCCGCCAGATCGCGCGCGGCAACATCGTCTTCGGCGGTGGGCTCAAGGGCCCGGCATTCACCGACCCGATCCGCGCTTACGTCAGGCCCGACAACACGCTGCGCCAGTTCCGCGAACTGCGCCGTTTCGTGCCGGCGTTCGAGCGGGTGCAACTGATCCGCGTCTGGAGCGGCATCGAGGGCTATGTGGCCGACGCCCGCCCGGTGCTTGGGCCCAGCGTGCGCGTGCCGGGCCTGCACTACGCCTTCGGCTTCAATGGCGAAGGCTTTGCCATCAGCCCCGGCGTGGGCGAGACCATGGCCGAACTCATGGCCACCGGCGCCACTTCCACGCCGATCGCCGCGTTCTCGATCGCGCGTTTCGCTCAGGCCTGAGACAGCCCACGCTTGTTGGACGGTCGTCAGCGTCGCGACAGCTCGGTCACGGCAGCGCGCAGGTCGCGCGCGAATTCGCGGCCATAGCGTGTCTGCGGTCGCAGAGCGCTGGTTGACAGCACGATCTCCAGCGACACTTCCGGGCGGAACGGCCGCACCTCGAGTCCGCCGTAGCTTGTCCACGGCACCAGTCCATCGACGAGCGCCACGCCGAGTCCGCGCTGTACCAGGGGCAGAGCGCCTATCGACAGCGAGATTTCAATCTGCACCTGGCGCGCGACGCCGGCTTCGGCAAATGCCACTTCGAGCAAGGCGCCTACCCGCGTATTGACGCCGTAGCTGATCAGCGTCTGTCCGGCCAGATCGGCTGGCGTGACGACCTTGAGATCGGCCAGCGGCGAGTCGTCGCGCATGACCACGACGATGGCGGCCTTGCCCAGCGACTGGCAACGGATTTGCGGTTCGCCCGACTGCTGCATCGTTACGCCGAGATCGATGTCACCAACCAGGATGTGCTCGTCGATGGCCTCTGCCGGCAGGGTTTGCAGCACAACGCGCAGCTCGGGGTTGCGCTGGCGGAAGCGCTCGATCGCATGCGGCAGCAAGGCAAAGGTCGGCGGCGCGCTGGCGCCTATGCGCAGCAGGCCGAGTTGTTTGTCGCGGATGCGGTCCGACAATCCCTGGAGCACCACGATCTCTCGAAATATGCGGTCGGCGTCGCGGTACAACAGTTGCGCCTCGGCCGTCGGCACCAGTCGCCCGCCGAGGCGTTCGAACAGCCTGTAGCCGATCTGCATCTCAAAGTGGCGCAGCACCTTGCTCACCGCCGGCTGCGAGACGTGCAGTGACTCGGCGGCGGCGGTCAATGAGCGGTTGCGCATGATCGCGCGGAAGACCTCAAGCTGGCGGGCGTTCATGACCCGGCCACTATAACCAAGGGTTTGGCATTACACAACAATTGATATTGGCCTCGGGCGCCGGCGCGGTCCAGAATCATTCCCATGAACTTCTTCCCTTACAGCCACCGCGGCAGCGCCGCATGAACGCGGGGCGTTTCATCCGCCTCGCCGAGACGGCCCGCGCGCCGGTCCGGTTGCAGGCCGACGGCCGCACCCTCAGCGCGCTCGAAGGTGACACCTTGATGATCGCGCTGCTCGGCCATCTCGGTCATTTGCGCCACTCTGAATTCGGCGACGGCGTGCGATCGGGCTTTTGCCTGATGGGCGCCTGCCAGGACTGCTGGGTCTGGACCGAACAGGGTGAGCGGCTGCGCGCCTGTACCACCGTCGTGCGCGAAGGCTTGCGCATTGTCACCCACCCACCGGAGGCGTCATGGCCCAAGCACGCGTGATCATCGTCGGCGCCGGGCCGGCGGGCGTGCGATGCGCGCAGACGCTAGTCGAGGCTGGCCTCGAGCCCATCCTGATCGATGAAGGCCGCCGCGACGGCGGGCAGATCTACCGCCGTCAGCCCGAAGAATTCAAGCGCGCCTATGCCGCGCTGTACGGCACCGAAGCGGCCAAGGCCGAGGACTTGCACCGCAGCTTCGAAGCGCTGCGTCCAAAGATTGACTACCGGCCCGAGACGCTGGCCTGGAACGTGACGGCAGGCACCCTGCACGTGGTGCATGACCACACCCATACGGAGGCGCTGCGCTATGACGCGCTGGTCGCGTGCAGTGGGGCCACTGACCGCCTGATGCCGGTCGAAGGCTGGAACCTGGCCGGCTGCTACAGCCTCGGGGCGGCGCAGATTGCGCTCAAGTCCCAAGCCTGCGCGATCGGCCGGCGTGTGGTCTTCATGGGCACGGGGCCGCTGCTTTACCTGGTGGCCTCGCAATACGTGAAGGCCGGCGCCAAGGTGCTGGCCGTGCTCGACACCTCGGCTTTTAGCCGGCGCCTGCGTGCCTTGCCCGCGCTGGCGGCTCGGCCCGACATGCTGATGAAGGGCATGCTGTTGACCTCCGCGCTACGCAAGGCCGGCGTCGCGGTGCACAGCGGCGTGACGCCGTTGCGCATCAAGGGCACGCCGCAGGCCGGCGTGCAGGGCGTGGTGGTGCGTGATGGCAAGGGCCGCGAGCTGGGCTTCGACTGCGATGCGGTGAGCCTCGGTTATCACCTGCGCGCCGAAACCCAGCTCGCCGACCTGGCGCAGTGCGAGTTCCGCTTTGACGCCGAGTCGAGACAGTGGCTGCCCAGGATCGATGCCGATGGCCGCAGCAGCGTGGCGGGGGTCTATCTGGCCGGCGACGGTGCGCGCATCCTGGGCGCTGACGGGGCCGAGGCCGCAGGCCGCCTGGCTGCGCTGGCCGTGCTGTCGGACCTCGGCCACCGGGTGGCACAGGACAAGATGACGGCGCTGCGCCGCACGCTGGAAAAGATGGACCGTTTCCGTCGAGGGCTGGTTCAGGCCTTCCCGTGGCCCCATGCACAGGCGGTCACGCTGCCCGATGCTGCGGTGGTGTGCCGCTGCGAAACCAT
>CAZWDK010000164.1:0-2550 GCA_964633095.1 uncultured Polaromonas sp. | reverse complement strand
CGGGAGACGCATGATGGGTCAAGACTTGAGAGCCGACGTGGTCATCATCGGCGCCGGCCTGATGGGCGCGTCCAGCGCCTTCTTCCTGCGCAAGCGCGGCCGCTCGGTGATCCTGCTCGAGCGCGGCCTGGTCGGCCAGCAGGCCAGCGGCGTGAACTTCGGCAACGTGCGCAGGCAGGGTCGCTTCCTGCCGCAGCTGCCATTGGCACACCGTTCGCGCGCCATCTGGGGCCAGATGAAAGAACTGATAGGCGACGACGCCGAATTCCTGGCCACCGGCCATGTGCGTGGCGTGTACGACGAGGCGCAGGCCGCGGTGGTGGAAAAGTATGCCACCGACGCCCGCGGCTGGGGTCTCGAGCTCGAAATCGTCGGCGGCAGCGAGTTCCGCCGCCGCTTCCCGTTTTTCGGCCCCGAGGTGATCTGTGGCTCGTACTCGCCCCATGACGGCCATGCCAACCCCCGTCTGGCGGCGCCGGCCTTCGGCCGTGCGGCCAGGCGCGAAGGCGCGCAGGTGATCGAGAACTGCGAGGTGCTGTCGGTCGAGAAGGCAGGCGAGGACTTCCGCGTGCACACCGCTGACGGCCGCACGGTGCGCGCCCCGGCGGCGCTGATCTGCGCCGGCGCCTGGGGCGACAAGCTCTCTGCCGCCCTTGGCGAGCCGGTGCCGATGACGCCGCATGGGCCCACGATGGGCGTCACCGAGCCGATGCCCTACGGGATCATCCCGGTGGTAGGTGTGTCGACCAAGGTGCCGCACGAGGTGGTGTACTTCCGCCAGGTCAAGCGCGGCAACATCGTGTTCGGCGGCGGTCTGCGCGGCCCGGCCTACCCGGACCTGAAGCGTTCCTATGTGCTGCCCGAGAACACGCTGCGCCAGTTGCGCGAACTGCGCCGGCTGGCGCCGGGCCTGGGCAAGCTGCAGGTGCTGCGCACATGGAGCGGCATCGAAGGCTATCTGCGCGATGAGCTGCCGGTGATGGGTCCCAGTGCCCGCATCAGTGGCCTGTACTACGCCTTCGGTTTCTGCGGGCATGGCTTCCAGCTCGGCCCCGGCGTCGGCGACGTGATGGCCGAGCTGATCGATACCGGCGCCACCAGCACGCCCATTGAACCCTTTCACATCCAGCGTTTTACCGCCTCGCCACCGAGCGCGGCCGGCAACTCTTCGGCACCGGCGAAGGCCGCTGCCTGATTTCAACCCGACTATTTTCCCAGGAGTTCCCCATGTCCGTTACCGCCCATGCCACCGAAGCCCTGATCGCTGACGACCAGACGCGCCGCGTCCACGAAACCAGCCTCGTGTTCGATGGTCTCGCGATCGCCTATGTGCTCGACGAGAAATACACCCAGCGCGTTCTCGAAGGTGGCGTCAACGCCGCCAACGTGACCTTCGCGCTGGAGGAGAGCTGGGACAAGACGCTGCAGAACTTCGAGCGCCACCTGTCCAAGATCGACAAGAGCCCGTTGCTGATGCTGTGCAAGAGCGCCGACGAGGTGCTGGCCGCCAAGGAGAGGGGCAAGCTCGGCATTGTGATCGGTACCCAGGGCGCGAGCATGATGGAGAGTTCGGACCAGTTCTGGCGCCTCGAGACCATGGTCCGCATGGGCCTGCGCTTCCTCGGTCTGGCCTACACCACGGCGAATCTGTTCGGCGACGGCTGCGGCGAGCGCCGTGATGCGGGCCTGACCTACCTGGGCGAGGAATTGATCGAGGTGGCCAACACGCTGCCCATCATGCTGGACCTGTCGCACTGCGGCCACCGCACGCGCGCCGAGGCTGCCGCGCTGGCGCGCGCGCCGGTGTGCACCCACTCCAACAGCGACGCGCTGCGCGCCAACGGCCGCAACACCACCGACGCCACGGTCAAGGCCATGGCCGCCAAGGGCGGGATGATCGGCGTGTGCGGCCTGCCGCAGTCGCTGTCGGACGACACGCCGACGCTGGACGACCTGCTCAACCACCTCGATCACTTCGTCAAGCTCGTCGGTGTCGGACATGTGGGCATCGGCATGGACTATGTCGAGGCGTTCCAGGATCAGGCCACGGTGGTGGCATCGCCGAGTGTAGTGACCTGGCGCACCCGCCGTCCCGACATCTTCGGCCCGCTGTCGGCCTTCGGCCGCCAGTCCTACCCGATCGGCGTGGAGTCGGTGCGCAAGCTGCCGAACCTCACGCAAGGCCTGTTCGACCGGGGCTATTCGGCCGACGACGTTGCAGCGCTGGTTGGCGGGAACTGGCTGCGCGCGATGCGCAAATTTTGTGGCTGAAAGCCGCGATGGATCGCTTGTCATGAATTCACACCATCAGCACCAGCGTTGCGGTGGGCCGTCGCCGGCCGTGTCAAAGGAGCTCGGCGCCTGCAAGCCATTTCTCGATATGCCGAAGAACGCGCTGCGCCGCACTTGCAAGAAGGGGAAGACTGCTTGCACAGACTGTCCCGAACCATCCTGAATTATCCCTTCCCTTGTTAAACCCCACTACCCCAGGAGATCCGCCATGAACGAGAGCACGAAGCTGCAAGCCCTGATCGGCCCCCAGGAAAGCAT
>CAZWDK010000163.1:3697-7113 GCA_964633095.1 uncultured Polaromonas sp. | reverse complement strand
CGCCGCGAGTTCTACGCCAAGATGGACGCGGCCAACGTCGACCTGAAGGGCTTCACCGACGATTTCTACTTCCGCCTGTGCGGGGCCAGGCTGCAGCCGGTGCTCGACACCCTGGTCTATCTGAGGCACGAGACCGAGGTCTGGTTCGAGATCACGACCCTGCTGATCCCGGGCAAGAACGACTCGGACCAGGAGATCGAGGCCGAATGCCGCTGGATCGAGCGCGAACTCGGCAGCGACGTGCCGCTGCATTTCACCGCCTTCCATCCGGATTACAAGATGACGGACACGCCGCCGACACCGCCGGCGACACTGACGCGGGCGCGCGAGATTGCCCTCGTCCACGGCCTACACTATGTCTATACCGGCAACGTGCTGCACGACCTCGAGGGCGGTACGACCTTCTGCCATGGCTGCGGCGAACCGCTGATCGTGCGCGACTGGCACGAGATCCTCGCCTATGACGTGACCGCCAGCGGCCGCTGCGGCCACTGCGGCACGGCGATCCCCGGCCGCTACGCAGCCTTCTCCGGCCCCTTCGGCCGGCGGCGGATCCCGGTGCGCGTGCATGCGCAAACCGCATGAAGCCGGCAGCCCATATTCCGAGTGAAAACATGCGGCAACAACGGATCACGGCAGACATCCCGGCCGGCCCGGCACGGCTGCCGGGCACGCTGAGCTTGACGGAACATCCCCGCGGCGTGGTCGCAGTGGCGCATGGCAGCGGCAGCAACCGCCTATCCGCGCGCAACACCTATGTCGCCGCGGCGCTGCAGCGCGAGGGCATCGCCACCTTGCTGTTCGACCTGCTGACGCGCCAGGAAGACCAACACCCCGACGCGCGCTTCAATATCGAGCTGCTCGCGCAGCGCCTGCTGCTGGCCACCCACTGGCTCAAGGAGCGGCCGGAATGCGCCGGTCTGGCACTTGCTTACTACGGTGCCAGCACCGGCGCGGCGGCCTGCATCTGCGCGGCGGCCACGCTGGGCGACGAGATTCGCGCCATCGTCTCGCGTGGCGGCCGTCCCGATCTCGCCGGCGCCGAGTCGCTGCGGCGTCTGGTCAGCCCGACGCTGCTGATTGTCGGCGGCGACGACCATGTGGTGCTGCAGCTCAACCGCCAGGCGTACGCGCTGATCGGCAGTGAAAACGGCCGGCCCAGCGGCTGCGAAAAGGAGCTCGCCATCGTGCCCGGCGCCTCCCATCTGTTCGAGGAGCCCGGCACGCTCGAGCAGGCGGCGCACCACGCCGTCCATTGGTTCAGCCGCTGGCTGGACGGGACGGCGCAGCAGGATCCGCGCGCAGCAGGCTGATCACCTCCTCGTCATCGACCTGGTCGAAATCCCGGTAGAACCGACTGACGGCACGGAAATCCACTGGCGCGTCGAGGCAGATCAGCTCGTCGCAGTAGGGCTTGACCTTGCCCAGGGTCTCCGGCGGCGCCACCGGGACCGCACAGACCAGCTTTTTCGGCTGCTGGGCGCGCAAGGCATGGAGCGCCGCGATCATGGTCGAGCCGGTGGCCAGCCCGTCGTCGATGACGATCACGACGCGGCCGGCCGGATCGCGCGGCGGGCGCAACGGCGAATACCGGGCGCGGCGCTGACGCATGGTCTCCAGCTCGATCTGCTTCTGCTCTTCAACATACGCGGCGTCGGCGCCGGTCTCGCGTGCCCAGGGCGCGAGATAGACCCAGCCGGTCTCGTCGACCGCCCCGACCGCAAATTCCCGATTGCCCGGCGCGCCGAGCTTGCGCACCAGCACCACATCGAACTCCCCGCCCAAGCGGTCGGCGATGATCTTCGCCATCGGCACAGCACCGCGTGGGATGGCGAGCACCAACGGATGGCTGCCGCTGTAGCCAGCGAGCCCGTCTGCCAGCAGGCGCGCGGCCTGCGCCCGATTTTTGAACAGCATCTTGACCTCCCCGGTGCCCCCTGCGCCATTCCCGCTCCCCGGCCTTGATGCAGGCTCCGGTGGGCGGGATGTGCCGGCAGGTGGTCACGACGGCGGGGCGGTGAGGTTTCGTCCTCCCAGGCAGGATGACGGCTTGCCGGTTACAGCGTACCGAGGAACTCGTTCCACGGCGTGCCTTGCAAGGTTTCGGTTGTCGAATGCCCATAGGCGCGGATGATCATGGCGGCCTTCTCAACCTGCTTGATGTCATCCGCCTCCACGATATCGACCACATCGAACCGCCCCAGCGTGGCGTAGCTATCCTTCCAGGTGACGCCGGGACATCCGCGCTTGATTTTCTCGGCCACTGTCGCGGCCAACTGTCTGCATTCGCCCGGATCGCGGAATGCGTCCGGAGAAAAACGGCTGAGAATCACGTAGGTAGCCATGGAACACCTCCATTGTGCTGAGCGCACCCGCAGGATGGTGCGCGGGGAACGGGAACCATCCCGGCAATGGGGATCGGCCCCTGACTTTCATTATAGGAAGCGCGCGCCACAATGAAGCGCCTTTTTCGCCATTCACTGGGAACGGCCAGGCCGCGACGCCATGGCGGTCAGCGCCGCCTGCAGTCCCGTGACGACTCGCGCCATGGCGCCATAGTTGAGCCGGTCGGGCGTGTCCCGGTGGCTGTGATAGTGGGCGTAGCGGTAGAAGGCGGTGTCGGTGACCATCAGCGCTGGATAGCCCTCGCGCCAGAACGGGAGATGGTCGCTCCAGGCGACGCCCGGGACGAACTCGAATGTGGCGAGCGATTCCGCCGGGAAATCCGAGTGGGCGCGGAAGGCCTGCACCCAGTCGCGCAATTCGCGACGGGAGGCGAAGTTGGACACGAAGCCGATGAAATTGGCCCGGTCCGGGTAGAAAAATCCGAACGGCGGCGGGTAGCGCTGACTGCCGGGCGCGTCGCTGTAGTAGCCCAGCATCTCGAGCGAGACCATCAGCCGTATGTCGTCGCCACGGGCACGCGCCGCCCTGGCGTAGACCATGCTGCCCATTTCGCTGCGGTCGAAGAACGGCGACTCTTCATTCACGAAGGCGACGAAGCGGACGGTGCGGGCCAATTTCATGGACTTGGCCTGCGCCAGCGCCCGGCTGAGTTCCAGCAGGGCGGCCACGCCGCTGGCGTTGTCGTTGGCGCCAGGGCTGCCGCTGACCGAGTCGTAGTGCGCCCCGATCACGATGATCTGCTCCGGCCGGCTCGCGCCGGGCAGCGTGACCTCGATGTTCTCGCTGCGCACACCGTAGGCCTCGTAGTTCTGGGACACGACCTGATAGCCCTGTGACGCCCATTGCGCGCGCAGGTAGTCCGCCGCGGCGCGCAGGGACTGAGGGTGGTGCACGTTGCGTTCGCCGATCTCGCCCGCCAGCTTGCGAACATGGGCCTGCAATCGCCCGGTCAATGCCGCCAGTCCTGTGGTCTGGCTCGTTGTGGGCGCTGCGGGGGCGGCAGTGGGACG
>CAZWDK010000163.1:0-3597 GCA_964633095.1 uncultured Polaromonas sp. | reverse complement strand
CGCGCTGAGCAAGGCCAGCGCCGCCAACGCGAGTCCGAACATTCAATGGGCATGGCTTTGCACGCAGGCCGAGGCTCAATGCAGCTTGAAACGGTGTGGCTTATTATGAAGCGATGGGGATTCGTGTGGAGTGCTATGCCGGCTACCGCGGCGAACAGGAGCCGCGCGCCTTCTATCTCGGCGAGCGTCGCATCGAGGTGACGGCCATTCTCGACCGTTGGCTTGCGCCGGACCATCGGTACTTCAAGGTGCAGGGGGATGACGGCAGCAGCTACATCCTGCGTCACGATGAAGCACCGGGCGAGTGGGAGATGACGATGTACGGTGCGCCGGGCCTGTGACGGTGTCCGCAAGCGCGCACCCGCCTCGCAAAACCAGGTTTGGAAAGCGGGAATCGGCACTTGCCGGAGGGGTCAACGGCTCCGATACTTGCACTCTGACACGAAGTTCGTCCAGACCCGATCCACCAATGCGCTGGATGCAGCACTCGGCCCCACGACTGGATCACTGAAGTCTTCGTGGGGCCACTGGTCATCGCAGGAGCGACTTACCGGTTTGACGAGCGTTGGTCCTTGAATGGCAGCGTGTCCTCTGTGAAGGTCAAGACCACGGCGACACTGGTGTCGGCGGGTATCACGCGCACGCTGGATGTAAAAGTCGATCCGGTCGTTGTCAAGCTGACGGTGGGTTACGCATTTTGAGCAATGGGCGTAACGCCAAAATTTGAAACCATAGCGCCCACCTTCGAGGCATCCCTACGGGTTGTCGGTGAGGGCTTTGGCTGGCGGTCCCTGATGCTGTGGCCGCTCCATGCAAGCGTGGGCGTGCGGCCCTTTGGTGGCGAAGGCCCGAGCGGCACCGGCCCCAAAGCCGGCGGGGCGCACTAGCTCTTGCGCCTTTGCGCCGAGCAGACGCTGAACGTCGCCACCACGGCGGGCGGCAACGCGGCGCTGCTGGCTGGTGCTTGACGGGCTGGTGAAGAGTTGGTGACGTCAGCTTTTCAGTTGTGAGCGTGACTATGCGCGGCTCTCCACTCCTTGAACTTGCTGTAGAGCGCGCGCTCAAGGGCCCAGCCGGACAACAGGGTGATCAGCAAGCCTATGAGCAGGGCATTGATCATGGCCGCTTGGTGGTCCGCATAATTCCAGGCCCAGGGCGACACCATCAGGCCCAAGCCCAGCAAGGTATTGCCCCAGTCTTCAATCTGGGTCGGCAGGAACAGGTCTTCGGACGCCAGAATGATGACGCCTATGCCAACCATCACGGCGCTCCATGCCGCCGCCTCCGTCAAGCCCAGCACCAGCGGTGAAAGGCATAGCCAGACACCGGCGCCGACTTCCAGTCTGTCCTGCCAACGGTTGAGGGTAACCATGGCAACCTCCGTGATGAGAATCAAGGGAAGTCCAGTTTAAAACTCCGGTAAAAATATGCAACGACCTGCGACAGACCTCACGGCTGACGCTGGATTGCCGCTCAGGGGCGGCAGCCGGCTCGCGGCCAGAGGGCGTGATCCAATGCGGCGCGGGCGCCGAAATGCCTGGCAGGGCCCGGCGGCTCCGCCAGAACGGCGGGCTGGCGCGCGCCGCGGCAACGGATGTAAGAATTAATTTCGTTACCTCTCTTGCACAAGGGCGAAGGGTTTCATATTTCGCAGACGTACCATGCGGTTTTTTTTAAGGAAGTCACATGGCAACACCGTTTTTTGGCAAGCGAGACAATGAGACCCCCACCAACCTGCGTCAAGGCAGTGCCAGCGCCTACGGCAGCACGGCAAGCACCGCTTCACAGAGCACGTTGCACTCTTCGTCCACGGTTGCCAGCACGGCCAAACCTGTGACCGAAAGCGCCGCCAGCACGGCGTCCGAAGGCGGCAGCAAGCTGACGGTGGGGCCCAACATCAAGCTCAAGGGCGTTGAGATCACCGACTGCGACACGCTGGTGGTGGAAGGCCTGGTCGAAGCGACCATGGATTCCCGCGTGATGCAGATTTCGGAGCAGGGCGCCTTCAAGGGCTCGGCCGAAATCGATGTGGCCGAAATCCGCGGCGAATTCAATGGCAACCTGACGGTGCGCCAGAAGCTGGTGATTTATTCCACCGGCAAGGTCACGGGCACCATCCGCTACGGCAAGCTGGTGATTGAAGAGGGCGGCCAGCTGGCCGGTGAAATCCTCTTCGGCGCGGTGGCCGCCGCCAAAGTGGTCAAGCCCGCAGGGCTGCAGGCGGCCTGATGACTTTTCCCCGCCGCGCCCTTGGGTGCGGCGGCGGCGCGCACCCGCCCGCACCTGCGGCGCTGGGCCTTGCTGGCGGCACTTAGGGTGAACTGGCCCTAGCCGCCGTAGAAAAAGCGCTCCTCCACAATCTTGCCGTCCCGCAGCGTGTAGAGGCCGACCTCGTCCATGCTGAGGCGGGCCTGGCCCCTGGGCGTCACCTCCATCGTGAAGCGCACCACAAACTGGTCGCCATGCACATAAGGGCCTTCGACCTTGACGCTGTGCACCTCGTGGTTGGCGTACCACCAGACCCCCTTGGCCTGCACGGCGGTGCGGCCCCTGGCCTCGGCCATCTCGCCCGTCATGGGCTCGAGCGACACCACATCGTCGGACCAGAAGCGCTTGCCCGCCTCTTCAAATTCGCCTTGCTTGCACAGCTGGGTGAAGGCGTTTGCCAGTTCCTGCGTTGTCATGATGCGCTCCTTGGTTTGACGGTGAACGGTTGAAGGCAAAAACGCATGTTGCCACGGCGACTGTCGCGAGGCAACGGCGCCGCCGGCGGCGGGGCAGCACCGGGCCTGCTTTGTTTTTTTTGTGTGTCCGGTCCGCGTCGCGGCAGCGGCCTTGCAAGGCGTTTTTTGCGCGGATCATCCGCGCGGACCGGCGTCAGAAGCGGGGCAGATCGGGGTGCGTCAGCTGCCCGCCGCGCACCAGCATTTTTCCGTATTCGGCGCAGCGCTGCAGCGTCGGAATGACCTTGCCGGGGTTGAGCAGGCCCTTGGCGTCAAAGGCCTGCTTGAGGCCAAACATCTGCGCGTTTTCCGCGGCGGAAAACTGCACGCACATGGAGTTGAGTTTTTCCACGCCCACGCCGTGTTCGCCGGTGATGGTGCCGCCCATGGCGACGCTGGTTTCCAGGATGTCGGCGCCAAACAGCTCGCAGCGCCGCAGCTGGTCGGCATCGTTGGCATCGAACAGGATCAGCGGGTGCAGGTTGCCGTCGCCGGCATGAAACACATTGGCGCAGCGCAGCCCGTACTTTTTTTCCATCTCGGCAATCGCCAGCAGGATGTCGGCCAGGCGCTTGCGCGGAATGGTCGAGTCCATGCACATGTAGTCGGGGCTGATGCGGCCGGAGGCCGGGAAGGCATTCTTGCGGCCGCTCCAGAAGCGCAGGCGTTCGGCTTCGTTCTGGCTCACGGCAATCGCGGTGGCGCCATGCAGGCGCAACACCTCGCTCATGCGGCCGATCTCTTCCTCGACCTCTTCCGGCGTGCCGTCGCTCTCGCACAGCAGGATCGCCGCCGCCGTCAGGTCGTAGCCGGCATGCACAAAGTCTTCGACCGCCGCCGTCATGGGCTTGTCCATCATCTCCAGCCCGGCCGG
>CAZWDK010000162.1:5847-7169 GCA_964633095.1 uncultured Polaromonas sp. | reverse complement strand
TCGCCGCCGAGCGCCAGGCCCTGGATGATGCGCAGAACGACCAGCAGCACCGGCGCCAGGACGCCCACGGCGGCGTAGCCGGGCAGCAGGCCGATCAGGAAAGTGGCCAGGCCCATCAGCAGCAGCGTGATGAACAGGACGGACTTGCGGCCCACCTTGTCGCCGAAGTGGCCGAAGATGGCTGCGCCCAGCGGCCGCGCCGCGAAGGCCACCCCATAGCTGGCGAACGAGAGCAGGGTCGCCACCAGCGGGTCGCTCTGCGGGAAAAACAGCTTGGGAAAGACCAGTGCGGCGGCTGATCCGTAGATGAAATGGTCGTAAAACTCCAGCGTGGTGCCGACCAGGCTGGCGGCGGCCACGCGCTTGGTGGACGAGCCGCCTTCGGGGCGGGCTTTGGCGGGTAGAGGAATCGCGGCTTGCATTGCTTGTCTCCTGGGTGGTGGGGTGGACGTGCCGTTCAGCGCTGGCTAACAATAGTTTATGAAACCGTTGTGCAATTAAATAAAATATTGTTTATCGGACTTTATATTTTTGTACTCTGGGTAAACTAGGTAATTACCCTTGATTGGCCTAATTTTTGGGCATCGGCAGGCATTTTTTTACCCATGTAAGATATGTTTTGGCCGCATTGCCGGCATACAATTTGCTTTTATCTGATGTACAAAATGAATCAAGACAAGAAAATAGTCATGCTGACTGCGGACCGAGAAGGGACCGATTCCCGTGCCGAGGCGTCGGGCCCCGGCGCCTCGGTGGAGGAGATCGCCGAAAGAATCCTCGGCGCGATCTGGGAGCACCGTCTGCCACCGGGCACCAAGCTGGTGGAGGAGAAGCTGGCAACTGTGTTTGGAGTGAGCCGCACCAAGATACGGCTGGCGCTGGGCAAGCTGTCGCATGACAGCATCCTGACCGTGGAGCCGAACCGCGGCACGTTTGTATCGAGCCCGACCGTGGAGCAGGCGCGTCAGGTGTTCAGCGCCCGGCGTCTGGTGGAGTCCGGGTTGGTGCGCGAGTTGGCCGCCACTGCCAGAAAAGATCAGTTGGCCCGTTTGCGCAAGAACATCGCGCTCGAATCAGAGGCGCGTGCCCGCAATGACAGGCGCGCGATCATCCGCCTCTCGGGCGAGTTCCATACCCTGATCGCCGAGATGGCCCAGAACCCCTTCCTCATGAAATACATGCGCGAGTTGTGTTCGCTGACCTGCCTGGTGATTGCGCTGTATGACGCTCCCGGCATGCCAGCCTGCCCGCACCATGAGCACAACGACATCGTCGATGCGCTGGAGGCACGCGATGCCGACCGGGCCTGCGCGCTGATGGTG
>CAZWDK010000162.1:0-5747 GCA_964633095.1 uncultured Polaromonas sp. | reverse complement strand
ATTTTCCCTTCCTTCCCTGGCCACGGCGATGGCGCTGTTCACTGGCCTGATAGTCGCGCCCGCCGTGTCCAGCGCCCAAGCCGTCGCCCCCGGCGCCGACGGCATCGTGGTGTACAACGCCCAGCATGCCAGCCTGACCAAGGAATGGGTCGAAGCGTTCACCAAGAAAACCGGCATCAAGGTGACGCTGCGCAATGGCGGCGACACCGAGCTGGGCAACCAGCTCGTGCAGGAGGGCGCAGCCTCTCCGGCCGACGTGTTCCTGACCGAAAACTCGCCGGCCATGGCGCTGGTCGACAACGCCAAGCTGTTTGCGCCGCTCGAGCCGGCGACCCTGGCGCTGGTCCCCGCGAACTATCGCCCCGAGCATGGCCGCTGGACCGGCATCGCCGCGCGCAGCACCGTCTTTGTCTACAACAAGTCCAAGCTGACGACGGCCCAACTGCCCAAGTCCATGCTTGACCTGGCCAGCCCGAGCTGGAAGGGCCACTGGGCGGCATCGCCCTCGGGCGCCGACTTCCAGGCCATCGTGAGCGCGCTGCTCGAGCTCAAGGGCGAAGCGGCAACGCTGGCCTGGCTCAAGGCCATGAAAGAGAACGCGGTCCTCTTGAAGGGCAACGGCACGGTGCTCAAGGCCGTCAATGCGGGCCAGCTCGATGGCGGCGTGATTTACCACTACTACCGTTTTGCCGACCAGTCCAAGACCGGCGAAAACAGCAACAACACCGAGTTTCATTATTTCCGCAACCAGGATCCCGGCGCCTTCGTGAGCCTCTCCGGCGGTGGCGTGCTGGCCTCGAGCAAACACCCGGCCCAAGCCCAGGCCTTTGTCAAGTGGATCGTGAGCCAGGGCGGCCAGGACATCCTCAAGAACGGCGATTCCTATGAATATGCCGTTGGCGTTGGCGCCCAGTCCCACCCGAAACTGGTGCCGCTGGCCGAGCTGCAGGCGCCCAAGGTCGAGCCTTCCAGGCTCAACAGCAAGAAAGTCACAGACCTGATGACTCAGGCCGGCCTGCTCTAAACAAAACCGGCACTGGATCCGCAGATCCGGCGACTCCCCTTGAGCGCTCTTACCCTTGACGCCAGCACCGCCCTGAACCGGGCGGTGGCGGGTACTGGCCTGCCGGCGCCGCAGGCTGCGGGGCGCGGTGGCGGGCTGCGCCTGTCGTGGGTGGGCGGCGCGGCCTTGCTGGTGTCGCTGCTGGCCCTGCTGCCGCTGGGCTTTGTCGTCTGGGTCGGCATCCAGATCGGCTGGGAGACGGCATACGCGCTGATCTTCCGGCCTCGCGTCGGCGAACTGCTGGTCAACACCGCGCTGCTGGTGGCGCTGACCGTGCCGCTGTGCGCGGTGCTGGCCGTGGCCCTGGCTTGGCTGACGGAGCGCAGCGACCTGCCCGGCGCGCGCACCTGGGCCTGGCTGTTGGTGGCGCCGCTGGCGGTGCCGGCGTTTGTGCACAGCTATTCCTGGATGAGCGTGGCGCCCGGCCTGCATGGTTTGGCTGCCGGCGTGATGGTCTCGGCGATTGCCTATTTCCCGTTTCTCTATTTGCCGGTGGCAGCGGCCCTGCGGCGGCTGGACCCGGGCATGGAGGACAGCGCCGCGTCGCTGGGCCTGGGCCCCTGGGCGGTGTTTTTCCGTGTCGTGCTGCCGCAGCTGCGGCTGGTCGTTGGCGGCGGCGCGCTGCTGGTCGGCCTGCATCTGCTGGCCGAATACGGCCTGTACGTGATGATCCGCTTTGACACCTTCACCACCGCCATCGTCGACCAGTTCCAGTCGACCTACAACGGCCCGGCCGCCAACATGCTGTCGGGCGTGCTGGTGCTCTGCTGTTTCGCGCTGCTGGGCCTGGAGTCCGGCGCGCGCGGCAAGGAGCGCTATGCCCGTGTCGGCGCCGGCGCGGCCCGCATGCCTGTCAAACGGCGGCTGGGCCGCCTCAGCGCCCTGTGCCTGCTGCTGCCCGTGCTGATCACCGTGCTGGCGCTGGGCGTGCCGCTGGTGACGCTGGTGCGCTGGCTGCTGGCCGGCGGCGCCGCCGTCTGGCGGCTGGACGAGATGGGCCCGGCGATTCTGCAAACCCTGGCGCTGGCGCTGGCCGGCGCGCTGCTGACCACGCTGGCGGCCGTGCCCATGGCCTGGCTGTCCATCCGTTCGCCGGGCCGCCTGCAGCGTGTGCTGGAAGCCTGCAACTACATGGTCGGCTCGCTGCCCGGCGTGGTGGTGGCGTTGGCGCTGGTGACCGTGACCGTGCGCCTGCCCATTTACCAGACGGCGGTGACGGTGCTGCTGGCCTATTTGCTGATGTTTTTGCCGCGCGCCCTGATCAGCCTGCGCGCCGGCATTGCGCAGGCGCCGGTCGAGCTCGAGCATGCCGCGCGCAGCCTGGGGCGCACGCCCGCGCAGGCGCTGTGCTCCATCACGCTGCGGCTGGCGGCGCCCAGCGCGGCGGCGGGGGCGGCGCTGGTGGGCCTGGGCATTACCAATGAACTCACCGCCACGCTGATGCTCGCGCCCAACGGCACGCGCACGCTGGCCACCTCCTTCTGGGCCTACAGCAGCGAGATCGATTACGCCGCCGCCGCGCCCTACGCGCTGATCATGGTGCTGCTCTCGCTGCCCATGACCTGGCTGCTCTACATTCAATCCAAACGGACGGCTGGACGATGACTTCCCTGGAACTGCACGGCATACGCAAACACTATGGCCCGCTGGAAGTGCTGGGCGGGGTGGACCTGAGCGTTGCGGCCGGCAGCCGGACCGCCATCGTCGGGCCCTCCGGCTCCGGCAAGACCACGCTGCTGCGCATCATTGCCGGCTTTGAGGCGCCCGGCTCGGGCCGGGTCACGCTGGGTGGCCGGCAACTGGCCGATGGGCCGGCGGCCGTGCCGGCGCACCAGCGCGGCATCGGCTATGTGCCGCAGGACGGCGCGCTGTTTCCCCATTTGACGGTGGAGGGCAACGTCGGCTTTGGCCTGCCGCGCGACACGCCGCGGCGCGCCGCGCGCATTGCCGAGCTGATGGACATGGTGGCCCTGAACGCCGGCATGCTCAAACGCCGTCCGCATGAACTCTCGGGCGGCCAGCAGCAGCGCGTGGCGCTGGCGCGGGCGCTGGCCCAGCAGCCCAGGCTGATGCTGCTGGATGAACCTTTTTCCGCGCTCGACACCGGTTTGCGCGCCAGCACGCGCAAGGCGGTGGCGCAGTTGCTGGGCGCTGCCGGCATCACCACCATCCTGGTGACCCATGACCAGGCCGAGGCCTTGTCCTTTGCCGACCAGGTCGCGGTGATGCGCGACGGGCAACTGGTGCAGGCCGGGCGTCCGATCGAGCTGTACGCCCGTCCCAAGGACGCCGCCACCGCCAGCTTCCTGGGTGAAAGCATTGTGCTGCCGGCGCAGCTGGCCGGTGGCTGGGCCGATTGCGCGCTGGGCCATGTGGCGGTGAACGACAGCCAGCGCAGCGGCGCCGCGCAGATCATGCTGCGCCCCGAGCAGTTGCAGGTGGTCGAGGTGCCGCTTGAAGAGCCCGCCCACGCCGTGGCCCAGGGGGAAGGTTCCGTCGCCTGTTACGGCGCGGTGACCGACAGCGACTTTGGCGGCTCGGTCTGCATCCTGTCGGTCCGCCTGTTGCGCGGCCAAGGCGGTGTGGCAACGGGAGCGGGCGACGCCGACTGGAACGCGCCGCTGCTGGTGCGCAGCCCGGCGCTGCACATGCCGTCCGTGGGCGCCATGGTGCGCATCACCGTGGCCGGCCAGGCGCATGTGCTGTCCGGCTAGCCGGACCTGCAGAGTTTGTTGGAGAAAATGCCTGCGGCGACCATCCTGCTTGCACAGGCAGCTATTAATTCAGTAGCAAATGCAGGGTCTTTCAGGGCTGCGCGCCCAGGGCCTGCAAGGCTTGCCGGGTGACATCGTCGGCCGGGAAAAAAGTCTCCAGCGCCAGCTCCTGCAGCGTCACATCGACCGGCGAACCAAAAATGGTGGTGGCGCTGATGAAGCTGAGCACCTCGCCCGTGGCCAGCCTGAACCTGAAGGGCATGACCACACCCAGCGGCTCGCCTGCCAGCTGCGCGTCTTCGCTGTCTGCCGGCACGGGGTAGGCGCGCAACTCTTCCAGCAAGGCCGTTAGCACCGGGTCGGCCGTCGCCGTGATTTGCTGGCGCAGGCGCTCCAGCAAATGCCTGCGCCATTGCGCCAGGTTGGCAATCTTCGCTGCCAGCCCCTGCGGGTGCAGGCTCAGGCGCAGCACGTTGACCGGGGCCTGCAGCAGGCTGGCATCGGCGCCGGCCAGCAAATGCGGCAGCACGCGGTTGGCCGCGATCAGGTTCCAGTGCCGGTCTATGGCCAGGGCCGGAAAGGGTTCGTGGCCCTTGAGAATCAGCTCCACCGCCTGCCGGGCCGCATGCAGTGCCGGGTCGTCCAGTGCCCGCTCCCGGTACATGGGCGCATAGCCCGCGGCCACCAGCAGGGCGTTGCGCTCGCGCAGCGGAATGTCCAGCCGTGATGACAGGCGCAGCACCATCTCTCGGCTGGGCAGCGAGCGGCCGGTTTCCACAAAGCTCAGATGCCGGGTCGAAATCTCGGCTTCCTGCGCCAGGCCCTGCTGGCTCAGGCGGCGGTGTTGTCGCCAGTGGCGCAGGTGCTCGCCAAACGCTTGGGGGGTGCTTGTGTTCATGGCGCCATCCTAAGGCGCAAGCGGGCCGGTGTTCCATTACCTCCCAGGTCATCGACTGGCAGCGGCGCTGCGGCAATGATTCAAGCCCTGCCGCACTGATTGATAGCCAGGTGCGCTGGCTGACCTGACCGGCTATCTGAATTCCCAAGTCCATCCAAGGAGTTTGCAATGTCTTTCACCTCGTTCATGTCCTCCCCCAACTTCCTGCGCAATGTGCTGCGTGCCGATGCGCTTTCGTGCGTGGCCTGCGGTCTGCTGCAAGTCGTTTTCACGGGCCAGATGGCCCGGCTGCTGGGTTTGCCGGAAACGCTGCTGACCTACACCGGCGAATTTTTGCTGCTGTATGCGGCGGTGGTGGCCTTTGTTTCCACGCGTGACCCCTTGCCGCGGCCCCCGGTTTGGCTGCTGATGGCGGGTAACCTGGGCTGGGCGATCGCCTGTGCGCTGCTGCTGTTCAGCGGCCGCCTGGCGCCCTCCATGCCGGGCATGGCCTATGTGGTGGCGCAGGCGCTCGCCGACGCGGTGCTGGCCGAGCTGCAGTTTTTCGGGCTGCGCCGCTCGGCCCCCCAGCCGGCCTGGTGAAGAGGGTGGCCAGGGTGGTCGTGGGCTTTGTTAAAAGCTCGCGCCACCCGGCAGGGTATGTGGCCCAGGGCTCCCACAGCCGCCCGGCGCCTGCCAGAATGGAGGCTGTTGCTGGTTTAACAGAAGGAGTCTGCCATGGCCCAATCGCCCAAGCCCGTCCGTACTTCGCATGCTTTCGCGGCAACGCGCAAAACCTTCAAAACGGCCTCAGGCAAAACGGGCCAGTTTTATTCGCTGCCGGCACTGGCCAAGCAGTTTCCGAATGTGGCTCGGCTGCCGGTGTCCCTGCGCATCGTGCTGGAGTCGGTGTTGCGCAACTGCGATGGCAAAAAGGTCACGGCCGAGCATGTCGAAGAACTGGCCAACTGGCAAGCCCGGGCCGAACGCACGCAGGAAATCCCGTTTGTGGTGTCGCGCGTGGTGCTGCAGGACTTTACCGGCGTGCCGCTGCTGGCCGACCTGGCCGCCATGCGCAGCGTGGCCCAGAAGC
>CAZWDK010000161.1:0-7191 GCA_964633095.1 uncultured Polaromonas sp. | reverse complement strand
AGGGCGTGGATCTGCTGATCGAGCCGATCAACACCCGCGACATCCCGCGCTTCTTCCTGAACCGGCAGGACCATGCGCATGAACTTATCGCCGAGATAGCCGCGCCCAACGTCAAGGTGCAGTTCGACCTGTACCACTGCCAGATCGTCGAGGGCGATGTGGCCATGAAGATCCGCCAGTACCTGCCCACCGGCCGCGTCGGCCATTTCCAGATCGCCGGCGTGCCCGAGCGGCACGAACCCGACGTGGGCGAGATGAACTACCCCTACCTGTTCAAGGTGATCGACGAGGTGGCGCAGCAATGCGGCTGGACCGGTTGGGTCGGCTGCGAATACCGGCCCAGCCGTGGCGCCCAGCCTGGTGGTACGTCGGCGGGCCTGGGCTGGATGATGGCCAATCCCAAGTAGCGCAGCGCATACCGTTTGTTCTTGGTGTTGCGCGCTTGAGCACGGATGAAGCCGTGCGTCAGGTATAGCAGGCTGGCCATCAGGCGAATCGGCAACTTGGGGCGACCGGCGCTGCGGGTGTCCGCACTTCCAATACCAGCGTGGGACCGAACGCGTCCTGGCCTTCGAGGATCTGGCCCGCACGCTCCTGGCGCTCGAACCTCGCCGCCAGAACGGCCAAGGGATCTTTCAGGTTGATCATGGCGTCCATGCGAGCGCGCAAAAAGTCGGCCGTCTCCATCATCGAATCCCCCGGAAATCAGCGCCTCAGATAACGGTTCTCTAGGGAATCGGTGTATCAAATTTACTAAAAAAGTATTCATTCATGCCGACTGGCGGGGTTTTTCGGGGCCAACTACAGAGCGCGCGGGAAATACTGGGTGCGGCATGTGCTTATTACATAAATACACCTTAGTAACGAATAGTGACAAGTGCTTTTGACTGTCAAAAAGGTGTGTTTTCGTGCAACGGGCACGGACCGGAAAAACAGATTTACGCCTCTGAACGGCCCTGATCTGACCGCTGTTTTCGTCCCGCGCCGGTGATGCGGATCCTCATGAACAGCCTGCCCATTTTGATGGATTGTCCGCCCGGATTGGGCGGGGATATAACTCCCTAACGCCAGAACAAGACCGTCATTGCCGCACCATTCGCGATTTTTGGGTCCACGTTTTTTACAAGGAGAAGGGCTATGTCATCGCTTCCAGGACTTTCTTGCACCCCGGTCGGATCGATGGATCGAGCGCGGCTTGAGCGCTTGTGCCGATACGCGCTGTTTCTATGCCTTGCCTTGGCTGGGATGGGCTTGCTGCTCCACCGAGCGCACGCGCAAAACGTTCCGCCGTTGCCATTTACCATCGTCGGCCATATCGAGAAATTTACCGAAGACAGTCCTGGCGCCGTTTTAGGCAGCGGCAAGATGACCGTGAATGGCATTCAAGTGGTGATCCCCAAGAATACCGTGTTGGTGTTCCCGGCCTCTTACCAGACGGTGAACCAGGTTTTTGACGGTCCTCACCCCGCAGCACCCTGGTCGCCGCGCGAATCAGGCTTGGCCATGGCCGATATTGCCCACAAGCCAATCGTTCCCTTCGAAGCCACTCTTATCGGCAACACGGTCAACGGCGTCAACATTGCCGGTCTGGTCTTCATTTCGCAGCAATCGGTCAACACCACGGATGGTTTTATCAAACTCATCGATTTCCGTACCGGCGAGCTATGCGTGGGGCCCACGCCAGCGCCGGTAGCTGGGTGCTTACCGCCCAATAGCCGCGTGCGGCTCAACGATCCGGTCGGGCGTTATGGGCTCGCCGATGGTGCACCAGGCAAGCCCATATCGCCCGACGAGCGCTTCGCGGTCGATTCAGACAACCCGACCGTTCACGCGGCAAATGGCTATCCGATGTGCGTGCCACGCGTCGCTCCGCCGGCGATCGATCCCCTGTGTCCAATGACCAATCGTCCCACGGTCGCCCCTCCCCCCGCCGCCCCCGTATTTCTCACGCAATTCACGGTCCAGGCCACGCTCGCGAACCCCAACATGGACCCAACGAAGCAGCTGCCGTTCGTGGTGGGCGATTTCGTTACCGTCATGGGCATGCATGGCAAGGATCTCAATCCACTGAATCCGCTCTACATTTCCGCGCATGACCTCGAAGCCAATGTCGCCGCCTTCACGCCGCCCGGCGCAACGCCATATCTGTTCATGGAAAAGGCGAAGATCGGTGCTGGCCCGACCGTGGTCTGCACAGCTCTGTGTGCGGAAACGAACAGGATGGTGCTCGTCGGTTTCACGACCGATCCCAGCCAGACCCCGAACGTCGGTGTGTACGCGCTGGACGTGGACCCTGTGACCGGCACCAGGACAACCCGCAAACTGCTGGTGCCCAGCGTGCGGCAAGCGGTCATTGGCCGTTTCCGGCTTGAAATCACCAAATCGACGCAGCTGCTGGACTCAATCGACCCGAACACCAGGTCGAACGGGGGGGCGACGCGCGAACTTCTGGTTCGCATTGATAACCCGGCACTACAGCCTGTCCTCCGCCCCGCCAAACAAAACCCGGCTCCGACGAGCATCCCACAAGCAGCATTCGTGGATGGGAGTGTGGTCCCCGACAGAACTAACGCGCCTACCCAAGCCAACGGGCTCGTCGCAGGCCAATATGTGGCGCCCACTTTTGAATATATTTTCCAGGAGTTTCAGCCAGGAGGTCAGCCGCCCTCGAATAACTATGAGTGCTTGGCATTCTTGGCCAGAGGGTGGGGCATCCAAGGCCAACAGCTAAACATTGGGCAGCTTTCCCCATGGCCAGGCGTCATCGCCCCGACTGGGGTCACCTGCGATCACGCGCTGTAGCGTAGCAAGCGTCCATGCAGGCCGTACCTTGCATGGACGCATGAATCCCTAAAACCTTCAATATCCGATTCCTGAGAGGGGGCGGTATGTTTAAAGTCACTGGTGGCTTGAGTCCACGGCTTGGCCGTCGACAGCTTTTGCAAAGAAACCGGGCGTTCATCAAGGCGACGCTCATGGTGGCCGCAGTGGGCGGGGCATTGGGTCTCGCGGTCCGCACGCCACTGGCGGAAACGGCAGCGCCCCCGGATCCCCAGTCGGACTTTGCCTCGCTCAAGTCCATGGCGGTTCCAGGTCCGTCCCCGGAAGTCCTCGCGCAGTACATTGCGAACAAGCCGGCCGCGATTCAACTGGGCAAGGCGCTCTTCTGGGATACGAAGGTCGGCAGCGACAACAAGACCGCCTGCGCAAGCTGCCACCACCATGCCGGTGCCGACCACAGGATCACGAACCAGCTCAGTCCGGGACTGCTGGCAGGCGACAAAACCTTCCAGTTGGGCGGGCCGAACTACACCCTGAAGGCGGAAGACTTTCCATTTACCAAGCATCTGTTCGTGGATCAGGCGCATCCGCAACTCTCCGACATCAGTGATGTGGTGGGCTCGCAGGGGCTTCCCAGCGCCAGCCTGACGGATATCAGCCGTACCACCGGGCCCGCCGATGTTTGCGCCAATGTCCCCGACGATGTTTTCCACGGCGGCTCGGGGTTCAATATCAATGGCACCAACACGCGGCAGGTGACAGGACGCAATACCCCGACAGTGATCAACGCGGTGTTCAATTTCCGCAACTTCTGGGATGGGCGCGCCAACAACATGTTCAACGGCGGCGATCCGTTCGGGATGAGAAACCCCAATGCCCTCGTCTGGAAGGTGGAAGCCGGCGTGCTCAGGCAAGTCCAGGTCGCCATTCCATCCTCCGCCCTGGCATCCCAGAGTGTTGGACCGCCGCTGAGCGCCGTCGAGATGAGCTGCGCGGGTCGATCGTTCATGAAACTCGGGAAGAAGCTGTTGCCCCAGGTGCCGCTGTCCGGCCAGGCCATCGCGCCCAACGACAGCGTACTGGCCCCCCTGGCTGCGCTGCGCGCCAGAAATGCGCAGCCCACTTACGCGGAGCTAATCAAGAAAGCGTTCTTGCCCGAGTACTGGGCCTCGCCGGCGGTCATCGGCATGACCAGCGCAGACGGCGCCAGATTTGCGCCCATGGACTTGCTTGCTCCGCGCACCATCGTGAACGATTTGGCGCGCTATCGCGTGAGCCAGATGGAGGCCAACTTTGCGCTCTTTTTTGGCCTCGCGATTCAGCTGTACGAGTCCACGCTGATTGCCAACGACACGCCGTACGACCGGTACCTCGAGGGCAAGACCGATGCCATGACTCCTCAGCAGGTACGCGGATTCAAAGTCTTCGTGGGCAATGGCCGATGCATCAACTGTCACGGCGGTGCGGAGCTCACCCACGCTTCGTTCTCCAACGTGACCCGCGTGCGGCTGGAGCGGATGGCCATGGGGAATTTCCAGCAAGCCATTTATGACGACGGCTTCTACAACATTGGCGTGCGGCCCACGGCGGATGATCTCGGCGCGGGGGGTAAGGACCCGTTCGGCAATCCGCTCTCCGAAACGCGGATGGTGCAAATGGGCAAAACCCAATTGCTGGGCAACGGCTTCGATCCGGTCATGGAGGCGTCGGTCAGTCCCGGCCAACGGGTCGCTGTCGATGGCGCTTTCAAGGTCCCAGGGCTGCGCAACGTGGAGTTTACCGGCCCCTACTTCCACAACGGCGGGAAAGCCACCCTGATGCAGGTCGTGGACTTCTACAACCGGGGCGGGGACTTCGCCGACGTCAACAGGGATAACCTCGCGCCGGACATTGCGCCTATCGGCTTGACGGAGTTGGAGAAGCAAGACCTGGTGGCTTTCCTGCTGGCCCTGAGCGACGACCGCGTTCGCTACAAGAAAGCACCCTTCGATCACCCATCCATCTGCTTTAACCACGGACATCCCGTCGATGCCTCCGGGGCATTGATACCGGATGGCACTACCGGAAAAGCCACCGACAACACGCAGTGTTTGCCGGCCGTAGGTGCGGGCGGATTGAGCACCGGGCTGACGACGTTCCTCAACCTAAGTCCATACCGACATTAGGGGGGATATGAATTTCTGAAGAGTGTCTCTCAAGCGCATTGCGGGAGCCGTAGCGGGTGACGCCTCTGACTCCTCCAGATTTTCAACCTTGAATCAAATGGAGTTCATCATGTTGCGAACTATTTCAGCGACCTCGATCTCTCTTAGCCGTTTTCAGAACTGGTTAATAACCAGCCTCTTGTGCTGCTTGATGGCCGCCTGCGGCGGTGGAGGCGGTGGAGGTGGAGAAAGCACCGGCGGTCTTGCATCACAAGCCGCAGGGACAACCGCAGGGACAACCACAACCACAGCCACAGCCCCAAACGGCGTCACTCTGGCACTGGTTGCCAGCGCGACCGACTCTTTTGGTGGCGGAGCCGCCGTCACCGTCAATGCCCAGGTGCAGAACAGTAGCGCGGCAGTGCAATGGCAACTCGCCGGTGCCGGCAGCCTCAGCAGCACCAGCGGCCCCAGCGTGACCTATACGCCGCCCGCAACGGTGACCGCCGATGCGACCGTCACCATCCAGGCCACGCTGCCCGATGCCGACACCCCGCTCACCCGTATCGTCTCTGTCAATATCCGTGCCGCCATCGTGAACGCCAGCGCCAGCGCCGCCCAGGTGTTTACCGACGACCTCGTTGGCGTTGCCTTGAGTGCGGCACCGCAATTTACCGGCGGTGCCGTCAGCTGGAGCCTGACTGGCCCCGGTAGCCTGACTGGCACCAGCGGTGCCAGCATCAGTTACCTGCCGCCCACGGCCCTGACCAGCATCACCCCGGTCACCATCACCGCCAGCGCCGGCGGCGTGAGCCAGACGCTCAACGTCAACGTAGTGCCGGCTGCGCTGAAAACGCTGATAGCCAACCCCACACAGACCAGTGCTGGCGGCGCAACCGTGACATTCAGCGCCAATACCGCGCTCGTGAGCGGGCCACTCACCTGGAGCCCGCCCAGCGTCGGCACGCTCGCCCCTGCTCCCGATGGTCTCACTGCCGTCTACACGCCGCCCGCCAGCCTGCTGGTGGACACCACCGTCATCATCTCGGCCACCGACGGCAAAAACCCACAAACCTACAGCCTCCTGGTGCACGCGCCCAGTCTGAGCGCCAGTGCCGGCGCCCCCTTTGCCGTGGTGGGCGGCAGCAATGTCAGCCTGATTGCCATTCGGCAGTTCGTCCCGGCCCCGGTGACCTGGAGCATCGTGAGCGGCGCGGGCACACTCTCTGCCACCAGCGGCGACCTGGTCAACTATGTCCCGCCCGCCACCAGCACGCTGCCTGACGCGACCACGGTCACCATTACCGCCAGCGCCGGTGGCCTGACCCAGACCCTTACCCTGTCGCTGCATACCGCATTGGGCACGCACTGGGCCTATGCGCTGCCACCCGGCGTCAGTTACAACGCCGTCGTCCATGGCCCCGGCAAGTTCGTCGCGGTGGGCAATAGCGGCACCATCCTCACCAACGCCGACGGCGTCAACAACTGGATAGGCGCCGCATCGGGGACCGCGAATGTCCTCCATGGCATCAGCTTTGGTGTCGTCGCCAGCCCTGCTGTTCCTGGTGGCATCGGCACCTACGTCGCGGTAGGCGATAGCGGCACCATTCTCACCAGCACCGACGGCAACACCTGGACCGCCGCGACCCTGCCCGTGTCGGCCAGCCTGTCCTTGCAGGGCGTCAGCTTTGGCAACGGCAAATTCGTCGCGGTGGGAATGGACACGGCGATCACTCCCAGCAGCGGCGCTATCCTTACCAGCACCGACGGCAACACCTGGACCGCCGCCTCATTGCCGGCCACGGCGATCCTCTCCGGCATCAGCTTTGCCAACGGCAACTTCGCCGCGGTGGGGACGGCTGCTGCGGGCGGCGGCACGATCTTCACCAGCGCCGACGCCATCACCTGGGCCGCTCCCACCCTGCCGGCGGCCACGCCGTCCCTCTTTGGCATCAGCCATGGACCGGTTGCTGCCATCGACACATTCGTCGCGGTGGGCGATGCCGGCACGACCCTCGCCAGCGGCGACGGCATCACCTGGACCACCACCACCGTACCGGGGGTGGCGACCCTCTTCGGTGTCGGCCATGATGGCACGGGCAACTTCGTCGCGGTGGGGGTCGATGCGGCGACCTTCCTCGCCACGATCGTCACCAGCCCCAACGGCGTCACCTGGACTCCCGCCACCTTCGCCGTGGGGACCACGCCGCCCTTGTTCCTCACTGGCGTCGGTTTTGGCGCCGGCAAATTCGTCGCGGTGGGCGAT
>CAZWDK010000160.1:5392-7205 GCA_964633095.1 uncultured Polaromonas sp. | reverse complement strand
AAGCCGCGCTACCTGATGGGCGTGGGCACGCCGGAAGACCTGGTGGAGGGCGTGGCCACCGGTGTGGACATGTTTGACTGCGTGATGCCGACCCGCAATGCGCGCAACGGCCATCTGTTCACCCGCTTTGGCGACCTGAAACTGCGCAACGCGCGTTACAAAACCGAAGATCAGCCGGTGGACAGCACCTGCAGCTGCCACACCTGCAAAAATTTCAGCCGCGCCTACATGCACCACCTGGACCGTTGCGGCGAAATGCTGGGGCCCATGCTGTCCAGCATCCACAACCTGCACTACTACCTGAACCTGATGCAGGAAATCCGCGATGCGCTGGACGCCGGCCGCTTTGGCGAATTCGCGGCTCAGTTCCGGGCCGACCGGCAGCGCGGGGTGTAGGCCATGAACATCAATCTGCAACGCTGGATTGACCGCTGGATCGGCATACCGCTGTGTGCCGCGGTGTCGGGGCTGGACGCCATCGCCAGCCACTTCAGGGCACCGGGCAACGCAGACAAGGCGCCGCGCGCCATCGTCGTGATCCTGCTGTCCGAAATGGGCAGCCTGGTGCTGGCGCACGACATGTTCACGCGCCTTAAAACGCGCTACCCCGACGCGGAGCTGCACGCGCTGCTGTTTGGCAAGAACCGCGAAATCCTCGACCTCATGCAGGTGGTGGATCCGGCGCATGTGCACACGGTGGATGACAAATCGCTGTCCGGCCTGCTGTCCAGCCTGTGGCGGGCGATTGGCGAGCTGCGCCGCGCGCGCGTCGATGTGGCGATTGACTGCGAGCTGTTTTCGCGCATCAGCAGCCTGCTGTCGTTTGCCAGCGGCGCCTCGGTCCGTGTCGGCTTTCATCGCCATACCCAGGAAGGCCTGTACCGCGGCTCGCACATCAACCGGCCCGTGCCCTACAACCCCTACCACCACATCAGCGCACAGTTTCTGACGCTGGCGCGGGCGATTGATTCGACGGCCGTGCCCAAGTCCAAGCTGCCCGTGGTCGGTGCCGGCAAGCCGCCGCCGCATGTACAGTTGGGCAGCGACCTGATTGAGGGGATCCAGCAGCGGCTGGCCCAGGACTTCCCCGCCATTGCCGGCAAGCCGCTGGTGCTGGTCTACCCCGGCGGCGGCATCTTGCCGATTCGCGCCTGGCCGCTGGCCTCCTACACCGCGCTGTGCGAAGGCCTGGTGGCCGACGGCTGCGCGGTGGCCGTGATCGGCCTGAAGGACGACCAGGCGCTGGCGCGGGAGCTGGTCGCCAATGTGAATAGGGCCTTCCCGGCATCCACAGACAGCGCGGTGATTGACCTGACCGGCTACACCCGCTCCATTTCCGAGTTGCTGGCGCTGTTTCATGGGGCGCGCCTGCTGGTGACCAACGACGGCGGACCCGGCCAGTTTGCCGCGCTCACGCCAATCTGGACGCTGATGCTGTTCGGGCCGGAAACGCCCGGCCTCTACGCACCGCTCACGCCCCGGTGTTATTCGTTCTACAGCCAGTGGCCCTGCTCGCCCTGCCTGACCGCCTACAACCACCGCTCTTCCTATTGCGACGGCGACAACCAGTGCCTGAAGGTCATTGAGCCGGCCGCGGTGCTGGCCAAGGCGCGCGAGTGCCTGGCGCACAACCCGGCAAGCGCCTGATGTCCAAGCTCAGATCCCTGGCCGAGGCGCTGGTCAGCCGTTTGCCGCCCAGGCTGCAGCCCATGGTGCGCTGGCGCTTCATCAAGTTCGGCGTGGTGGGCGCCAGCGGCACGGTGATCAACATCGTCGTGCTTTACCTGACGCAGGAGTATTTGCTGCGGCACAT
>CAZWDK010000160.1:0-5292 GCA_964633095.1 uncultured Polaromonas sp. | reverse complement strand
GCCAATCTGGTGGCGATCGTGCTGTCCAGCGTGTGCAATTTTGTGGTCAATGACCGCATGACTTTCCGCCGCCGTCGCATGAAAATTGCAGTCCCCGACACCCCCAGCGCGAGTCCCGCGCCACCTGCCGACACCCATGACAAGCCTTGAAAGACTGAAAAGCCGCATCCCTGCCCATTACCTCTGGCTGGCGCTCAGCATTGTGGTGGCGCTGGGCTATCTGTTTGGCCTGGGCGGTGACCATATTCCGCGCAACGGCGATGAACTGGTCTACGCCCATATCGCACGCCTGACGGCGGAGTCGGGTCACTGGCTGCCGCTGGTCAGCTCCTACGATTTCATGCGCAACACCAAGCCGCCCGTGCTGCTCTGGCAGGCCATGCTGGCGGGCGGCTGGGGTGAACACTGGACGCTGCTGAATTTGCGCTTGCCCAGCCTGCTGTACACCTGGGCCATCGCGCTCATGGTGGGGCTGCTGACCTGCAAGATTGTTCGCGACCGTGGCAGTGACGGCCAGCATGCGGCCCATGCCAGGGACCGCCATCGGGCCCTGGCCATGGGCGCCATCGCGGCCATTGTTTACCTGTCCTTCTTCAGCAGCTACCGCTATGGCCGACCCTACCTCACCAGCGCGCCCGAAACCTTCTGGCTGTTTGGCGTGTTGTTTGCCCTCGCCGGGTCGCCGGCCAGGCTGCTGGCTTCGCGCTGGAGGTTTCCGCTGATCGCAGGCATTGCCCTCGGCATTGGCTGCCTCTACAAGTCTTTTGTCATGGTGGTGCCGGTCGGCTTTGCCCTGGCACTGTGCTACCAGGTGCTTGGCGCACGCAAAGCACCCTGGCAGATTTTCCGGCCCGGCCTGGTCACCGACGGCGTCAAGGTGGCGGCCATCTGCGTGCTGGCGCTGGCCATTTTTGGCCTGTGGTTCGTGGTCGACCCGCAGCCGGGCGAGGTCTGGCGCGAGTTTGTGGTGGGCGAAAACGCCGGCAAGATGAATTCATCGCGCGGCTATTTCGCAACGGCCTTCAGCGGCAGCAGCGGCGTGCTGACGATCCTGACGGGCTACTTCTCCAATGCCCTGTTCCTGCTGCCTGTCGCGGTGGGCTGTTTCGTGGCGGCATGGCGCGGCTACCGGCAGCGCCAGGACACGGGCCAGACCGTCAGCGACGCCGAAAAGGCCATGTGGCTCTGGATGCTGGCATTTGCCCTGGTGTTCATGGTGCCGACCCAGCGCTCGACCCGCTACCTGATTCCCGCCATGCCGGCGCTGGCCGTCCTGATTGCGCTGTACTGGGAACGCATCGCGCGCATCTGGTTCGGCCTCACGCTGCTGATCTGCCTGATAGGCGCCCTCGCCATGGGCCTGATCGGCTATGGCGGCGTGCGGGCAACGCAAGATGCCTGGCTCTATTCACCGCTTTACTGGCTCTTTCTGGGTGTGCTGGCCATCGCCTGCATCGTGGGTATGTTCAGGTCCAGGCTGACCCGCCCGGTTGCCGCGCTGAGCAGCTTCGCCGTGCTGTTCGCGCTGGCCTGGGTCACCGCCCCCTTCAACGGCGACATGGGTCACTTCCGCGCCGAAACCAATGCGCTGCTCAAGGGCCAGGCCCTGTCCGTCCCCAGCAACTTCAACGGCCATTTTGAGCGCTACGAATTCATCATTCCCGGCGCAAAAATTGTTCCCTACTTTGCGGCGCAGCCGGTGGACTACCAGGATGTGGACGCCCTCTTCAAAAACACGCGCTATGCGCTGGTGCAGCGCCGCGTCGGGCAAAAACCCTGCGAGTCCTGCCGCATCATCGACGAGCGCTGGGACCTGCGCTCGCGGCAGGATGAGAGGGAAGGCACGCTGGGCGCCTTCAGATCACCGGAAACCTACTGGTACGCCAAGGAGTATCTGGTCGAGCGGCTGGCGCCCTGAGGCATCGGCCTACCCAAACACCTTTTCGCAAGGATTCAGTCATGCAATACCGCCGCCTCGGCAACAGCAACCTCAAGGTGTCCACCCTGTGCCTGGGCACCATGATGTTTGGCCAGCAAACGCCCCACGATGAGGCGGCGCGCATCGTGGCCTCGGCGCGCGAGCATGGGCTCAATTTCATCGACACGGCCGATGTCTACAACAAGGGCCAGTCGGAAAAAGAGCTGGGCCGACTGCTCGGCGGCCAGCGCCAGCACTGGGTGCTGGCCAGCAAGCTGGGCAACCCGGTGAGCGAAGCCCTCAACGAAGGCCACTACTCGCGGCGCTGGCTGCTGCAGGAAACCGATGCGATCTTGGCGCGGCTGCAAACCGACTACCTCGACATTCTTTACCTGCACCGCGACTACCACGAGGCCAACCTCGAAGAGGCGGTGCGTGCGCTGGGCGACCTGATACGCGCCGGCAAAATCCGCAGCTTTGGCCTCTCCAACTTTCGCGGCTGGCGCATCGCCGAGGTGGTGCGCCTGTGCGAAAAGGCCGGCGTGCCGCCGCCGGCCGTATGCCAACCCTATTACAACCTGCTGAATCGCGGACCGGAGGTCGAAATCCTGCCGGCCTGTGCGCACTACGGGCTGGGCGTGGTGCCCTACAGCCCGCTGGCGCGCGGCGTGTTGACCGGCAAATACCTGCCCGGCCAGCCACCGGCCGAGGGCACGCGCGCCGGCAGCGGCGACAAGCGCATTCTGGAAACCGAGTTCCGCGAGGAGTCCCTGCTGATCGCGCAAAAAATCAAGGCGCGCTGCGATGCCAAAGGGGTTGTTGCGGGACAGTTCGCCGCCGCCTGGGTGCTGGCCAATCCCTTGATCAGCTCCGTCATCGTCGGCCCCCGCACGCTGGCGCATCTGGAAGATGTGTATGGGGCAACGGAACTGGCACTGGACCAGGACGACGAGGCTTTCATCAATGCCCTGGTGGTGCCGGGTCACGCCTCCAGCCCCGGCTACAACGATCCAAGCTATCCCTTCTTCGGCCGCCCGCTCTGACGCACTTCAGGCGGTAGCGGCGCCAGGCTCTGGCGGCAGACGCCGACCCTGCTTGCCCGCTGCACCGCAGGCATGGCAGAACTTGGCGAACGCGCCCTTGCGGGTGCTGCACCTGAGGCAGTGGTCAAACAGGCCGATGCCGCAGTGCGGGCAGAAGTCGATCTCCGGGTTTTTCAGGTCCACGGGCCGCTCACAGCCCGGGCACACCCCCTTGGACAGCCGCGTGAGCGCCGTGTCGTAGCTCAGCTCTTCGCGGCGCTGAGCGTCGGGCAGTTGCTCGGCCAGCTTCTGCTTTTCCAGGTAGCGGTTCAGGGACACGATGGCCTGCCGCCCGACCAGTGCGGTGACCACAATCCCCACGATGTAGCGCACATAGCCGCCGTAGCTGGGCAGGTAGGGCACCAGTTCGACGAAGAATGCGAACACGGCAAAGAGGATGAAGCCCCAGACAAAAGGCCAATAGGTGCTCTTGCGCTTTTTCACAAACAGCCAGCCGGCGATCACCAGCAAGGGCAGGGTCAGCGCCAGGCGGTACAAAAACACGCGCAGCTCGACGCGGCGGTATTGCGCATTGAGTTGTTGCTGCGCGGCCGCTTCCAGCTCATTCAATTTGCGGCGTTCTCGCGCAACCGTCTGCCGGGCATCCAGCGCGGCTTGCTGTTGGGCTTGCACCACCACGCCGGTGGCCCGCTCCCTGTCCTTCAGGGTATCGAGCATCCTGGTGCGCGACAGCAACTCCGTATCCTGGTCGGCCAATTGCGTGGCATGACGCGTGGACAGCCAGTTGTTGAAGGTCTCGCGGGCCGCGGCAGAATCGGCCTGGGCCGCCCTGCGTTTGAGTTGCGCCTGCTCCAGCGCGGTGTCGGCGTCCTGCCCGGCGCGCTCGGCGGTTTTGATCGCACTGCGCAGGGCGCCGCTGGCCGCGGCGTCCATATAGTCGTCAAGTGAAAGCCGCTTTTCAACCTTGGGCAGGTCGCTCACCACGGTGCCGCCCAGGCCGATCAGGAATCCGGCGAACACAAACGCCACCAGCCACAGGCCGCGGTGAAACCATTTCTCGGAAAGTCGCAAGGCTTTGCTCATAAAGGCTCCGCTTTTCCAAAAGACTTCGAGACTTCTTCAAGCATTCATGAGCGCTGCCACCCGCGCCCGCAACACCTCAGGCCGGACCTGCCCCGGCGCCATGGCGGCTCCCGCGTTCAGGCCCACGCGGCTGAACACGCCGCGCCGGAAAGGCCGCACCATGGCCACCCTCTTGCCATTCACCTGTTCCACCCGGCTGAAAAAAGAACCCCACAGGTTGGTGAGCGCCATCGGAACCACCGGCACGCTGAGGCCATCGCGTTGGGCGTTCTCCAGAATTTTCATGATGCCGCCCTTGAAGGCCTGAAGTTCCCCGTTTTGGGTGATGCCGCCTTCCGGGAAGATGGCCAGCAGATCGCCATCGCGCAGCACCTTGGCGGCGGCTTCAAAGGCCGCTTCGTACGCCGCCGGGTCCTCGGCGCGTGGCGCAATCGGAATCGCCTTGGCCAGCCGGAACAGCCAGCCCAGCACCGGCATTTTGAAGATGCGGTGGTCCATCACGAAATAGATAGGCCGCGGGCTGGCGGCCATCAGCAGCACCGGATCGACAAAGCTGACATGGTTGCAGGTCAGCACGGCCGCACCTTGCGCCGGAATGTTGTCGTCCCCCTTGATTTTGAAGCGGTACACGCACCGCGATGCGATCAGGGCCACAAAGCGCAGCAGGTACTCGGGCACCAGCATGAAGATGTAAAGCGCCACCACCGCATTGGCCAGGCCCACAAACAGGAAGATCTGCGGAATGCTGAAGCCGGCTTTGAGCAAGCCGCCCGCCAGAATTGCGCTGACGATCATGAACAGCGCATTGAGGATGTTGTTGGCGGCGATGATGCGGGCGCGGTGCGTGGGCTGGCTGCGCAGTTGGATCAGCGCATACATCGGCACGCTGTACAGCCCCGCAAACAGGCTGAGCAGTGCCAGATCCATCATCACCCGCCAGTGCGCGTGCAGCGACAGAAAGCTTGCCACGCCCATGATAGGCGCGGGCGGCAAGCCGCTCGACGCAAAGTAAAGGTCCACCGCGAACACGCTCATGCCGATCGCGCCCAGCGGCACCAGGCCGATCTCGACATGGCGCCGGCTCAGTACCTCGCACAGCAGCGATCCGGTTCCGATGCCTATCGAGAACACCACCAGCAACAAAGAGGCCACCTGCTCGTTGCCGTGCATGACCTCCTTGGCAAAACTCGGGAACTGGCTGAGAAAGACCGCGCCAAAAAACCACATCCAGCTGATGCCCAGCATGGA
>CAZWDK010000159.1:3565-7209 GCA_964633095.1 uncultured Polaromonas sp. | reverse complement strand
GTGGCGCCGCGGCCGCGCTCGTTCGGCGTCATCCACATCGCGTTCAGCTTGGCGCCGGCCGGGTACAGCGGGGCCTCGGAGGCGCCAAGGCCAAGCCGCGTCAGCAGCAAGGTGACGAAACTGGTCGATGCGGCGGCGATGCCCTGGAAGAAGCCCCACAGCACGGTGGAGGCGGCGATCACCAGGCGCGGCTTGAAGCGGTCCGCCAGCATGCCGCCGGGGATCTGCATCAGCGCGTAGGTCCAGAAAAACGAGCTCAGCAGCAGACCTTGCGCGGTCGGCGTGAGCTCGAATTCCTTGGCGATAAGGGGCATGGCCACGGACAGCGACGCGCGGTCGATGTAGTTGACGGCCATCAGGAAGAGGATGGCCAGGAAGATTTTCCAGCGCACCCCGGTCTCTTTTTTCTCCACCGCCCGCAGCGTCATGGAATCAACGTTGTTACTCATCTCGGCTCCTGTGGTGCGGCATGCCGGCCGCACGGTTGTCACAACGGGTTCGGCTCAACCCCGTTTCGGCCGCTCTCACAAGAAGGCCTTGCAAGAATCGGTATGGCAAGTATTGCTAAATTGTATGCAATATATATGAGTGAATACCCTTGAATTTTTTGAAAAACATGTGAATTAATGCGAATAAAATGGTGCATCCGCCAGGAATCAAGAGAAATTGGCACCAAAAGTGATGGCGCTATCGCCAAAATAGTGCACAATCTAATAAACGATTGCATTCAGTTGAAGGCAGTCAACATCCAAATCAACGCTTCCGGGCAAGCCAGGAGGCAGGAGTACAGCCGTGGAGACCGCCACCCCCATCACCCGCGAAAGTGCCGCCAAGCCGAAGAAGGGCCTGAGCACGGACGAGATCTACGAGCGCATCCTGACCGCGATCACCGAGCATCGGCTGCAGCCCGGCACGCAGCTGGTCGAAGACCGGCTGGCGAAGATCTTCGACGTCAGCCGCACCAAGATCCGTGAGGCCACGGTGCGGCTTGTGCACGACCGCATCGCGGTCAACATCCTGAATCGCGGCGCCTTCGTCGCCAGCCCCTCGGCGCAGGAGGCGCGCGAAATCTTCGCCGCGCGCCGCCTGATCGAACCGGAGCTGATGCGCCAGGTGGCGCGCCACGCGACCGCCAAGCAGGTGGCCCTGCTGCGTGCGCACGTCGCCAAGGAAACCGCCGCCCGCGCCAGGGAGGGCTACGCGATCATCCCGCTGTCCGGCGAGTTCCACCTGCTGGTGGCCGAAATGGCGGGCAACAGCTTCCTGGCGCGCACCTTGCGCGAGCTGGAGTCGATCACCTGCCTGATCATCATCCTCTACGACACGCATGGCGCCCAGGGCTGCCCGTACGACGACCACCGGCATCTGGTGGACGCCATCGAGGCGCGCGATCCCGAGCGCGCGGCAAGCCTGATGCTGGAACACATCGACCACATCGAGCAGTCGCTGAGCCTGGATCCGCCGTCGGACAAGCGCATCGCGCTCGAAGAAGCTTTCCGTTGAGTCCATCGCCAGGAGACACCATGCGCCTGCTGCTCGTCAATTCCAACACCTCGAGCTTCGTCACCGACAAGGTCACCGCGGCGGCGCGCGCCGTCGCCCGGCCTCCGACGGAGATCGTTCCCGTCACGGGCAGCTTCGGCGCCCGCGTCATCGCCACGCGCACCGAGCTGGCGATCGCCGAACACGCCACGATCGAGCTGCTCGCCGAGCATGCCCGGGGCTGCGACGCGGTGCTGATCGCGGTGTCGTACGACGTGGCCTTGTGGGCCGCCCGCGAGATGCTGAGCATTCCCGTCGTCGGCATCACCGAGGCGGCCTTGCTGACGGCCTGCATGCTCGGCACGCGCATCGGCGTCGTCGTATTCGGCCGGCGCGTGCTGCCGATCTACCAGGAGCGCGTTCATGCCTATGGGCTGGGCACGCGCATCGCCGGATGGCGCGCGATCGAGAGCAGCGCGCCCTATGCGGCCGGCGACCAGAGCGAGGCCGACGCACTGACCGTTGGCGCGGTGCGCGACCTGGTCGAGCGCGACGGCGCCGAAGTCGTGGTCCTGACCGGCGCCGTGATGGCCGGCGTGCCGGCGCGGCTGCAGCCGCAGGTCGAGGTGCCGCTGCTCGACGGCATCAGCTGCGGCGTGCGCCTGGCCGAGACGCTCGCAGCGCTCGCCCCGATCAAGCCGCGCGTGGGCAGCCTGGCGCCATTGCCCGCGCGTGAGATGGTCGGGGTGAACCCGGCCATCACGTCCCTGTTCACATCGCCTGCCTGAGATTGCCCATGCAAGACATCCACTTTCCGCTGCGCCAGCACGGGCGCTTCGACTACAGCCCCATCATCGAGCGGCAGCTGCGGCCCTGGCCCGGGGGCCGGCGCCTGGCCGTCTACCTGGCGGTCAATCTGGAGCAATACGCGTTCGGCGAAGGCCTGGTCGAGGACCTGGTGCCCGGCATTCCCGGGCCCGACGTGTTGAACAACTCCTGGCGCGAATACGGCAACCGCGTCGGCGCGTGGCGGCTGCTGTCGCTGATCGGGCAGCATCGCCTGCCGGTCTCGCTGCTGGTGAACTCGGAGCTGTACGCCGCGGCGCCGCAGCTGATCGCCGCCTACCGGAAATACGGCGCCGAGCTGGCCGCGCATGGACGAACGAACTCCCAGCACCAGGCCGACCTGGGCGAAGCCGACGAGCGGGCGCTCATAGCCACCGTGACGAGCACGATCGCCGGGCACGAAGGCCGCGCGCCGGCCGGTTGGCTGAGCCCATGGATCGCGGAGACCGAGCGCACCCCCGACCTGCTGCACGAGGCCGGCTACCGCTATGTGCTCGACTGGTGCATGGACGACCAGCCCGTCTGGCTGAAAACGCGTTCGGGGCGCATCCTCTCCGTGCCCTATCCGCAGGAGCTCAACGACAGCGCGGCGATCATCGGCCGCCAGGTCGGCGCCAGCGAGTTCGCCGACATGATCGTCGACCAATTCGACGAGATGCTGCTGCAGGCCGAAGAACAGCCGCTGGTGATGGGCATCGCCTTGCATTCGATGATCGCCGGCCAGCCGTTTCGCCTTCGGCATTTGCGCCGGGCGTTCCAGCACATCGCCGACAGGCGCGATGCGTGCTGGCTGACCACGGCCGGCCAGATTGCGAAAGCGTTCGGTGATGCCGAGGGATGAACTCGATCGCCATGGCAGGATCTGGCCAAGCGGGCCAGCCTCTTCAGCTTCAGTGGCCTGCTTGCCTGGGTAGTTACAGTTTTTGCAATAAAAGAGCGTTCAGCCTGGTGACCACGGGCGCGAGAGCTATAAAAATCGTGGCATAAACGGTTGCGGCGCGCGTCACGGTCGGGCCCATCACCGGCACCCGCCGCGACACGCCCGGCGCACCGGCCGCGCTGAGGCTGGCCCGCGCCGGCTCCCGGCTGAAGTAAGCCGATGAGGTGCGGCCGGTGCCAAAAGACTCCATCACCAGGGGCTCGCCCGGCCGCAAATACAGGCTCTCGCCACGGCTCAAAAAATGATCGCAGGCACGCGCGCTGCCGGGCTGGTCGGCGTGGTCGAACGTGACCCGCAGCCGGCCATGGGCGGTGCGCAGCCTGCCGGCGCGGCGCGCCTGCAGGCTCGGCGCTTGGCCTGCCTCCGGTTTCCAGCA
>CAZWDK010000159.1:0-3465 GCA_964633095.1 uncultured Polaromonas sp. | reverse complement strand
TGCCGGCGCGGCGCGCCTGCAGGCTCGGCGCTTGGCCTGCCTCCGGTTTCCAGCAACCGGCCGGCGCCTGCAGCGCTTGCCGACTTTCAACAAGGCCGAAACCGGCATGGTGGGCCTGCAGCGACGCAAGCTCAACTGAATCGTTCATGGTGAGTTCTCCGGGTGGATTGCTTGCTTAGGGATTCGAATGAGATCGTTGGGTGCGAGCGGGCATGACCCGGCCTGCCGGGGCACATCCGCCCGGCCCGAGGCTTGGGGCGCCTCGAGGACCTGGTGGACCTGAAACCCCCAACCCGCGTGGCTAGCCGGCTGTGGCTGGATCGATCATGGTCCGGAGCTCCGACACCTTGTTGGCGGGAAAGCCGCCCTGGCGCGCATGCTCTCGAACCATGGCTTCATTCGGCGCGATGTAGACGCAATAGATCTTGTCGTCGGTCACATAGCTCTCTTTCCATTGAATCGACGGTCCGAGATTCCGCAATACGTCGCAGGACTTGGTGGATATCCCTTGAAGCTCGGCGGCGGTCAGCTTTCCTGCGCCTGGGATCTCGCGCTCGATGACATACTTTGGCATGGTGATTTCCTTGCAGAGGTTGCGATGAATTTCGCTACGTGCCGCCGCAACCAACACGGCTCGTAGCCCTGAGGCAAATTTTGGCGACCATGGCGGGCGCCGTCCTGTCCGAGGGTCGCCAGTTCCTGCCTGCTCGTCCGCATGTCGGCAGCGGGGCGGCCCGCAGCTGGCCGGGCGTCCGGCTTTGCTGCCCATTCGTCCGGCACGCGCTGCGGATTTCTGCCGCCCCTTGACGCCGCGTGCCCAGGCTGCCACGATGACCAACCCCCCGATCGCACCAGGAGACAGCCATGGCAGCACAAGACATTGCGGCGGCATTGCGGCGTGTGGAGCAGGTGTTGCAGCGGCGTCCCGAAGCCGGCCTGCAAGACGACGAGCCGGCCGCTGCCCGCTGGGAGGGCGGCCTGCGCTTCGCCGCGACCCATGCGAACGGCACACGCCTGCTGAGCGACATGCCGGTTGAACTCGGCGGCAGCGGCGATCAGGTCATGGCGGGCTGGATGTTCCGCGCGGGGCTTGCATCCTGCGTTGCCACCTGCATTGTGCTGGCGGCGGCGGCCCAGGAGATAGAACTGGCCATGCTCGAGGTGCAGACCGGCAGCCGCATGGACCTGCGCAGCGTGCTCGGCATGATGGAGGCTGACGGCGAGCCGGTGCGCGCCGGAACGCGCGACCTGCAACTGCTTGTGCGGATCTCGGCGCAAGGCGTCCCGCCGGAACGATTGCGCGCCTTGGTTGACGAGGGCCTTCGCCGTTCGCCCTCGATCCATGCGCTGCGGCACGCCGTGCCGGTGGTCGTGCGCATCGAAGACGACGCCGGGTAAGGGCGACGGATCATGGACGCGCTGTCGGAAACCCTTCGCGTCGTGCGCCTGGTCGGCGCCATCTTCATCAATGCCAGGTTCACCGCGCCCTGGTGCTATCAATCGCCCAGCGCCGACTCGGCGGCACCGCTGCTGGAGCCCGGTGCCGAGCGCGTGGTGATCTTTCACCTGATCACCGAAGGCGAGTGCTACGTCGAATTGGGCCGCGAGCCGCCGCTGCCTCTGAAGGCGGGCGACGCCATCGTCTTCCCGCAGGGTGACGCGCATCGCATGACCTCGCAGCCCGGGCTTGCGCCCGCCACCGGTGCGCGCCTCGATGCGGTGTTGTCGCGCCGTCCGCGCCAGCTGGCCTACGGCGGTGGCGGCCCGGTGACCCGGCTGGTGTGCGGCTACCTGGCTTGCGATGCCCGCCTGGCCGGGATGCTGCTGGCGGGGCTTCCTGCCCTGGTCAGGGTCAATGTGCGCGGATCGAATGCCGGCATCTGGCTGGAGGCCTCGGTTCGCTACGCGCTGGCCGAGGCCCGTTCGCCCCGACCGGGTGGCGCCGGCGTGCTGGCCAAACTGGCCGAGGTGCTGTTCATCGAGGTTCTGCGCCTCTACATGAACGAGCAGGGCGAGGGCCGTACCGGCTGGCTGGCGGGGGTGGGCGACCGCATCGTCGGCGCCGCGTTGAACGCGCTGCACAAGAGTCCCGCCCATGCCTGGACGCTGGACGAACTGGCGCGCACGGCAGGCACCTCGAGGTCGGTGCTGGCCGAACGCTTTCAGCACCTGGTGGGGAGCTCGCCCATGCAGTACCTGACGCAATGGCGCATGTTGCTGGCCGCCAATCTCTTGTGTCGCAGCAACGCCCCGCTGGCGCGCATCGCCGAGGATGTGGGCTACCAGACCGATACCGCTTTCAGCCGGGCGTTCCGGCGCGAGTTCGGGTCACCGCCGGCGGCCTGGCGCCGAAGCCAATCGACAGGCGCCCATGTCCAATGAGTTCGCCGTTCCGGAAATCGCGCGTGGGCAGGCGCTGAGTGTCTGGTCTGGAGGCGGTAACGCCAGCACCGCTGCTTGGTGGCGATCAGCAGGCATGGCGAAATGGCATCATTTTTTGATGAAATGGTCCATAGGCCATGCGAAATGGCTGCTTGCTGCCATTAAAAACAGAGCAAATAAGAACTTGCCACGAGCTGCGGCCTTGCTCCCGGCGCACTGTGCAAGTGCAGCAGCCGATACCTTCGCCCGTGCACGGCCTGCGCGGGCCACATGATGCCGCGTTGGTGCATGGCTGAAAACGCTATCAAATCAATAGCTTATTGTGCCCGTATCGTCTGGGTCAGAGGCGCTGTTCATGAACAACTCGGCGCAGACGCCGCGCAGCCAGCGGCAGGCGCTGTCGTGGTGGTAGCGGGCGTGCCAGTGTTGCTTGACGGTAAAGCCGGGAATCGCCAGCGGGCAGGGCAGCACGCGCAGTCCGGCGGCGCGGGCCAGGGTTTCGCCGATGTGGCGGGGCAGGGTGGCAATCAGGTCGGTGGTCGACAAAATGGCCGACAGGCCCAGAAAGCCCGGCAGCTCCAGCAGCACCCGGCGCGCGATGTGTTGTGACGCCAGGGCACTGTCCAGCAGCTGGTGGCCGGTGCCGGAACTGATGCCGATATGCGCCTCGGCCTGGTAGACGTCCAGGTTCCAGGCCGCGCCCGGTCCGCTGCCCACCCGCGGATGCCGGGCATTGGCCAGGCAGATCCAGTCCTGGGCGTACAGCGTCTGCTGGTAAAAGCCGGCGTCCAGCCAGGGCAGATAGCCCAGCGCCAGATCGGCGTCGCCGTCCTGCAGCGCGCGCGCCAGGTCGGCGTCGATGCGCCCGGCTTCCAGCGCCACGCCCGGCGCCACGGCCCGCACATGCGACAGCAGCCGGGGCAGCAGCGTGATGTGGCTGGCGTCGGTCATGCAGATGCGAAAACGCCGCTGCGCCGTCGGCGGGTCGAATTCGGCGCCTGACTCCGACAGCCGCTGCAAGCCGTCCAGCACCTCGCGCACGGTGCCGATCAGCGCATCGGTGCGCGGCGTGGGCAGCATGCC
>CAZWDK010000158.1:1168-7230 GCA_964633095.1 uncultured Polaromonas sp. | reverse complement strand
TCAAACACTTCTTCCAGCGCGCGGTGGCTGGCCGCTGCGCCGCAAGCGCCCTGGTGCGTGACCCGGCCCTGGGCCATCACCACCAGCTCGTCGGCCTGCAGCGCCAGCGAAATTTCATGCAGCACGCTGACCACGGTCTTGCCGCCAGACACCAGTTGACGTACCAGCAGCAGCCAGTCGGTCTGGTGCGGCGGGTCCAGGTTGGCCAGCGGCTCGTCCATCAGCAGCACCTGGGCCTCGACGGCGAGCGCCCGCGCCAGCAGCACGCGCTGGCGCTCGCCGCCCGAGAGCTGGCTCAAGGCTCTGGCGCGCCAGTCCCAGGCCTGGGTGGCACGCAAGGCGCGCTCGACGGCGGCGTGGTCCTGCTCGCTGGGCGGCGCCAGCCAGGGCTGGTGCGGCAGCCGGCCCAGCATGGCGACGTCGTACACCAGCAGGTCGTCGGCCGAGGCCTCGTTCTGGCCCAGCCAGGACAGCTGCCTGGCACGTTCGCGGCCGCGCAGCGCCGTCAGCGGCTGCCCCAGCAAGACCACCTCGCCGTCATGCGCCAGCAGCCCCGCCAGCACCTTGAGCAGGGTCGATTTGCCGGCGCCGTTGGGGCCGACGATGCTGGTCCAGCGGGCTTGGGGCAGCGCCAGCGAAATGTCATGCAATACCTCGACATGTCCGAGCCTGGCCCTGATGGAGCGGGCGTGGATAGCTACTGAATCCATAGCAGAAGAAGCGCTCTCAAGCATCACAGCCCCGTCCCTCGCCCGGTATGCCGGTGCATCAGCCACAGCAGATAGCTGCCGCCCAGCACGGCGGTCAGCACGCCCACCGGCAGCTCTTGCGGCGCAATCAGCCAGCGCGCCGAATTGTCGGCCGCCACCAAAAGCACCGCGCCCATCAGGCTGGACAGCACGATGAGCCGGCCATGCGTGGTCTTGACGACCGAGCGCACCAGGTGCGGCGCGGCCAGGCCGACAAAGGCAATCAGGCCGGTTTGCGCCACTGCCGTGCCGGTGGCCAGCGCCAGCACCGCCACCAGCGCGGCTCGCATCTGCGGCAGACGCAGGCCCAGGCTTTGTGCCGTGGCCTCGCCCAGGGCCAGGCCATCCAGCACATGGCTCATCATCCAGGCGGCGATCACGCTGACTGCCAGCGCCAAGGCCATCACGGCGCAAGCGGTCCAGTCCACAAACGCCGTGCTACCCAGCATGAAGGACTGCATGGCCTGCATCAGGTTGGGGTTGAACAGCAATATGAGTGAACTCACGGCACCCAGCACTACCCCCACGACCACACCGGCCAGCAGCAGGCGCAGCGTGTGTTGCACACCCTTGGCCAGCAGCAGGGTGAGCAACACGGCAAGCACGGCGCCGACAAAAGCTGCGCTCGTCAACCCGATCCGCACCAGCCAATGTGCGGCCAGAGGCGACACGCCCAGCAGCACCATCGCACACGCCTCCCCCAGCAAGGCACCCGAGGCGCTGCCCAGCAAATACGGGTCGGCCAGGGGGTTGCGAAACAAGCCCTGCGCCACTGCGCCCGCCAGGCCGAACAGCGCCCCGGCCAGCCACGCACCGGCCGTGCGCGGCAGGCGGATTTCCCAGACGATTTGCAGGGCCTGCGGGTCGCTCTGCATGTTCAGCACGCTTTCAAAACCGGTGCTACCCACGCTCACGCCCAGCAGCACCAGCACGGCAGTAGCCAGCAGCAGCCCGCCGGCAAGCAGCAAGCCCTTGCGCCTTTGCCCGCCGAAAGACACACTCATCGGGCTTTGTCTTCCAGGCACTTGGCCATGATGCGCGCCGCCTCGGCCATGCGCGGGCCCGGGCGCACCACCACGTCGGATTCATTCACGCCGAACACGCAGATGCGCTGCTCCCTGACCGCCTTGATGCTGCCCCAGCCGGGGTAAGGCACCATGGCCTGCATGCTTCGGTTGCCTATCATGATGACGTCCGGGTTGGCGCGCACCACAAATTCGGGGTTGAGCTTGGGAAAGGGGCCGAGCGAGGCCGGCACCACGTTTTTTACGCCGAGCCGGACCAGCGTTTCTCCGATAAAGGAAGACTCGCCGGCGGCATAAGGCCCCCGGCTGACCTCGAAATAGACCCGGCTGCTTTTGGCCTTGGCTGAAAGCGACTGTGCGGCAGCCGAAACGCTGCTGTCGATGATGCGCCACAGGCGGTCGGCGCCGGTGTCGTCGGGCACCTCCAGCAGCGCGCCCAGCTTGCGCAGCACGCGCCGCACGTCGGCATGGGTTTTGGGCTCCAGCGCGACGACCTTCACGCCCAGTGCCTCGAGCCGGCCGGTCGCGCGCGAGGACGTGGCCACCAGAACCACATCGGGCTTGAGCGCCACAATGCCTTCAATATTGGGATCGATGCCTCCGCCCAACACCGGCAGGCGCCGCACGCTCTCGGGGTAGTTGGAATAGCGGTCCACGCCCACCAGACGCTGGCACTGCTCCAGCGCGCAAACGCTCTCGGTCAGCGAGGGCAGCAGGCTGACGATGCGTTGCGGCGTCTGCGCCAGGGTGACGGTCACGCCGCGGTCATCCTGCAGCTGCAGGGCATGGGCCGGCAGCATGGCGAGCCAGCCGAGCAGCCCCAGTACGGCAGTGATCCGTTTCATGGCAGGTCTTTCAGGGTGAGCGGCAAACCGGCCGCCATGAAGGTCACGCGCGCGCAGGCCTGCGCCACCGCCTGGTTCAGCCGCCCCAGCGCATCGACAAAGGCGCGGGTCTCGCGGCCCATGGGAATCACGCCCAGACCGATCTCGTTGCCGACCAGCAGCAGGGGGCCGGCGGCCTTTTCAATCGCTATCAAAAGCATAGCTTCTTGCGCCCGCTCCTCTTGGGCCAGAGCCTCATTTTGCTTGAGAACATCAGCGGGCATGAGCCAATTGGTCAGCCACAGCGTGAGGCAGTCCACCACCACCAGCGTGTCGGGTCGGCTCTGCTGCTCGATAGCCTGCGCCAGTTCAAGCGGCTCCTCCGCCGTGCGCATGCCGGGCACGCGCCGCGCCCGGTCCTGCCGGTGGCGCGCAATGCGTTCGCGCATTTCCTCGTCCCAGGGCCGGGCGGTGGCGATCAGCACGGCTTGATGTTCTGGCGACTGCGCCAGCCAGCCTTGCGCCAGCAGCTCGGCCCGGCGCGACTTGCCGCTTCTCTGGCCGCCCAGAATCAGCTCGCTGCGGGCTACTTTCAAAGACTCAGCCATATTGCCGGCCCCAATCCATCACTATCCTGTGCAATTGCTCCACGCCGTCGATCAAGGCAGCCGGGCCGGGCTGCAGGATCTCGGCGGACTTGATCTCGAACAGCTGGCCGGTCTTGACGGCGTTGACGTTTTCCCAGCCGGCTCTGGCGCGCACATGGTCGGGCCTGAATTTGCGGCCGCACCAGGATCCCAGGACAATGTCGGGGTTGCGCCGCACGATCTCGCTGCCGTCGGCAATGATGCGCTCCTTGCCCATGGCCTTGGCCGCCAGTTCGGGAAAACAGTCGTCGCCGCCGGCAATGCCGATCAGCTCGGAGACCCAGGCAATGGCGCTGATAGGCGGCTCGTACCACTCTTCAAAATACACGCGCGGCCGGCGTTTCAGCGTGGCGGCCGCCCGCTCGATCTCCAGCAAGCGGGTTTGCATCGCCTGCATCAGCGCCAGGCCGCGTGCCAGCTGGCCGACCATGGCGGCCAGCTGGTACATCATCGAAAAAATCTCGGCCACGCTGCGCTGGTTGAAGATGGTGACCTGTATGCCTTTTTTGACCAGTTGCGCCGCAATGTCGGCCTGCAGGTCGGAAAACCCGATCGCGCAGTCGGGCCGCAGTTCCACGATCTTGTCGATCCTGGCGCTCAGAAAGGCGCTGACCCGGGGTTTTTCTTCGCGCGCGCGCGGCGGCCGCACGGTGTAGCCCGAGATGCCGACGATGCGCCGCTCTTCGCCCAGCAAATAAAGCCATTCGGTCGGCTCTTCGGTCAGGCAGACGATGCGCTGCGGGCCGTAGGCCTCCGTGTCTGTCGCGGCAGCCAGCACATGCCAGTCGTTTACCTGCTCAGTCATGACCGTCTTTCAGAAAAAATTGGGCCGTTGCGGCCGGATTGGAGGCAAACCAGGCATGGAAATAACTGGCCTTGACCGAGCCCAGCGCATAAAGCGCCTCGCCCTCCCCGCGCAGCTTGCGCCCCGGTGCCGCCTGGGTACGCCCCGTCGCCGGCAGCGGCGTGGCACAGGTGGAGTAGTGAAAGGCATGGCCGCGCAACACCCCGCCCGCCACTTGCAGCTGCTGCGGCCCCAGCGCGGCCAGGCGTTTTTGCAGGGTCACGCTGCCGGGCAGCACACCCCACATCGGATAGCTGGCGCCCTCGGCGGTGGTGAGCTGCTCAAACAGCGCCATCATGCCGCCGCACTCGGCCCAGACCGGCTTGCCGGCCTGCACATGGGCGGCCACGCTGGTTTTCATGGTGCCGTTGGCGGCCAGGGTTTGCGCATGCAGTTCCGGATAGCCGCCGGGCAGCCACAGGGCATCGCAGGCGGGCAAGGCACTATCAGCCAGCGGCGAAAAATACACCAGCCGGGCACCCAGCGCCTGCAGGCAGTCCAGGTTGGCGGCATACAGAAAACAAAAGGCCGCATCGCGCGCCACGGCAATGGTCTGGCCCTGCAACGCGCCGGCCGGAAAGCTTTCCGGGACCTCAGCGGCCTCAAACGTGACCGCCCAGGCCTGCAAATCTTCCTCTCCCATCTGGCCCAGCGGTGTGTTCGCCAGCGCATCGGCCGCCGCATCGAGCCGCTGCACGGCATCGCCCAGCTCGTTTGCCATGACCAGGCCCAGGTGCCGCTCCGGCAAGCCAAAGGTCTCGCTGCGCATCAGCGCGCCCTGCCACTGCGCCGGGTCGCGCAAGCCAGTTTCCAGCATCTCGGCATGGCCGGCCGAGGCCACGCGGTTGGCCAGCACGCCGGCAAAACGCAGGCCCTCACGGTAATGCTGCAAACCCCAGGCCAGCGCGCCGAAGGTGCCCGCCATGGCGCTGGCATCAATCACCGCCAGCACCGGCAGGCCAAAGCGCTGCGCCAGGTCGGCCGCGCTGGGCTCGCCGTCAAACAAGCCCATCACGCCTTCGACAATGATCAGGTCCGCCTCCCGCGCCGCAGCGTGCAGCCGCTGCGCGCAGTCGGCCTCGCCGGTCATCCACAAATCCAGCTGGTGCACCGGCGCGCCGCTGGCCAGCGTCAGCCAGTAGGGGTCCAGAAAATCCGGCCCGCACTTGAAGACCCGCACCCGCCGGCCCTGCCGCGCGTGCAGCCGCGCCAGAGCGCAGGCCACGGTGGTCTTGCCCTGGCCGGAGGCCGGGGCGGCGACGAGGATGGCGGGGACGGCAGGAGCGCTGGCTGTTGACAAAACGACCCTCCTTTATTTCGGCTGGTAGCGCAAGGTCACAAACACGCCACGCCCCGGCTGGTTGAAGCCCAAAATGGTTTCGTACTGCCGGTTCGTCAGGTTGTTGAGCTTGGCCTGTAGCTTCCAGTCCTTGTTGATCGCATAGTCTGCGAATAGGTCGGCCGTGGTGTAGCCATCAAGGGGCTGGAGGTTGGCGATGTCATTGAAGCTTGAGCCAGCGCGCAAGATCGAACCGCCGTAAGTCCAGGCTCCGGCCGCGTAGTCGGCCCCCAGCCTGAGCTGGTTGGCACTGCGGCGCGGCAAGCGCTTGCCGGTCACATCATTGCGCGGGTCAAGTGAGTCCAACGCGGCGCGCAGCGCGAGCGCGCCGAATGAGCCGTCATAAGCCAGCGTCCAGCCGTCAATCCGCGCCCGCGGCACGTTGACAGGCAAGGTCGTGCCGCTAATGAAGCCACGAATCTTGTTGTCAAAATGCACAAGTTTTACCGTATGGCCGGCATCGCTCCAGGTGACGCCCAGGTCCGTATTGCGGCCACGCTCAGGCTGCAGGGCCGGGTTGCCAAAACCCGGAAAATAAAGCTGGTTGAACGAAGGTGCCACAAAGCTGGTGCCATAGGACGCATTCACGCGCCAGGCCGGCGTGATGCTGAAACCATAGCCTGCAAAGCCCGTG
>CAZWDK010000158.1:0-1068 GCA_964633095.1 uncultured Polaromonas sp. | reverse complement strand
AAGAATGCCGGGTCGGCCTCGATGGCCTTGTTGGAGTCCACGCTCTGGCTGTAGCGCAGCTGCGTTTTCCAGCCCGGCAGCAGCCGGCCCTCAACGCCCGTTCTGGCGACGCTGGTGCGTCCTGCAGAGCGGGTATCGCGGTTCAGGCCATCGTCAAAATGGTTCACGCTGTCGGCGTACAGCAGGCCCGCATCCACCTTCCATGCGGCATTGATCTGGTAGGCCACCGAGGCGTTCAAGGCGTCCTGATCAAAGCCGTCACGGTCCGGGTTGAAATTGCTGCCCGCCCTGGGATTGGTCGCTGAAAAGCCGGCTTCACGGGTTTTTTGAAGGCCCAGGGTGTAAGTCACCTCGCCGGTACCGCCTGAAAAACCGGCCGCCAGCTGACGGTATTTTTCGCTGCCCAGTGTGACCGACGCATAAGGATGGAAGCCCTGGACACCCTTGCGCATAAAGATTTGCACCACGCCGCCCACGGCCTCGCTGCCGTACAAGGCCGAGGCCGGGCCTTTGAGGATTTCAATGCGCTCTATCATGTCCACCGGAATGTTGTCCCACGTGGGCGTACCCGTGGTGGCCGAACCGTAGCGCACGCCATCAATCAGCAAAATCGTGTGGCGGGCTTCGGTACCGCGAATGTTGATGCTGCTGTTCTTGCCCAGGCCGCCGTTGGAGCTGAACTGGACGCCAGGCACGCGCGCCAGGATCTCCGGCAGCGTTCTACCGACCGATTTTTCAATCTCGGCCCGCTCGATCACCACGACATCGCTGACAAGTTCGTCCGCCCGGGTGGGGCTACGGCTGGCCGAAACCACGACGGCTTTGAGCTGCGGCGCCTGCTGGGTTTGCGCGAAGGACGAAAAAGCGGGAAATACCGCAGCCAAGGCCAAGGGCAGCGCAGCGAGACGCGCATGGGAAACACAGATTTTCATGGAAAAACTAACAACAAAATGCCCTCACCAGCTTCCCCGCCAGTGCATGAGCGTTACGAACGCTCATGCCTTGAAAGACGTGCGCATTCACCTTGTTGGCCGGTATCCGGGCTGACGGAACTGCGCTTGCATCGCC
>CAZWDK010000157.1:3617-7290 GCA_964633095.1 uncultured Polaromonas sp. | reverse complement strand
ACGCGCTGCCCGAGCAGGAAATCCACGCGGTGTTCCCCTCGCCCAAGCTGGTGCCGGGCAAGGTCCAGGCCTTTGTCGCCTACTTGCAGGGCTGGTTTGGCGAGCATTGGTGGGAGCGCTTGCCGAAAGCCTGAAACGGCCCAGTCTCAGATGATCATTGAGGAAATCGGGCGCTGGATGCCGTGAATATTGCGCAAGCAGCTATCAAATAAATAGCGATTCGCGTCAGCCAACCCGCCGCAAGGGCGGCCGCGCCAGCGGCGACAGGGCCGCGCGCAGCCGCTCGCTGCTGAGCAGGCTGTCGGACGCCGACGAGCCTAGCGCAGCTTCGACGCTGCCGATGTGCGCCAGCATGCGCTGTCGGGCCAGTTCCAGCTGGCCTTCCTCGAGTGCGGCCACGATGGCCGCATGTTCGGCGCAGGACTGGCCGGCGTCGTGCTTGGACTGGTACAGCGAGGCGGCGAGGGTGGTGCGCGCGGTCAGGTCGCGCAGCACATCACAGAGCAGCCGCTGCCCCAGGCATTCGGCCAGGCAGACATGGAAGTCGGCCAGCAGGAAGGCGCGGGTGGCGGCGTCCGCCCCTTCGATCGCCTGCTCTTCCTGGGCAATGTGCTGGCGTAGCTTGCGCACCACCGATTGCAACGGGCGGCCGGCGTCACTCAGGATGCCGGCCTCGATGATGCGCCGGGCCGAGAACGCATCGCGCGCCTCCTCGACCGAGGGCTCCACCACATACCAGCCCTTGCGGGTGCGCACCTCGACGAAGCCGCGCGCCTGCAGCTGCATCAGCGCTTCGCGGACCAGGGTGCGGCTCACGCCGAACAGCTCGGCCAGTTCCTGCTCGCCCAGGCGTTCACCGGGGGCGAGTTTTTGCGCGAGGATGGACTCGACGACTTGTTGGGCGATCTGGGTTTGGTTGATGCTCATGGTTTCTGCGGGAAGTGTAGCGACCTTGGCTCAGGGGTTACGGTGCCGAAAGAAATCGGTGGGCAGCGTGGCCTTGAACCAGATCATGGCGCTGACCATCAGTGCCTGTGATTCACTGGCCTCCTGCAGGAACTTGTTGACGCGCGCCAACAGCCTGTCCTCGTTCCTGCGAACGCCGATGTGGCAGGGGCTCTCGTTCAACATCAGCACAAACTTGGTCCGGTCGCGTGCAGACACATCCTTGATGGACTCAATCACCACGTTGCCGGCGGCGATGTATTCGATCTCGCGCTTCAGGTAGGCATCAATGATTGCGGCTGAATTTTCATAGCGGACCACGGCGGCGTGGGGCAGCCTGCGAACCAGTTGGTCCTCTTCGAGGCTCCCTTTGGTGACGCCGATACGCCGCTCCTTGAAGTAGGTGGATTCCGGGACGCCGCCGTAGGGAGGTCCGAACACGCCGTTGTACAAGGGCGCGTAAGCGACCGAGAAGTCGATGAGTTTTTCCCTCTCGGGCGTCTTCCCGAGGCTGGCGATGACGAGATCCACCTTGCCATCGCGCAGGTAGGGCAGCCGATCCGGGCTCAACACCGGGACAAGTTCCAGGCGGACCTTCATGTCCATGGCCAGCATGCGGGCGATCGCGATGTCATAGCCCTCGGGATTCCCATTCTTGATGAAGCCAAAAGGGGGGAACTCCTTTGGCACGGCCACCCGCAGCAGTTGGTGAGCGAGGATTTGATCCAGCGCATCGCCGGCCTTGCCCGTCGGTGCCTGAGCGAAGGTGTTTCGGGTCGCCGCCGCGGCGAGGCCGGCCACGGCAGCTGACATCAGCAAACGGCGTGCGCTGAAAGGGGACATCGGTAACATGATGGACTCCGGTGGCGCGAGGATCGCTTTGACAACGCGCTGCGCGATTTCTGATTGGCTGGCCATGAGCTTGCGTACGGTAGTGGGTTAAGTGATCAGGCCAAGACGGGCGCTGAGGCAACCTCGATGTCACGGTCGTCCTCAGTGGCGGGCACAGGCAGGCCGTCGAGCACGGCATGGGCCCGTTCGCGGTCGATGTCGCCCTCCCAGGCCGCAACCACCAGGGTCGCGACGCAGTTCCCGGTCAGGTTGCCCAAGGCGCGGGCAATACCCATGAACCAGTCCACCGACAGCACCATCACCAGGCCGATCGCGGGAATCTCGGGAATCGCCTGCAGCGTGGCCGCCAGCACCACAATGGCCGAGCCCGGCACGCCGTGCGCGCCCTTGGAGGTGACCAGTGCAACCGCCAGGATGGTCAGCAGGTGGCTCATCGAGATATGCGTGTTGGTCGCTTGCGCAATGAACACGGCCGCCAGCGTGATGTAGATCGAGAACGCGTCGAGGTTGAACGAGTAGCCGGTGGGGATCACCAGGCCGACCGTTGAGTCGCGAATACCCATGCGCTTGAGCTTGGACATGACCTGCGGCAGCACGCTGTCCGACGAGGTGGTGGCCAGCACGATCATCAGTTCCTCGCGTAGGTACTTGAGCAGCTTGAAAATGCTGAAGCCCGTCAGGCGCAGGATTGCGCCGAGAATCACGAATACGAAAATGACCACGGCACCGTAGAACAGCACGACCAGCATGCCCAGCTGTTTTAGAGAGCCGATGCCGTATTTGCCGACCGTGAAGGAGATGGCCCCGAGCACGCCCAGCGGTGCCAGCTTGATGACGATGCCCATAATCTTGAACAGCACATGACTGAGGGTATCGATGAAATTGGCCACCGGAGCGCCGCGCTCGCCGAGCAGGGACAGCGCACAGCCAAACAGGACGGCAAACAACAACACCTGTAGGACGTCACCTTTTGCAAAGGCATCGCCCACCGTGGAGGGAATCAGCCGCATCAAAAATTCGACCGTTCCGCCGCTGGTGAGTTTGCTCGCGCTCGTGGTGTAGGCGCTCATGGTGCTGGCGTCGAGCGTATTGGGGTCGACATTCATGCCCACGCCGGGCTGGAATACAAAGGCCAGCAACAGGCCCAGCGCCAGGGCGATGGTTGTGACGACCTCGAAGTAGATCAGCGCCTTGACACCGACCCGGCCGACGCGCTTGAGGTCGCCGGCACCGGCGATGCCGTGCACCACGACGCAGAAGACCAGCACCGGGATGATCATCTTGATCAGTTTGATGAACGCATCACCTAGCGGTTGGAGCTTGATGGCCGTGCCAGGCCAGACAAAACCGATGATCACGCCGACGACCAGGGCCAGCAGCACCTGGCCGAACAGGGAGCGGAAAAACTTAGGCATCACAGTCTCCGAAAAAGAATTTTTAAACAGCAAGCCCGATTGCTCGCAAATCTTGCATACAAGTAATGTAGGCAAAGAGCGTCGGAGTCGTCTCAGGGTTATCCCGTGTCATTCGTGCCGGTGAAGTAAAAACTGACTCACCCGGAAGGTGCGGCCGCCAAAAAGCAAAACTCCCGCCGCAGCGGGAGTTTTTGAGGGGGCTCTGTGCCGTTAGGGCTGCAGGTCTTTCAGCGCGCGGCTGCCGCGCTGGCCACGGCCAGTGCCGTCATGTTGACCACGCGCCGCACGGTGGCCGAGGTGGTCAGGATGTGGGCCGAGGCGGCCGTGCCGAGCAGAATCGGGCCGACGGTGACACCCTGGCCGCCCGTCATCTTGAGCACATTGAAGAGGATGTTGGCGGAATCCAGATTCGGGCAAATCAGGATGTTGGCCTCCCCGCTCAGATGGCTTTCCATCAGGGA
>CAZWDK010000157.1:0-3517 GCA_964633095.1 uncultured Polaromonas sp. | reverse complement strand
CTCGGGTCTTCGTTGACAAAGGTGTCGGCGATGAACAGGGTGCGTTTGTCCAGCATCAGCGCATTCAGCGCCGCAAACTCGGACGCATCCTTTTTGTGCCCGATGATGTCGCGCACATGCTCAAGATGCCCGTCGTAGCGGCCCACCAGGCCGCACAGCATGGCATCGGCATCGCCCAGTTTGACCATCAGCGCGGCGATGGTGGTGGTGGAGCGGCGCACCGCCGCCTTGGCGGCGTCGGGCGTCACGCCATGGCGACCCATGAGCCGGTGGTAGGTCTCCCAGTAATGGCGAAAGCGCGGGTCGTCCTCGGGATTGACGCATTCCACATCGTGGCCCAGCCGCAGCCGCAATCCGGCCTTGGCGATGCGGGTCTCGATCACGGCGGGGCGACCGATCAGGATAGGGCGGGCCAGGCCTTCGTCGAGCACCAGTTGCGCCGCACGCAGCACCCGTTCGTCTTCCCCTTCGGCGAGGGCCACGCGTTTGTGCTGGTCCGGGATGGCGCGTGCCGCATTGAACACCGGTTGCATGAGCATGCCGGTCGAGTACACAAAACGCGACAGTTCCTGCCGGTAAGCGGCCATGTCCGTGATGGGCCGGGTCGCCACGCCGGAGTCCTGCGCGGCCTGCGCCACCGCCGGTGCGATTCTGAGAATCAGGCGTGAGTCAAAAGGCTTGGGAATGATGTAGTCGGGGCCAAACACCAGCTCCTGCCCCACATAGGCCCGGGCGACTTCCTCGCTGATGTCCGCCTTGGTCAGGTCGGCAATCTGTCGCACGCAGGCGAGCTTCATTTCCTCGGTGATCTTGGTGGCGCCGCAATCCAGCGCGCCGCGAAAGATGTAGGGGAAGCACAGCACGTTGTTGACCTGGTTCGGGTAGTCCGAGCGGCCCGTGGCAATGATGCAGTCCGGCCGCACCGCCTTGGCCAGCTCGGGCCGGATTTCCGGTTCGGGGTTGGCCAGCGCCAGGATGATGGGGCTAATGGCCATGGTTTTGACCATCTCCTGCGTCAGCACGCCGGGCGCCGAGCAACCCAGGAACACGTCCGCGCCGTTGACCACGTCGGCCAGCGTGCGCAGCGCCGTTTCCTGGGCGTAGCGTTTTTTGGACTCGTCAAAGCCGCCGGGGCGGCCCTGGTAGATCACGCCTTTCGAGTCGCAGACATAGACGTTTTCGCGGCGCACCCCCAGGCCCACCATCACGTCCAGGCAGGCCAGTGCGGCCGCTCCCGCCCCCGAAACCGCGATCTTGACGTCTTCAATCTGCTTGCCCACCAGTTCCAGGCCGTTGAGCATGGCCGCCGACGAGATGATGGCGGTGCCATGCTGGTCGTCATGGAACACCGGGATGTTCATGCGCTCGCGCAGCTTGGTCTCGATGTAAAAACACTCCGGCGCCTTGATGTCCTCAAGGTTGATGCCGCCCAGCGTGGGCTCCATGGCGGCGATGATGTCGATCAGCTTGTCGGGGTCGCGCTCGGCCAGTTCGATGTCAAACACGTCGATGCCGGCGAATTTCTTGAACAGGCAGCCCTTGCCTTCCATCACCGGCTTGGCCGCCAACGGGCCGATGTCGCCCAGGCCCAGGACGGCCGTGCCGTTGGTGATCACCCCCACGAGGTTGCCGCGCGAGGTGAAGTCGGCCGCGAGCGAGGGCTCGGCCTCAATGTCAAGACAGGGATAGGCCACGCCCGGCGAATAGGCCAGCGACAGGTCGCGCTGGTTCGACAGCGGTTTGGTCGGCGTGACCGATATCTTGCCGCGCACCGGGCTGCGGTGGTATTCACGGGCGGCTTCACGCAGGGCGGCTTCGGCGGGGGACAGGGGGGCGGTCATAAGCGTCTCCAATAGATGTTGTACTGACAGAAAAGGAGGCTACTGCAAAGCCGGGCCTCTTTGTCACGCATTGGGGCGCGCAGATGAAATTTTTTTGCTGGCAGCCCCTGCAGGTAATCCATGGCGGATTATTTCAGGGCTACCCCGTCCTATTGCTGACCTCAGGTCAAAACTGTCTGGATTTGAGCGCCGCAATCCGGGGCAGACCGCTGCGCACTCGACATGCCATGCCCCAGGCGCGGGCGCGCCTGGGGCGCCCGTTCTCAGTTGAGCAGGTCGCGCAGGGTGCGTGCGATCACCTTGGTGGCACGACGCAGGTCTTCCAGTTCCAGCCGTTCGTCGGCCCGCTTGGCGTGCGATTCCAGAACCGTGCGCGGACCCGCACCGTAAATCACCCCCGGAATGCCTGCCTCGGCATACAGGCGCACATCAGTGTAAAGCGGTGTGCCCATGGCCGGAATCTTTTGGCCGAACAGTGTTTCACCATGTTTCTGGATGGCGTCGACCAGGGGCCGGTTGCCTGCCAGGGGTTTCATGGAGTTGGCCAGCAGCAAGCGTTTGATGTCGACCGTGATGCCGCGGCACTCCGCAGCGGCGTCGGCGATCACCTTGCGAATGCTGGCTTCGACCTCAACCGGGTTTTCTTCCGGAATCATGCGGCGGTCGAGTTTGAAGCTGACCTTGCCGGGCACCACATTGGTGTTGGTGCCGCCCTCGATGCGGCCTACGTTGAGGTAAGGGTGATTGATGCCGTCGACCTGCGAGCTCACCTGCTGGTACAGGGTGTTTTGCGCATACAGCGCATTCAGGATGTGTACCGCGCCCTGCAGTGCATCGACACCGGTGTCGGGAACCGCCGCATGGGCCATCTTGCCGTGCACCGTGACTTCCATCTGCAGGCAGCCGTTATGGGCCGTCACCACCTCGTAGCTGAAACCGGCGGCAATCATCAAATCGGGTTTGGTGAGCCGGTTTTTGAGAAGCCAGCCCGGCCCCATTTCGCCGCCGAATTCCTCGTCATAGGTGAAGTGCAACTCCACCTTGCCGTTGAGCCTGGCGCCCAGCGCTTCGAGCGCGCGCACGGCGAAGGTAAAGGTGGCGAAGTCGCACTTGCTCACCGCTGCGGCACGGCCGTAAATCTTGCCGTCCCTGATCTCGCCGCCATAGGGGTCATGGGTCCATCCTTCGCCGGGCGGCACCACATCGCCATGGGCGTTGAGGGCGATGGTGCGGCCCTCGCCGTATGCGCGGCGCACGATCAGGTTGGTGATCGATTCCAGGCCGTAGGCATTGACCTCGGCCTGCGGAACGGTGTGCTGCTCGGCCTCGAAGCCAAAGCCCTTGAGCAGCTCGGCTGTGCGCTCGGCATGCGGCGCGTTGTTGCCGGGCGGGGTGTCGGTGGGAACGCGGATCAGCTCCTGCAGGAAGCGCACTTCCTCGTCGAAGTGGGCGTCGATCCAGGTGTCAAGTTTTTCGTAGTCGGTCATGGTGTGGTGCTTGCAAGGTTGTTGAGGAGAAGCTGGAAGGCTTCGACGGCGAGTTGCATGTCGTCGCTCGTCGTGCTTTCCAGCGGGTTATGGCTGATGCCGGAGTTCTGGCCGCGCACGAACAGCATGGCCTGCGGCATCACCTTGTGCAGCTTCATGGCGTCGTGGCCGGCGCCGCTGGGCATGCGG
>CAZWDK010000156.1:0-7312 GCA_964633095.1 uncultured Polaromonas sp. | reverse complement strand
ATGCCGGTGGCCAGCATGTCGATGCGGTTGCGGATGGGCGGCACCCAGATGTTGGCCAGGCCCGGCACCGTGACCATCCGATCGAGCTCTTCCACCAGCTTGTCCGTGGTCATCCCTGAGCGCCACTGGTCGCGTGGCTTGAACTGGATGGTGGTCTCGAACATTTCCATGGGCGCCGGGTCGGTGGCGGTCTCGGCGCGACCGGCCTTGCCGTAGACGCTGGCCACCTCGGGCAGGGTTTTGATCAGGCGGTCGGTCTGCTGCAGCAGTTCGGCCGCCTTGCCCGCCGAGAGACCCGGCAAGGCCGAGGGCATGTACAGCAGGTCGCCCTCGTCAAGCCTGGGCATGAATTCGCCGCCAATATGCTGCAGCGGCCAGAGGCTGAGCAGCAGCGCCACGGCAGTGACCACCAGCGTCAGCCTGGGCGCGCGCAGCACCAGCTCCAGCAGGGGCCGATAGGCCGCGATCAGCCCGCGGTTCAGCGGATTGGTCTTCTCATCGGGGATGCGTCCGCGGATCAGGTAACCCATCAGCACCGGAATCAAGGTGACCGACAAGCCGGCGGCGGCCGCCATTGCGTAGGTCTTGGTGAAGGCCAGCGGCGAGAACAGCCGCCCCTCCTGCGCTTGCAGCGTGAACACCGGGATGAAGGACAGCGTGATGATCAGCAGCGAGAAGAACAGCGCCGGTCCGACCTCGGCGGCGGCTTCGCCGATCACGTGCCAGCGGGGCACCCCCTCCAGCACCTCGCCCGGATGCTCGTGGTTCCAGTGCTCGAGATGCTTGTGCGCGTTTTCGATCATCACCACCGCCGCATCGACCATGGCACCAATCGCAATCGCAATGCCGCCCAGCGACATGATGTTGGCGTTGACCCCCTGGTAGTGCATCACGATGAAGGCCATCAGAATGCCCAGCGGCAGCGAGATGATCGCCACCAGGGCCGAGCGCAGGTGGAACAGGAAAATGAAGCACACCAGCGCGACGACGAGGAACTCTTCCAGCAGCTTGTGCGTCAGGTTGTCCACGGCGCGCTCGATCAGACTGGAGCGGTCGTACACCGGCACAATCTCCACGCCCTTGGGCAGGCTGGCCTGCAGGGACTTGAGTTTTTCCTTGACCGCCGCAATGGTTTCCAGCGCGTTCTTGCCCGAGCGCATCACGATCACGCCGCCCGTCGCCTCGCCTTCGCCATCCAGCTCGCCAATGCCGCGCCGCATTTCGGGCCCCAGCTGGATGCGTGCCACATCGCCCAGGCGCACCGAGACGCCGGCGCTGGTGGTCATCAGCGGTATCTTGCGGAAATCGTCCAGGCTTTGCAGGTAGCCCGAGGCCCGCACCATGTACTCGGCTTCGCCCAATTCGAGCACCGAGCCGCCGGTTTCCTGGTTGGCTTTCTGAACCGCCTCGACCACCCTGGTGTGCGCAATGCCGTAGGCCGCCAGCTTGTCGGGGTCGAGTGCGATCTGGTACTGGCGCACCATGCCGCCCACCGAGGCGACCTCGGCCACATTGGGCACGGTCTTCAGCTCGTACTTCAAGAACCAGTCCTGCAAGGCCCGAAGCTGCCCGGCATCCTGCGCCCCGCTGCGATCAACCAGCGAATACTGGTAGATCCAGCCCACACCCGTTGCGTCCGGGCCCAGCGAGGCCCTGGCGCCTGCAGGCAGGCGCGACTGCACCTGGTTGAGGTACTCCAGCACCCGGGAACGCGCCCAGTAGAGGTCGGTGCCGTCCTCAAACAGCACGTAGACGAAGGAATCGCCGAAGAAGGAGTAGCCGCGCACCGTCTTCGCGCCGGGCACCGACAGCATGGTCGTGGTCAGCGGATAGGTGATCTGGTTCTCGACAATGCGCGGCGCCTGGCCTGGGTAGGTGGTGCGGATGATGACCTGCACATCGGACAGGTCGGGGAGGGCGTCCAGCGGCGTCCTGAGCAGCGCGTACACGCCCCAGGCGCTGACCATCAGCGTGGCCAGCAGCACCAGGAAACGATTGACGATGGACCAGCGGATCAGGCGCGCGATCATCGCTGCCCCCCGGCGGCCTGCGGCGTGGGCGCGAGCGGCGTCACGCGCGTGAGCTGCGGGCCCTCGCTGCCCATCGTGAACTCGAAGCGCACACGGTCGCCAACCTTGAGCCCGGCCGGCAGGCCCGCCGCGGGCGGCTTGAAGCCCATCGTCATGGCACCCCATTTGAGCGAGGGAATGGGGCCATGCGAGAGGGTCAGCGCGTCGGCGGCGATGGCCTCGACGCTGGCCTCGCCTTGGTGGACCGGCACCGCGGCCGGCGCGCCCTGTCCCGCCTGGCCCCCGGCCAGCGGCGCCGAAGTGTCGGCAGCGCCGGCGTTCAGCCGCGCCTCCACGCCCTTGAGGCTGGCCTCCGAGTCGATCAGGAATTGCGAAGACACCACCACGCGCTGGCCGGCCTGCAGGCCACGCCTGATCTCGGTCTGGCCGTCGCTTTCCAGCCCGGCCTCTATGTCCACGGGGCGGAAGCGGCCGTTCTCTTCGGCCAGCATCACCACCGTACGCTTGCCGGTCTGGATCACGGCTTCGGTGGGGATCAGCAAGACGTTTTCGGCACGCGTGTCCATGAACTGCATCTGCACGAACATGCCGGGGACCAGCCGGCCGCCGGGATTGGCCAGCTCCAGCCGGGCCTTCAGCGTGCGTGTGGCCGGATTGACCTCGGGCAGAATCGCCTGAACCCTGCCTTCGAAAGTGGTGCCCGGTACGGCCGGACTGCGGGCCAGCACCCGGGCGCCGGGCCGCAGCAGCGCCGACTGGCTCTCGGGCACCTCGGCGTTGGCCCAGACCGTGGACAGGCCGTTGATGCGGAACAAGGTCGCACCCGGCGTTACCGTCATGCCCTCGCGTGCCATCAGCTCGGTGACCACGCCGCCCATAGTGGCGGTCAGCGTGATGCGGGGGCGGGTCTGGCCGCCGGCTTCCACCGCGCGGATCTGCTCCTCGCTCATGCCGGCCTGGCGCATGCGCTGGCGGGCGCCATCGACCAAACTCTCCAAACCCGGCCCCTGCATGCGCCGCACCGATAAAAACTCCTCCTGCGCGGCCACCCAGTCCGGCACGTAGAGGTCGACCAGCGGCTGGCCCTTGGCCACCCGATCGAGCGTGGCGCGCACATGCAGGCGCTCCACGTAGCCGGTGGCCCGGGCCTGCACGATGGCCTGATCTCGCTCATTGAAGGCGATGCTGCCGACCGCCGCGAGCTGGGGCGACAGCTGGCCTTGAGTGACCGGCGCGGTGCGCACGCCGAGGTTTTGCTGAATGCGCGGGCTGACAGTGACCTGGCCCTGGTCGCTGCCGCTTTCGCTATGGCCATCGGCATAGACCGGCACCAGCATCATGTCCATGAAGGGGGATTTGCCCGGTTTGTCGAACTTGTTGCCCGGCACCATCGGGTCGTGGTAGTACAAAATCTTGCGGCCGCTGGCCGGATCGGTGTCGCCGGCCTTGAGGCCCGCGCTGATGTGGCGCCGCGTGGCCTCTTCGCCTTCGGCGATGCTTGGCGGGCCAGATGCGGCGGGCGCGTTTTGCGCCGCCGTGTTCGCATGCGAACTGGCGGGGGCATTGGCTGCGCTCATCCCGCGCTTCATGCCCAGCGCATACAGACCATAAGCGCCATAGCCCACGAAAGCGATCAGCCCGACAGCCACCAGGGCCGCAGCAAGGATTTTTTTCGGGCTCATGGCAGTTCCTTGGCTGATGCCGGGATGGCGGTAGTGGCGACGATGCTGTCGGGGGTCAGATAGTTCAGCTGCGCCCACAGGCGGGCGGTTTCCAGCTCGATGGTCAGGGCCTGGATGCGCGTATCGATTTCGCTCTGCCGCGCGGCCAGTGCGCTGGCCAGGTCGGCCTTGCCGATGCGGTAGGCCGTCAGCGCCGCCTCGGTGCGTTGCCCGGCAACGGGTAGCAGCTGGCTGGTGTAGCGGGCCACCCGTTCCTTGCCGGTTTGCCACTCGTTGAGCAGGCCGCGGACCTCGGCCTCGCGGGCCCGCAGCATGTCCTCATAGTTGGCGCGCGCCTCTTCCACCAACGCCAGCTTGGCGCCAATTTCGCGGTTCTGGCGGTTTTTTTGGTCCCACTGCAGGGGGATGGAAACGCCGAGCGAGACCATGTTGGAAAAAGACGGTCCGCGCTGTTGGTAGGCCGCGTCGACAGTCCAGTCGGATTTCGTGTTGGCCTGGGCCAGCCGGGCCTCTGTTTCAGCGGCCTGCAGTTGCGCGGCCAGCACGGCCAGCTGTGGATGCTGTTTGAGCTGCTCGCTGGACACCGTGCTATCCAGGGTGCTGCTTTGCCATGAGGGTTGGCCCGACAAGGGTCGGTCGGCATCGGCCCCTATCCAGCGGGCCAGCAGCAGGCCGGCGCTTCTGACCTGGCGGTCGAGCTGGCTCAGCCGGTCTTCCTGCACGATCAGTGCGGCACGCGCCGCAAACACGTCGGCCTGCGCGCCGCGGCCAGCCCGGAAGGCGATGTCGGCGGCTTGCGCCTGCAAGCGCGTCTCCTCCAGCTGCTGCTGCAACAGCGCGCGCATGGCTTGCGCGTAGTAGCGCTCCAGCCAGGCCAGGGCCGTGTCCCGCTGCAGGCCGGCCAGCGCCAGCTGCCGCTGCGCCTGGGCACGCTCGGCATCGCGCGCAAAGCGCTCGGCCCTGAGCTTGCGCTTCTCCTCGCGCGGCAGCTCCTGCATGATCCCGATGCGGCGCATGGTCATGAAATCGCGCGACAGGCTCAGGCGGTCAGGCCCGGTGACGGGCAGGTTGTCGATGCCGAGCTTGAGGACTGGATCGGGCAACTGGCCGGCCGACACCGCCATGTCACGCGCGGCCCTCGTGACAGCATCCTGGGCCAGCAGTTGCTGGGACCGGGCGGCGGCAAGCCGCTGTGCTTCCAGCAAGGACAAGGGTTCGGCCGCCCGGAGCGGCACCGCAACGTGAGCCAGCAGCAGGGCAGCTGCAACGCTTCGAATCAAATCAACAGAAAACATAAAACCTCCACACAGCAACACAGCAGGGCAAGCAGCCGGAACACATGGCGTGTTCAGGCAGCCACTGGGCAGCGGCAGGATTTAAATGCGGAAACAGCAGTTGCGCACGGCCAAGGGGGGTGCCGTGGTGCGCCTGAGAAGCGGCGCCTGCAAGGGGGCACCCAAAGGTGCGGGAATGACGCGGGGCAGCGGAAAATCGATGGGCAGATCGGCCAGGCTCGCCAATTCAGGCAACTGGTATTTGTCGGCGCTCTGCTGGTCGGCCTGGCAGTGTGCATGGCACAAGCCAGGCTGCTCGTCGTCCATGTCAAGGGCCACGGACTCGGCGCACGGCATGCCCGCTTGCATCATGTCGGCCATCACGGCAAGCTTGGCCGCCCTGTCAGCGCTGCCCGGGCAGGAATAGCCTGCCACCGCCAGCTTCATGAACAGCAGACTCACCAGCGCGAACAGCACGGTGGCAAAGCGATGGCGGCGGCTCCAGGTCATGGGACAAGTGAACGGTGGGTCGACGGATTCGGGATGTGTCTGGGTGGCAGTGTGCCAGTCTATATCAGCAGACAGGAGGCATTCAAAAAAGTTCTGTATCGGCTCAAGCCGCAGAATCGAGCCCAGCCCGTTCGGGCCGCCAAGGCTCGCGCGCGGCCTTTTACCGAACTTCAGTCATAAAACGAGTGGCGCCGCACACGACTGCTGGGCAGGGGCCAGATCGTATCCGAGAAAAAGAAAAGGCCCCCCAAAGGGACGGCCTGTCAAAAAGCGCTACAGACGCTGTATAGCGGGGTGAGTCGCCAGCCGCCGAGGGGGCTCTTGCCGAACTCGCAAGGCCGACGTCAATGACTACGATTTTTATAGCTTGATATGCCCGCTCTTATTGGGCCAAGGACTGTTTTCACAAACTTTTCATAACGACTCGGCGCCCGCCACATCCACCATTTGCTCTTGCCTGGCCCCCCTGCACCAGCAAGGGACTTGTCTATTTGACCGCCTGATCAGCGCTTTCAAAGGCCGGCCTGTTCAGCCTCAATTCGCCGGGTGACCTGAGTCATTACACAACCTGCGCATGACCGGCCGCAACGCGGTCGCAGCATTTTTTCAATTCAGGTATGGGCCCGAGCGAGGCCGTATCGAAAGATGAATCAGGCGGCTGATCGGGATCGTTGCCTGGGCAAGTCCAAGAGTTTCAGGCAGGCCCCGAAACAGCTTGCGCGCGCCATTTTGCGGTGGCAGGGACGGCCAAGGCAGCGGGCGGTACGGCATCCACGCACCGCAGCCAAGTCCCACATCCCGCTTACCAATCGCTGGCGATAGCCCGATCAGAGATCGTCACTCCAGGTGCAATTTCCCATTCACTTGCGGATGAAACCTGGGTGTCCGTTAACTTTTATATTTTTTCCATTTATTACCGAACAGAACACGTCAATGTTCTCACCCCCTCCACACACCGGAGGCGCTCCGGAACGCAAAAGCCAGTTGATTTCGTTACGGATATGAATAGCACACGGTTGCGGTGCTTTCTGGACGAAGCCGGTCGACTCAAACAGGTTACCCCGTTCTGGCGATTGTTGGCGACGGCTTCCCATAACACACTTGGCCTAAATTCTCGTGAAACATGTCACGGGAGCAGGCGTATTTGTTGTCAAAACGCAAAAACTGTTGCCCGCGTGCGCATGTTGCTGTGGTGGTTTTGAAGCGACTCCTCGATCGGGCGCTGCCCGACCCGACAGCCCAAAGCAAGGAGAGGTGTTATGTCAACGTCTAACGACGCCCATCTCCCGAAACCAGGTCGCGGGGAGTCGCTCCAACTCGGGGCGGCCTGCCGGCGACTCAAGAGCAACTCGTCGCACCAGCTCAGACCAAGAATCCCCAGCCCCCGAAAACCACAACGTTCGTGGTGCCCTTGCCGGTGCACCAGGCCAAGCAAGCTGTGGGTGTATTGGCGCCGCCAAAGGTGAGCACTTCAGTCCAACAGTGCGACGGTTTTTTTTAGTGTGAGAGTGAGGAGCAAGTCATGAAATCGATCAACCGAAAATTCTGCGTGAGCATCCTGACCGCCACGCTGACCGCGGCTCTAGGCCTCCTTTCGGCGACGGGCTCGGAGGGTAAAGGAGGCGGTTCGGGCGGCGGCGGCCAGGGCGCCTCGGGTGGCGGTGGCCAGGGTGGCGGCCATGGTGGTTCGGGTGGCGGCGGTCATGGTGGCGGCCAGGGTGGTTCGGGTGGCGGCGGTCATGGTGGCGGCCAGGGTGGTTCGGGTGATGGTGGTCACGGTGGTTGCGTCGGGCAACTTCACTGCTGCAACGGGTCT
>CAZWDK010000155.1:6153-7365 GCA_964633095.1 uncultured Polaromonas sp. | reverse complement strand
GCCTTGCGAAACGACCTTGAGCAACTCTGGACACAGCAAAATCGTGCCACGGACGGCAGCACCCGCTATGAGGCCGAATACCTTGAAGGCATTGCATTTCGGGCATAACGCTCGCCCATCGAGCCCGGCGTCAATAGAGGGACAATTTCAGCTTCCCGCAGACCACTCGCATGAAACTCCCCCTGCTACTCGCTGACGTTCGAGCCTGCACGCTCTGTGCCGAGCATTTGCCGCTGGGTCCGCGCCCGGTGCTTCAGGTTCATCCGGCTGCACGCATACTGATTGCAGCCCAGGCACCGGGCAGAAAGGCTCACGAAACAGGCCTGCCGTTCGACGATGCCAGCGGCGACAGGCTGCGTCGCTGGCTGGGCATGTCGCGCGAGTCGTTCTACGATCCTGAGCAAGTGGCGATCCTGCCCATGGGTTTTTGCTTTCCCGGCACGGGCAAGTCCGGCGATCTGCCGCCACGGCCAGAATGTGCCGGCGCGTGGCGGGAACAGCTGCTGGCGCCGCTGACACGGCTGAGGCTGACCCTGGTCATGGGCCGGTATGCGCAGGCCTATCATTTCCCGGCCGAACGCGCATCGCTGACCGACAGGGTTCAGGCCTGGCGCAAGCACTGGCCGCTGACAGTGCCGCTGCCTCACCCCAGTCCGCGCAACAACCTGTGGCTCAGGCGCAACCCCTGGTTTGAGGAAGAGTTAATCCCTGCCCTGCGGATTCGCGTCGCGGAGATACTGGCTGGCGCTTAACCAGGCCCTGGCCCGGGCCAGCGGCTGCAACAAGCCCGGACGGGCATGATGCCGAACCCGGGGCCTGGGCGAAGTGAGAGCGCCCGGCACCATGGGCAGCAGGCCCGCGGGCCGGCTTTCTGCAAACTCGGGCAGGTAGACGGCCAGTTGCTCGAACTTGTCCACGATCCAGGGGCGCACCCAGTGGCGAACCCAGCGGGCCATGGCAATCTTGGGATCGCCCATCTGAAGGCTTTTGGCAAACCGGGGAAGGCTGAACGAGCGGGCGACACAGCGCTCCACCAATGGCGTGGCCTCGTCGGCGATCCAGTCCAGAAAGGCCGGTGACATGTTGAGGCGGCTGGCCTTGACGAGATCGTTCACCAGGTCGTCCAGCGCGGCAACGGCCATGATGGAGGTTTCCTTGACGGACAGGGGGCGGGTGCAAATCATGATGGCGTGAGAGGGTGGCGGCAGTGCC
>CAZWDK010000155.1:0-6053 GCA_964633095.1 uncultured Polaromonas sp. | reverse complement strand
CTCCGGCAAGGGCGGGGCAAGAGGCTTGCCGACAGGCTTAAACTTGCGGGTCCGGCGCCAGCCCTTCGCCCTGCACCGATCGGCACGAACGCGAGCCGCCCTTCACCTCCCAAAGCCCCATTTATGCCATTTTCCTCACTGGGCTTGTCTCCCGCCACCCGGCCCGCGCTGCTGCGTGCCATTGCCGAAAAAGGCTATCTTGCGCCCACCGCCATTCAGGCGGCGGCGATTCCGGCCATTCTGCAGGGCCGCGATGTGCTGGCCTCGGCCCAAACAGGTTCCGGCAAAACCCTGGCGTTTTCGCTGCCGATGTTGCAGCAGCTGGCGGCGTCAGGTGCAAAAACGCCGAGGCGCACCCACGGGCTGATCCTGGTGCCCACGCGTGAGCTGGCGGCGCAGGTGGGCGAGGCCATCGTCGGCCTGGCCAGATACCTGCCGCAGCGGGTGAAGGTGGCGGTGGTGTTTGGCGGCGTGTCCATCAACCCGCAAATGATGAACCTGCGCGGCGGTGCGCATATCGTGGTGGCCACGCCGGGGCGGTTGCTGGACCTGCTTGAGCACAACGCGCTGAGTCTGGCCGCGGTCAGCACGCTGGTGCTGGATGAAGCCGACCGCCTGCTCGACCTGGGCTTTGGCGAGGAGCTGGGCCGCATCCTGGCGCTGCTGCCAGCGCAACGCCAAAACCTGTTTTTCTCGGCCACCTTTCCGCCCGCCATCGAGGCGCTGGCCGCCAGCATGCTGCAGCATCCGCAGCGCATTGAGGTGCAGTCAGCGCCGCAATCCGCGCCCGACATCACACAGCGCGCCATTGAAGTCGATGCCGGCCGCCGCACCCAGCTGCTGCGCCATCTGGTGCAAAGCGAAAAATGGAGCCGTTCACTGGTGTTTGTTGCCACCAAGCATGCGGCGGAAATTGTGGCCGACAAGCTGCGCAAGGCCGACATCCAGGCCGAGCCCTTTCACGGTGAGCTGAGCCAGGGCAAACGCAGCCAGGTCTTGCACGACTTCAAACTCGGCAGCGTGCAAGTGGTGGTGGCCACCGATGTGGCGGCGCGCGGCATCGACATTGCGCAATTGCCGGTGGTGGTCAACTACGACTTGCCGCGCTCTGCCGTCGACTACACGCACCGCATTGGCCGCACCGGCCGCGCCGGTGAAAGTGGTGTGGCCATCAGTTTTGTCAGCGCGGCGACGCAGGCGCACTTTCGGCTGATTGAAAAGCGCCAGCGCATGGCGGTGCCGCGCGAACAGGTTGCGGGGTTTGAGCCGGCGGACATGGTGGCGGCTGGAGCGGGGCTGAAAAATGGTGCCGCGACTTCGCCATCGTCCAATGGCGGCATCAAAGGCAAACGCCCCAGCAAGAAAGACAAGCTGCGCGAAGCCGCGGCACGCGGGCAATCGCTGCAGAAGGAGAAATAAGCGGGGAAAACCAGCGCAGCGAAGGCCGCGCTCTTTCAGCTCTTTTATCTTCTATTCAGCGTCCGCTTCGCTGAACGCGTTCTGCGGCCTGGCCATGCGGTGGCCGTGCTTGGTCACCACCTCGACATAAAACTGCTCGCCACCTGCGGCGACAAGGCTGTCGATCAGCCCGATCAGGGTGGCGAAGTGCACCCCGGCCGCCGTGCTTTCGCTGCTGCCAAACTTGCAATCGAAGTCCCAGAAATCAACACCCGCGGGCAAGGCGCGGCGGCGTTCACGTTTGACGTACTTGCGGATGTCATGCTTGGCAGCATCGAGCAAGCGGTCGCGGTGCTTGCCTTCGATATTCAATAAATACGTTCTTCTCACGGATGTCCTAGGGGCATGGCGGGGCAGGACTTTAGCCTGCCGCTTTTTCCTGCAGCGCTTCATCAAGCGCCTTGCAGGAGGGCGAGCACACGGCCTGGGACTTGCCCAGCACCTTGCGCGTGCCCATCAGGGCGCGGGCGCGGTGTTTGCCGCACATGAAACACGACATGGTGGCGGCACCAAAAGACGTGGTGGCAGCGAATGGTGAACCCGATACCTTGGACTTGTAGCGCAGGCCGTCAGCGAGGACAGCGGTTTTGACGTCAGCTCTTGCCATGGTTTGGATCTTCCTTGGATTGGGTGGCGTTGATGATCAGGATTTGGGCTTTCCTTGCCCCGACACGAGCACTGCACGGACGGCGTGGCGTGCTCAGCAGCACTTGCCGGGCCCGTTTCAAGCAGGCTGGGTCAGCCGCAATCGCTACATTATTTATAGCTACTGGTGCTTGTCTGACGTGGGCGAAAGGCCTATTTTACCGCAAAACCCGGGCAGCCGCTTACCCCGGCTTGCTGCGGGTCTTTTCGGGCCGGACCGGCTCAGTCAGCCGACTGCGCGGCCAGCGCCTGCTCTATCGCCTCATGCAGGCGGTGCAGGCCGAAAGACACATCGGTGACCGTGCCGTTGACATAAAACGCCGGCGTTGAGCGCAAGTCCAGGTGCAGCCCGCCCGCCATGTGCTCCTGCACGCGCTGCAGGTAGACATGGTCGTTCATTTCATTCTGATAGCGCGGGATGTCCAGGCCGAGCTGGCGCGCATAGCCCAGCAAATGCCTGTCCTCCAGGTGCTGCTGGTGCTCGAACAGCAGATCGTGAAACGCCCAGAACTTGCCCTGGGCGGCGGCCGCTTCCGAGGCCTCCGCCGCCAGTTCGGCGTGCGGGTGGGCTGCACGCTGGGGGAAATGGCGGTACACAAACCGCAGCTGCCGGCCAAAATGGGCAAGCATGATCTTCATGGCGGAATGCGCCTGGCAGCAGGATGCGCATTCAAAATCGCCGTATTCAATGACGGTGACGCGCGCGGATGACGGGCCCAGAGTATGGTCTATGGCCTCATCGGGCCTGAAGATCCGGTCAGATATCAGCTTGGCAGTCATGGCTTTCCCCTTCGGCCACGAACAGCGCAGCAAGCGCCGCGCTGCCACGGCTTGATCAATGTGACAGCGCCGGCCGGTCGCTGTCAAGTCCCCGGCGCAGCCCCGTCAGCCGGCCGTTGCCTTCAGCGCCTCGTCCAGCGCCTTGCAGGACGGTGCGCACACGGCCCGGAACTTGCCCAGCAGCTTGCGCGTGCCCAGTTGTGAACGGGCGCGGTGCTTGCCGCACAGAAAGCACGACATGGTGGCCGTCCCGAACGAGGCTGAGGCCACAAAGGGCGAACCCGACACCTTGGACTTGTAGCGCAGGCCGTCGGCAAGGACGGTGGTTTTGGTTTCAGCCTTGGTCTTGGCCATGGTCGGGGCCTTTCTGCGGACGCTGCATGGCACGGCCTATGGCGTCCCTGGCCTCGCGCTCGGCATGGAGCGCGGCATCCAATGACGAACGGCACAGGCCGGCATACTGGTAATTGAGGTTTTCGTACAACTCCGCCGCGGCCGGATGGGCGTCCAGCAAGGCCCCCAGCGCCGCGCCCGATTCAATGTCGCCCAACTCGTCAAGCAAATGCCGCACCACCGAGCGGTATTGCTCGGCGCCGACGGGCGCGGCACTGTGCTCCAGCCGCTCCAGCAGCGCGGCCAGCACATGGGTTACCGTCAGATCGGTTTTGAGAGGATGGGATTGGGCGACGCTCATGCCCAAAAGCTGGGGCTTGCGGCCTCAAATACAAGCCCCCGGCCCTTGCCTGCGCTGCCATGGCTGGCCTACGAAGCCTCCGCTTGGGAAGCCAGGTGCCTGACCAGCAGCCGTGCAGCGGCCGACAGGCCGGCTTCATCCCGAAAACAGATGGCAAAGCGCCGCTGGGCCCAGGGGTCGCTCAGCGGGATCACGCGCAGGCCAAAGGCCTCGGCATAGGACTGGCACAGCTCGGCCGGCAGCACGCTGATGGCCAGCTGGGCCCGCACCACGCGCAGCGCCGCCTCAAAGGTGGCCACCACCACGCGGTACTTCAGGGCCTTGCCGCTGAGGGCGGCCGCGCGCTGCAGCACGATCTGCACCGAGCTCGACGGCGGCAGGCTCACCTGCTCGTAGTCCAGCGTCTGGGCCAGCTCCAGCGTGGCATGCCGGGCCAGCGGGTGGTTGAGCGGCATCACCACGGCCAGGTGGTCACTGCGCCAGGGGCGGGTTTGCAGCCCTTCCAGGTTGGCGGCGTCCCAGCAGATGCCGACCGAGGCGCTGCCTTCGCGCAGGCCGCGCAACACGCCGGTGCTCACGCGCTCCTCGATGTCAATCTGGATGTCGTGGTGCGCCGGATGCTGGAGGAACGAGGCCACGTCGTCGGCCAGCAATTCGGCAATGGCCGAGGCCGTGGCCAGGATGCGCACCTGCCCCTTGACGCCCGCCGCATAGGCCGCCATGTCGCGTTCGATCTGGTCGGCACTGGCCAGCATGTTGCGCGCGTGCTCCAACAGGGTTTCGCCCGCCGGCGTGGGCTCCACCCCGCGGCGCCGTCGCAGCAGCAGGGGCGTGCCCACGGTGTCTTCCAGCTGCGCCAGCCGCTTGCTGATGGCCGAGCCGACGATGTTGGCCTGCTCGGCCGCCCGGGCAATGCTGCGTGTTTCACAGACGGCCGCAAACAGCCGCAGGGTGGTCATGTCCAGGTCTCTCATGAGGCAGCTCCGGTTGGGCGGACGGGTGCGCCCGGCTTTAGATATTCCAATATGGAACACGACTGGTTCCAAAATTGATCATCAGAACCACTCGGGAAATTCTAAACTGCGCGTCTGGATTTCAAACTACCTGGAGACAATCAGTGAACATGCTTTCAAGTGCTTCGGCTTCCCCCATGGCCGCCCTGCCCCGGCGGGTCAGCATTCGTGAAGTGGGCCTGCGCGACGGGCTGCAAAGCATTGCCACCGTCATGCCCACGGCGCGCAAGCTGGCATGGATACGCGAGGCCTACGACGCCGGCCAGCGCGAAATCGAAGTGGGCTCGTTTGTCCCGGCACGCCTGCTACCGCAGCTGGCCGACACCGCCGAGCTGGTGGCCTATGCCAAAACGCTGCCCGGCCTGGTCACCTCGGTGCTGGTGCCCAACCTCAAGGGCGCCGAACGCGCCATCGAATCGGGCGCCGACCTGATGCTGCTGCCGCTCTCGGCCAGCCATGCCCACAGCCTGGCCAATTTGCGCAAGACACCCGATGAAGTGGTGCAGGAGATTGGCCGCATCCGTGCGGCGCGTGATGCCTCGGGCTCAAAAATCCTGATTGAAGTGGGCATGAGCACCGCCTTTGGCTGCACGCTGCAGGGCCGGGTGGAGCCGTCTGAAGTGCTGCGCCTGCTGCTGGCGGTGCTGGATGCCGGCGCAGACCGCGTCGGCCTGGCCGACACCGTCGGTTATGCCGACCCGGCCATGGTGCGCAACCTGTTCGAGCTCGCTTTCACCATTGCGGGCGAGCGGCTGGCCTGCGGCCACTTCCACGACACCCGCGGCATGGGGGTGGCCAATGTCTATGCCGCGCTGCAAACCGGGGTGACGCGTTTTGACGCCTGCCTGGCCGGCATTGGCGGCTGCCCGCACGCACCCGGCGCCAGCGGCAATGTGGCCAGCGAAGACCTGGCCTATATGTTTGCCAGCATGGGCATTGACACCGGCATAGCATTCGACAGGCTGATGGCGCTGCGCACCAAGGTGGCCGGCTGGCTGGAGGGCGAAACCCTGCACGGCACCCTGTGGCGCGCAGGCCTGCCCAAGACCATGCGGGCAAGCGCTGCTGCATAAACACTCCTGATTCCCAAAGAAAGCTGCATGCAAAACCATCAAACATCTGCCCCACCGCAGCCGCTGGCCGGCCTGCGTGTCGTCGAATTCACCCACATGGTCATGGGCCCCACCTGCGGCATGGTGCTGGCCGACATGGGGGCCGAGGTCATCAAGGTCGAGCCCATCGACGGCGACCGCACCCGCCGCCTGCTGGGCGCCGGTTCGGGCTTTTTTCCGCTGTTCAACCGCAACAAGAAAAGCATGGGGATTGACCTGCACAGCCCGGCAGGCGCGGAGGTGGCGCGCAAGCTCTGCGCCGGTGCCGACGTGGTGGCCGAGAACTTCAAGCCCGGCACCATGGCCAAGTACGGGCTCGACTACGCCGCGCTGAGCGCCGTCAACCCGCGC
>CAZWDK010000154.1:0-7387 GCA_964633095.1 uncultured Polaromonas sp. | reverse complement strand
GGCAGGCGGCAGCCTCGCTCCACTGGGCTCCGCGCCCTTACCGCGACAGAACCAGTATCCCTCGGGTCGATTGTGCAATAGAAGATGCGACGGATTGTGGCCTGCGATCACCCTTCGGTGGATTGCAGGGCTTTGCGCAGCCGTCCCGGCGACACTCCGTAGAGCTGCTGGAAATGGCGGATGAAATGGGACGCGTCGGCAAACCCGCATTCGTAGGCAATCGCACTAACCGGCGAATCCGTGGAGGCAAGGATCCAACGGCCGTACTTCAGCCGGGAGTTTCTGTAGAACTCGGAAGGCGACGTGCCGGTTTCGGCAAAAAAAACACGTTCAAGCTGGCGGCGGCTGGACTGGATGATCTTGGCAATGAACGAGATTTCCAACGGGGTTGTGATGTTTTTCTCCATCAGAACAATGGCCTGGCGCAGTTTGTCGTTGTCAGCCGAAGCGTAGCCCAGGGCACGCCGGCGCGTCACATGTGAGATCGGCGACTTTTGGGTGACCGTCATCTGGTGCACAACCTTGGCGGCCCGGTCCGGCCCGCAGTGCATGCGAATCAGTTCCGTCGCCAATTCAATGATGGAAATTCCGCCCGCGCAGGTAATGCGGTCGCCGTCAAAAACGTAGTCGCAATTGGTTGTGAATGCCAGCTCGGGAAACGCCTCCTTCCAATCGTTCACATGGAAGGGGTGCACACAGGCCACCCTGCCCTTCATGAACCCATGGCGGGCCAAGGCAAAACTGCCGGTGCATATGCCAATCAAAGGCACTTTCATCCGGGCGGCATGGCGCAGGAACTGCAAGCCAACGGGATCGGCGGCCTTCATGAACGGGAGCAGTCCGCCAATGACAGCCACATAGTCAAAGTTGCAATCCGAAGCGGCAGCGCTGACGGCGGGAACCTCCACGCCGCAGCTGGATGTGACCGCCTTGCCCGCAGCGCTCAGCACCGTCCACGTGCAACGCACCTGGCGGCTTTGGTCGCCCAGATCGGCAGCATGCCGCAAGGCATCACACAGCCCGGCCAGCGATAGCAGCGGAAACCTGGGCCACAGAAAAATGCCTATGCGCAATTCGACCGCAGACGCCTTGGAACCTTTGCCCTTGGCGGTGTCGAGCCGATCCACCAGCCGCGCTCCCTCGCCATCGGCGTCCACACGCTTTGCCGTCTCAGTTTTCGCCATGCTGAAAACCCCATTTCCGTGTTTTCCCTAAGTGTCGCATACGTTCAATTCGCGCGCCAGATCCTCCTATGACAAGTTGATGAAGATTCATACCATCACAACCGTCAGTCAACGATTCACTTCTTCATCACCATCAGGAGTTTACCCATGAAGAAATCTCGGCTCGCACGCATTCTGTGCACGGTTCTCACCACAGGCGCTTTGCTGCAAGGCATAAATGCCCAAACGCTGCCAACCGTGGAAAAAGACAATCTGACCATTGCATTCACCGGAGACATGCCCGGCACCGGTTACCAGGACGGCGCCATGATCGGCTACGACGGCGAAATCCTCCAGCGCATGGCCGATGCCGTCAAGCTCAAGGTCAAACCCGCGCTGATGGAATGGTCCGGCACCATCGCCTCCGTGCAGGCAAAGCGTGTGGACATGATGGCGGGAACCATGGGCTGGACGGAGCAGCGCTCCAAGATCATGACGCTGAGCGACCCGATCCACTATTTCAAAAACGGCATCACCCAGTCCAGCGCAACCAACTGGTCCCACCTCAAAGACCTGGAGGGCAAGAAGGTCGGCACGATCACCGGCTTCTCGTTCATTCCCGAACTGCGCAAGATCAGCGGCTTGCAACTGACGATGTATGACACATCCGACGCGGCCGTGCGCGACCTGCTCGCCGGCCGCATTGACGCGGTGATTGGTGACCCCCCGGTGATGCAGTACGCCATCTCGCGCAATCCGCAGTGGAAACTCAAATTCAACGCATTCGTCGACAACAACCCCGATTACCCGCTGCTCACCGGCTTGGGCCAAGTCGTGTTCGGATTGAACAAGGACAACCCCGAACTCGCCAAGGCAGTCAATACAGAAATCGCCAAGCTGTGGCGGAGCTGCGACCTGCGCAAGATCGGCGGCAAATACGGTCTGGTGCAAGACGTTTGGTACATCCCGGTGGGCCAGAACTTCCGTGCCGGCGTAGACCGCGCCGCCGACTGGAAGCTGCCCAGCTGCAAGTAACTTTGAAAACGGGAGAGTGCCCGCGCACGCTCCCGCCTCACCCAGTGCAATAACATGAACAACCTACTGCTACGCGTAAACGGGCTCCAGAAGCGCTACCACAACCTCGAAGTGCTCAAGGACATCTCCTTTGACCTTGCCCGGGGCGAAACTCTGTCGCTCATCGGCCCCAGCGGTTCCGGCAAATCCACCTGCCTGCGCTGCCTGAACTTCCTGGAGCGCCCCGATGCCGGCTCCATCATGCTGGAGGACGAACGTATAGGCCAGCGGGCCGATAAAAACGGCGCAATGCGTTTCATGAATGACCGGGAATTGGCCCCGCAACGCCGGGAGATCGCCATGGTCTTTCAGTTGTTTTACCTGTGGCCGCATCTCAATGTGCGGGACAACGTTGCACTGGGTTCCATCAAAGCGGGCGGCATGCCCAAGGCACAAGCGTACGAACTGGCCGATGCCATGCTCGACAAAGTGCACCTCTCCAAAAAGGCCACGGAGTTCCCGGAGCGCCTCTCCGGCGGCCAGCAGCAACGCGTTGCCATTGCGCGCGCGTTGGCCCAGCAGCCCAAACTCATACTGTTCGATGAACCGACTTCGGCGCTGGACCCCGAACTGGTGGGCGAAGTTCTGACCGTCATCCGGGAGCTGGCCGAGGAAGGCCGCTCCATGATTCTGGTGACCCACGAGATCCGTTTTGCGCGGGATGTGGCGGACCGCGTCATCTTCATGGAAGGCGGGCACATCGTGGAGCAAGGCCCGGCGGCGCAAGTCATCAACAACCCCAGCCTGGAACGCACCCGCAATTTTCTCGGCCAGGTTTCAGATCCCCACGGACGGAGCCAGTGATGTCCGAGCTTGCGCTATTCGGCAGCATTCTGTCCACGCTGATCGGCGGTGCGGTCACTGCGCTGAAAATCGCCATTGGGGCGTTCGCCATCGCCGTGTCAGGCGGCATGCTGCTGGCGGTCACCGCCACATTTTCCCGCCTGCGCGTGCTGCGTTTGACCATTGCGGCCTACACCGAGTGGATGCGCAATGTGCCGGCGCTGGCCCATTTGTTCGCCATTTATTTCGGGCTGGCCGCCTTCGACATCCGGCTGTCGCCGCTGGCAGCCGCGATTCTGGGCCTGGGCATGGTGGGCGCGGCTGTGCTGTGCGACGTTTTTGCCGCAGGGCTCAAAAGCCTGCATGCGGGCCAGCGCGAAGCGGCACTGTCCGTGGGCATGACGCCAATACAGACCCTGGCCCACATCCTGGTACCCCAGATGCTGCGGGTGACATGGCCCACGCTGGGCAACTACACCAGCCAGCTGCTCAAGGACACATCGATCGCGTCAGCCATTGCCGCACCCGAAATCATGTTTTTTGCCAGAAATCTCGTGACTTCCACCTTTGAGACCACTTTGATCTACCTCGCAGCCATGCTCCTCTACGCCAGCATCGTTTTGCCCATCAGCTGGGGATTTGCCAAGGCCGAACGCCGTATGGAGAACAAACGATGAACACCTTCTGGTCCGATTTCTTCCAATACGCGCCGCAATGGTGGCCCCGCCTCACCGAGGCGGCACAAATGACGGCCAAGCTCTCCGGCGCGGGCTTCGTGGTGGCCCTGCTGGCGGGTTCGATGCTGGCCGCGATGAGCCGCAGCGGACAACCGGTGTTGCGCTTTGCCGCGAACCTCTTCATACAATTCGTGCGCACCGTGCCGCTGCTGGCGCTGCTGCTGGCACTGTACTTTGCGCTGCCGCCACTGGGAATCGCACTGTCAGGCTTCTGGGCCGGGGTTTGGGGCCTGGGTCTGCATGGTGCGGCCTATGTGGCAGAGATCTTGCGCGCAGGCCTGCAATCCATCCACCGCGGGCAACGCGAAGCTGGGCTGTCGGTCGGGCTGGCACCACGGCAAGTCTTTGTGCATGTGGTGTTTCCGCAAGCGCTGCGTGTGATGCTTGCGCCCCTGGTGAACACCTATGTGGCATTGCTGAAAGACAGTTCCCTGTGTGCGCTGATAGCCACCAACGAGTTGATGCTGGCCGCCCGTGCCATATCCAGCGAATACTTCCTGCCGCTGCACATCTTCCTGTTGGTGGGCGTCTTCTACTTCGCCATTGCCTTTCCCTTGTCCATGCTGTCGCGCCTGCTGGAGCGGCGCCTGTCGCAAGGCCGCAGAGTCATGGGGGCCGCATGACCCATACCGCATTGGCATACGCCTCCATTGAACAAACGCTGCAAGCCCTGGACAGCGGGGCCACCAGCAGCGAAGCTCTGGTGGAGAGCCAACTGGCACGCATAGAGGCATGGGATTCCAAGCTGCATGCCTATGTGGATGTCTACCGCGAAGAGTCGCTGCAATGCGCCCGTGGACTGGACACCCTGCGCCGGGCCGGGTGCAGCGTCGGCCCGTTGCATGGCATCACGGTTGCCATCAAAGACCTGTTTGAAATCAAGGGCCGCCCCATCACCGCAGGCTCCCGCTCGCTCGCACCGCGCACCTCCTCCCTCACCGCTTCGGTGGTGAACCGCTTGCGGGCCGCTGGGGCAATTGTGCTGGGCAAGACACATACCGTGGAATTTGCATTTGGCGGCTGGGGAACCAATACCACGATGGGCACGCCTTGGAACCCATGGGACCTGAAGGTGCACCGCGTCCCCGGCGGCTCCAGCAGCGGCTCCGCAGTGGCCGTCGCTGCCGGCATGGCGTGTGCAGCGCTGGGGACTGATACCGGCGGCTCCGTGCGCATTCCAGCCGGGCTGTGCGGGCTTGTGGGGCTCAAGACCACACACGGCTTGATCAGCCGGCACGGGCTGATCAATCTATGCCCCACCCACGACACGGTGGGGCCTATTACACGCACGGTCAAGGACAGCGCAACCCTGCTGGATGTATTGGCAGGCGCCGATCCGCAGGACCGGGAATCCGGCCTGTCGCCCGCGCGCACGGTCACCCAGGAGCTTGGAAAAGACGTCCGGGGCATGCGGGTATGGGTTTTGCCCGATGCCGAACGCAAGGAGATGGACCCGGAAGTCCTGGACGCCTATGACCGGTCGCTGTCGGTTTTCCACGCTCTGGGCTTGCGCCTGGTCGACAGGCCTCTGCCACAAAGTCTGGGCAAATCCATGCACATTGCCGGCAGCCTGATGAGTGCCGAAGGATATGCCAATCTGGGTCCGCTGTTCGAGCGCAGCGATCTGGAGTTTGACCCCAACATCAAGCGCCGCATCATGGCAGGCCGCGAAATGAGCGCCGCGCAATACATCGACCTTTTGCGCCAGCGCGATGTGGCCAAGGCCGCCATGCTGGATGCCATGGACGGCGTTGACGTCTGCGTCTTTCCGACCAATGCCATCACGGCCATACCGGTCCGTGAAGTGGATGAGCTTGCAACACCGCTTTCAAGGCTGGGGCGGTTTGTGAATCTGCTGGATCTGTGCTCCGTGGCGGTGCCCGCCGGACTGTCCAGCGCAGGCCTGCCTATTTCCATCCAGATCATCGGGCGGGCCTATGCCGAGCCGACCATTCTGCGCACGGCGTTTGCATTCGAGCGGACCACCGCGTGGAACCATGCCCATCCATCTGGACTTGAAGACCACACACACTAGGTGCCCGCCATGGTGTACACACCATCCCGTCGCTTTGTCCAATCATTCATGGCTACAGCATGCTTGCTCGCAGGCGCTGTTGGGGGTGTGCACGCAGAATCTGCAGATAGCGTGACGCTGACCCGGATCGCCAACAACGGCATGGTCCATGTGGGCTATATCCCCACGCCGGGCACCTTCGCCTTCCAAAACCCGCAGGGGCAAACCGTCGGCTATTCGATCGACTTGTGCCTCAAAGTCATCGACAACATTCGCAAGGCCTTGAAGCGCCCGGACCTCAAGGTCAGCTACACCCCGCTCAAAGGTGCACAGCGCATTCCCCTGTTGAAGGTCGGCGACATAGACATCGAATGCGGCGGCAATACCAACACGGTCGCGCGGCAGAAGGAGGTGGATTTCTCCTACACATTCTTCACGACAGGCGCACGCCTGCTGACCTTGAAACCCTTCACTGTCGACAAAAATGCCGACTTGTGGAAAAAACGCATTGCCGTCAGCAAAGGCACCACCGCAGAAACCCTGGTCAACCAGTTGAGGACCGAGCAGAACCTGGAAATCACGGTGGTGAGCACGGATACAGAGGGCGTAGCACTGCTGGAATCCGGCAAGGTTGATGCCTTCGCACAAGACGATGTGCTGCTGTACGGCCTGATCGGACAGGCAAAGCATCCGGACCAGTTGATGGTCACCGGCCGGTTCATGTCCGTCGAACCCTATGCATTCATGCTTCCAAAGGACGACCTGGAGTTCCGGGAGATTGTGGACAGGACCATGCTCGCGCTGATGTCCTCCGGGGAATTGCTGGCACTGTACAAAAAATGGTTTGACACGGACCGGCTTCGCATCCCCGTGAACGTCTACATGAAGGAGAACGTCAAATTCCCCAACAAATATGGCATTCCATGATGGTTCCAGCAGCCACAGCAAACGCCCGCGATAGCCGTTCACGCACGGCCCGTACGCTGCCGCCCGGCACGGAAAAAAGCATGTTCTCCATGCCCAATGTCAGCATCCGCTTGCGCTTCTACATAGTCCTGGTTTGCGTTTCGTCATCTCTTCTGGTGCTGGGGGTCTGGGGCTGGGCCTCGAGCGCCCAGGCGAACAGAAGCGCGGCGCAGATCTTCACCCGCTCCAACGCTGTCGCGGCCGACATCGCCTCGCTGCGCGAATCGCTGAGCTAGGCCCGGCACTGGGAGAGTTCCGCTATTGCGGTCGGCACATCCAATTCCGCCCAAGTGAAAGCCTTGATCGGCGCGCGGAAAGACGACGTGGCACGGGCCCGCAAGGCCGCGGAAAAGATCGCTGCTGCCAACGAGGGCCATACCGAGATCGCCCAACTGGTGGCAACCCAGAACCGGCTGCTGCAAAGCTACGCCGCGGTGATGGAGCTCACGCTGGCGCAGTTGGAGACAGCCGTCATCAATGGGCTGTTGGCTTTGGCTTACGCTGCCAAAACAGAAGGCACCCTGAAGGCTCTGAGCGAAAACACCATCCGGCTGACGGCCGCGCAGCAGGAGGCCACAGTGAACGCACGTGCGCAGATGGAGGCCCAGTCCACCTCGGCCTCAGTGCTGCGGCTGGGGCTGGTTGGCCTG
>CAZWDK010000153.1:5236-7498 GCA_964633095.1 uncultured Polaromonas sp. | reverse complement strand
TGTGATGCGGAGCGCTGCATTGAATGCAACGGTTGCGTTGCCGCCTGCAAAAACGAGAACGAAGTCCCCTGGGGCGTCAACCGCCGCCGCGTGGTCACGCTCAACGACGGCATTCCGGGCGAAAAATCCATTTCGGTCGCCTGCATGCATTGCAGTGACGCGCCCTGCATGGCCGTCTGTCCGGTCAACTGCTTTTACCGCACCGACGAAGGCGTGGTGCTGCACGACAAGGACGTTTGCATAGGCTGCGGTTACTGCTCCTATGCCTGTCCGTTTGGCGCGCCGCAGTTCCCGTCGCAAGGCACGTTCGGGGTGCGCGGCAAGATGGACAAGTGCACCTTCTGCGCCGGCGGTCCCGAGGCCAACGGCAGCCAGGCCGAGTTTGAAAAATATGGCCGCAACCGGCTGGCCGAAGGCAAGCTGCCGGCCTGTGCCGAGATGTGCTCGACCAAGGCCTTGCTGGCCGGCGACGGTGATGTGGTGGCCGACATCTTCCGCAACCGTGTCGTGCAGCGCGGCAAGGGCGCCGAGGTCTGGGGCTGGGGCACGGCCTATGGTGCCAAACAGGCAGGCCAGCCACCTGCGGGCGGCAAATCATGAGGCGCCTGCTGCTGCTCGCCATTGCCCTGGCCGCTTTGTCTGCCTGCGGTGAAAAGCCGCAAACCCTGGGCGGTGCGAAGAACGATGCTGCCGCGTATCAGGGCGTGGACAACCCGTTTGCGGCACCGGGCTGGAAGAAAGGCGACAAGGCCAGCTGGGAGCAAGGCCTCAAGGCCCGTGCGCAGAACACCCAGAACGAGTACACCAAGACGAGTACTGCGAAATAAATGGCTGGAGGCCTTATGGAACATGCCCGACTAGCTATATTTTTAATAGCTATTGGCTTCGCCGGAGTGGTCGCGGCGCAGGCCCCGGCTCCTGCTGCCCCTGTTGCTCCCGCCGTCGCGGACGGCATTCAGGGCCAGAATATTTTTGAGGTCAAGCCCGACGCCAGTGCCGACCCCAACTATGCCAAGCAGAGCAACGGCGAGCGCGCCAAGGTTCAGCCGGGCAACAATGCGCCGCTGTGGCGCCAGGTGGGGCAGGGCGTCACCGGCTACAGCAGCCTGCCCAAAAGCCAGGCGCCGGAAGCCGGCAACCTGATCCAGCCGTTTGTGCAATACCCCGGCTCGCGCCTGACCAATGCCGGTGAGGCCTGGCGCCAGGTGCGCAACAACTGGATCATTCCTTACGGCGGTTCGCTGTTTTTGATCGTGCTGCTGGCCATTGCGATCTTTTATTTCAGCAAGGGCAGCATCAAAACCCATGGCGCGGACACCGGCCGCAGGATAGAGCGCTTTACCCCGTTTGAACGCGCGGCGCACTGGTCCAACGCGATTGCGTTTTCCATCCTGGCCATCTCCGGCCTGGTCATGGCCTTTGGCAAGTTCTTCCTGCAGCCGGTCATTGGCAGCACGCTGTTCGGCTGGCTGACCTGGGCGCTCAAGACCCTGCACAACTTTGCCGGGCCGCTGTTTGCCGTGTCGCTGGTGATTGTGTTTGTGACCTTTTTGCGCGACAACTGGCCGCAAAAAGGCGACCTGAACTGGCTGCTCAAGGGCGGTGGCCTGGTCTCCGGTGCCGAGCCGCCTTCCCACCGCTTCAATGCCGGTGAAAAGCTGATCTTCTGGGGCGGCGTGTTTTTCCTCGGCGTGGTGGTGGTGGCGTCTGGCCTGGTGCTGGACAAGCTGCTGCCCGGCCTGGTCTACGAACGCGCCACCATGCAGGTCGCGCACATGGTGCACGCCGTGGCCACCGTGCTGATGATGTGCCTGTTCCTGGGCCATATCTACCTGGGCACCCTCGGCATGCAGGGCGCCTACAAGGCCATGCGGACCGGCTATGTCGATGAAACCTGGGCCAGGGAACATCACCAATACTGGTATGACGATGTGAAGGCCGGCAAGATTGCGGCCCAGCGCAGCCAGACCGCGCCACCCGAGCAGCCTCCCAGCCAGACCGTACAAGCCTGAAGCGAGCGCCGCATGAAAAAACCTTTTGTTTCCAGCCTGTTGGCCACACTGCTGGCCGGCGCGTCGGTCGCCGTGCTTGCCAAGCTTCCCGCGCTCAGCGACGAAGCCAAGGCCAAGGCTGCGGAAGCGGCCGCCAGGACCGCCTGGACCGGCAAGGTAGAGGCCTATCTGCTGTGCAAGTCGCAGGACAAGGTCGCGGCCAGCTACTACCTGTCAGCCAAGGCGGCCGGCAAGGAAACCAAGCCGGCGG
>CAZWDK010000153.1:0-5136 GCA_964633095.1 uncultured Polaromonas sp. | reverse complement strand
CGCCGGCCACCGCGGTCAGCCCGCCCGGCGCCAAGCCGCCGGAGGCCGTGGTCGCTCCGGCCAAGAAATCCTGAGACACCCTGCTCACGGCAAAGACCGCGCCGCAGGGTGACGGTTTTTTTGCGATAGGCTTGGAGAATGCTGTTGCCTTCCTTACCCTTGCTGACGCAGGCCCATGCCCCCTTGACCTGCGAGGTGGATGCCGTCAACGAATATGGCGAGCTGTACAAGGTTGCCATTCCGGCCGAACGCGCGCTCACGGTCTATGTGGACAAGCGCGAACTGGTCACGCTCATGACCCTGGGCGAGCATCCTGAGCTGCTGGTGCTCGGCTACCTGCGCAACCAGCGCCTGGTGAAGGAGGCAGCAGACGTCGAGTCGATCACGGTCGATTGGGAGGTCGGCGCCGCCGCCGTCAAGACGCGCCACGGCATTGAGGACATCGAGGAAAAAACCTCGCGGCGCGTGGTGACCACCGGCTGCGGCCAGGGCAGCGTGTTTGGCGGGCTGATGGACGAGGTGGACCAGATTGAACTGCCTCAAAGCGCCCACATCACGCAAAGCCAGTTGTACGCACTGGTCAACACCATCCGGCTGAAAGAAACCACCTACAAATCCGCCGGGTCGGTCCATGCCTGTGCCCTGTTCACCACGGCTTCGGAGGAACCCGAGATGCTGCTGTTTGTGGAGGATGTGGGCCGGCATAACGCCATAGACACCATTGCCGGCTGGATGTGGATGCACGCGTCGAAATCGGCGCAGGGTGCGCACCATGTGTTCTACACCACCGGCCGCCTGACCAGCGAAATGGTCATCAAGTCGGCGCAGATGGGCGTGCCGATTGTGGTGTCGCGCAGCGGCATCACGCAGATGGGGCACCAGGTCGCGCAATCGGTGGGGCTGTGCGCCATAGGCCGCGCCACCAACAAGCGCTTTGTTTGCTATGCCAGCCCGCAGCGCTTGCAGCTGGAGCCCGGCCTGGTGCTGCGGCCGGAGCCTGTGACCCCGCCTGTGACCCCTCAACAGGGTTGAGGTCCAGGCCCCACGCCGGCTCCGGCTACCCGTTCTGCGCTAAGGTAGCGCCATGAACCTCTTATTTCTGAAGCTGGGCTGGAAAACCCTGAGCCGCGACATGCGCGCCGGCGAGTTGCGCCTGCTGATCGTGGCGGTCACGCTGGCCGTTGCGGCCTTGACCGCCGTGGGCTTTTTTGCCGACCGGCTCAATGGCGGCTTGCAGCGAGACGCCCGCCAGCTGCTGGGCGGCGATGCGGTGGTGCGCAGCGACGGCGTGACGCCGGCGGCCTTTAGCGCCAGGGCCCAGGCGCTGGGGCTGAAGACCGTCGCGACCGTGAGCTTTCCCACCATGGGCCGCGCCAGGGACGAGGAGGGCGGCGCCACCAAGCTGGTGGCCTTCAAGGCCGTGCCAGAGGGTTATCCGCTGCGCGGCAGCATGAAGGTGGCAAGCAGCGTTGACGGTGCCGGCCAGGACACCCGCGACATTCCGGCCCCCGGCACCGCCTGGGCCGATGCCTCGCTGCTGGACGCGCTGGGCCTCAGGCTGGGCCAGACCCTGCTGCTGGGCGATGCCAGCTTCACGCTGACCCGCGTCATCGTGCAGGAGCCGGACCGGGGCGCGGGTTTCATCAGTTTTTCGCCGCGTGTCATGGTCAACCAGGCCGATGTGGCCGCCACCGGCCTGATCCAGCCCGCCAGCCGCACCAGCTACCGCCTGGCCGTGGCGGGCGACGACAAGGCGGTCAGCGCCTATGTGAGGTGGGCGACCGAGCAGATCAAAAGGCCCGCCGCGGAGTCCGGCCTGCGCGGCGTGCGCCTTGAATCGCTGGAAAGCGGCAGCCCCGAGATGCGCCAGACGCTGGACCGCGCCGAGAAGTTCTTGAATCTGGTGGCCTTGCTGGCGGCCCTGCTCAGCGCCGTGGCGGTGGCGATTGTGGCGCGCGGCTTTGCCGCCAAGCACCTGGACGACTGCGCCATGCTGCGCGTGCTGGGCCAGCCGCAGCGCACCATTGCGCTGGCCTACACCTTTGAGTTTGTGCTGGCCGGCCTGCTGGCCAGCGCCCTGGGGGTGGCGCTGGGCTTTGCGGTGCATTACGGCTTTGTGCTGCTGCTGGCCGGCCTGGTCGAAACCGCCTTGCCGGCCGCGACCTTGTGGCCAGTGGCCTTCGGCATGGGCATGGGCCTGACCTTGCTGCTGGCCTTTGGCCTGCCGCCCGTGCTGCAGCTGGCCCAGGTGCCGCCGCTGCGCGTGATCCGCCGTGAGGTGGGTAACCTGAAGCCGGCCTCGCTGGCGGTGCTGGGCCTGGGCGTTGCCGGTTTTGCCGCCCTGCTGCTGGCCGCCAGCAGCGACCTGAGGCTGGGCCTGATGGCCGTTGGCGGTTTTGCCGGCGCCATTCTGGTGTTTGCGGCGGCCAGTTTCATCGCCGTCAAGCTGCTGCGCGCCAGCGTCAACGAGGCCACGGCGCCGCGCTGGCTGGTGCTGGCCACGCGCCAGCTGTCGGCGCGCCCGGTCTATGCCGTGGTGCAGACCAGCGCCCTGGCCGTCGGCCTGCTGGCGCTGATGCTGCTGGTGCTGCTGCGCACCGACCTGATCAGCAGCTGGCGCCGGGCCACGCCGCCCGATGCGCCCAACCGCTTTGTCATCAATGTGCAGCCCGAGCAGGGCGACGCCTTTCGGCAGGCGCTGCGCGATGGCGGCGTGAAAAAATTCGACTGGTACCCGATGATTCGCGGCCGGCTGGTGGCGGTCAATGGCAAGGCCGTCACGCCCGATGACTTTGTCGACGACCGCGCCAAGCGCCTGGTGGACCGCGAGTTCAACCTCTCCAACAGCACCGATCAGCCCAGCCACAACCAGCTGGTGGCCGGGCGCTGGGTGGCCGGTGAAAAAGACGCGGTCAGCGTGGAGGAAGGCCTGGCCAAGACGCTGGGCCTCAAGCTGGGCGACACCTTAAGCTTTGACATAGCCGGCCAGCTCAGCCAGGCCAAAATCACCAGCCTGCGCAAGGTTGACTGGGGCTCCATGCGCGTCAATTTCTTTGTGATGTACCCGGTGGCCCGGCTGGCCGACGTGCCGGTGACTTATATCAGTGCCTTCCGCGCGCCCGAAGCCCCTGCGGCGGCTGGGCAAGCCAAGCCAGCCAGCTTTGACAACACCCTCGTCAAGGCCTTCCCCAACATCACCAATGTCGACATGAGCAGCACCCTGGCCCAGGTGCAGCGCGTGCTGGACCAGGTGATACGCGCGGTGGAGTTCCTGTTTGGCTTCACCTTGGCGGCCGGCCTGGTGGTGCTGTTTGCCGCCATCACCGCCACGCGTGAGGAGCGGGCCAGGGAATTCGCCATCATGCGCGCCGTCGGCGCCCGCGCCTCGCTGCTGCGCCAGGTGCAGCGCGCCGAACTGGCGGGCGTCGGCCTGCTCGCCGGTTTCCTGGCGTCCCTCGTCGCGCTGGCCGTGGGCTGGGGCCTGGCGCGCTATGTGTTTGACTTCAGCTGGACCGGTTCCTGGACGGTGCCGCTGCTGGGCAGCCTGGCCGGTGCCGTGCTGGCGCTGGCGGCCGGCTGGTGGGGGCTGCGCTCCGTGCTGAATACGCCTGTCGTTGAAACCCTGCGCAATGCGGAATGACTACCTGTTTTGATAGTGACATCCATGCAAATCGAAGAAAAGCCCCCCGGCAATCCGCCGTTTGACACCCCGTTCGCCTGGATAGGCGGCGAAGAGCGCGTCAAGGCGCTGGTTGAACGCTTTTACGACCTGATGGACCTGGAGCCGGCCTACAGTGCGCTGCGCGCCGCGCACGGCAGCACGCTGGACAACGCGCGCCAGCGCCTGTTCTGGTTTTTGTGCGGCTGGCTGGGCGGGCCGCAGCATTACACCGAGCGCTTTGGCCACCCGCGCCTGCGCATGCGCCACATGCCGCAGCAAACCGGCGGCGGCGCCATCGGCATTGCCGAACGCGACCAGTGGCTGGCCTGCATGGACCAGGCCATGCGCGAAACCGGCGTCGACGAGGCCTTGCGCAGCCGGCTCAACGCCTCGTTTTTCCAGACCGCGGACTGGATGCGCAACCGCGGCGAATAAGCCCAGGCGCTGCGCGGGCCCCGGTTTTATGGATGAATATGCCTGCAGCCCTTTCAGGGCGGGCGCAGGCAGCTATGAATAAAGTAGCGTCCGGGCGCTATGCGGCCTTGGCCTGCGCGACCTTGAGCGGCGGCGTGCCGGGTTTGAACAGGGATTTCAACTGCTTGCGCAGGTCCGGCGAGTCGGCGTGGCCGTGCACGGCGACCGCATGCTGCACGGCGGCTTCCAGCAGCTCCTTCTCGTCGTCGGCCGACAGCGCCACTGTGCAGTTGGTGGTGCTGGGGAATTCGCGGCAATCGATGTATAGGCGTGACATGATGGCTCCTTTCAGGGACGGGCTTCAAAAATCAGGTTGAACGGCGTCTGGGCGGCGCGCCTGAATTGCCTAAAGCCGCCTTGCGTGACGACCTTGCGCAGCCGGGCCTCGCCGGCCTGGGCTCCCAGACACAGTCCCACCTCCTGCGCGCGTGAAGCGGGCGTGCAGATGAAGGTGGATGCGGAATAGAACGCCCGGCCGACCGGGCTCAGGTTGTCTTCGAGGCGGTCGTTGGCAAAGGGCTCGACGATCATCCAGGCGCCGTCGGGCTTGAGGCTGTTTTTCACATGCCGGGAGGCGCCGACCGGATCGCCCATGTCGTGCAGGCAGTCGAACGCCGTGACCAGGTCATAATCAAGGCCCGGGTAATCCTTGGCGGTCGCCACTTCGAAGCGCACCTGCTCGCCCAAGCCCGCCTTTTGCGCCGCTTCGCGCGCATGGGCGATCGACAGCTGGTGGTAGTCGAAGCCGGTGAAATGCGACTTGGGATAGGCCTGCGCCATCAGGAGGGTCGAGGCGCCATGGCCGCAGCCGACGTCGGCGACGCGGGCACCCTTGGCCAGGCGCGCGCCCACGCCCTCCAGCGCCGGAATCCACTGGCTCACCAGGTTGGCGGCGTAGCCCGGGCGCAGAAAGCGCTCGGTGCCATCGAACAGCGACGCATCGTGCTCGTGCCAGCCCACGCCCAGGCCGGTGCGCATGGCCTGCAGCATTTTCGGGATGG
>CAZWDK010000152.1:0-7515 GCA_964633095.1 uncultured Polaromonas sp. | reverse complement strand
TCATCCGCCTGAAGGACAAGCTCGGCACCCGCTCCATGGCCAGCGGCGAAATCCGGCTCGAGGGCGCGCGCGCGTACCTGGTGGGCGAACAGGGCCGCGGCTTCGTGCAGATGGCCGACATGGTGAACAACTCGCGCCTGTCCAACGGCGTGCGCGCCGCCGGCCTGATGCGCCGCGCCGTCAGCGAAGCTTTCTTCATCGCACGCCATCGCCAGGCCTTCGGCAAGAAGCTGATCGAGCTGCCGCTGATGCGCCGCCAGCTGCTGAAGCTGCTGCTGCCCAGCGAGCAGGCGCGCACCATGGTGTTCCAGACCGCCGAGGCGCTGCGCCGCGCCGACGCGGGCGATGACCAGGCCCTCCGCCTGGCGCGCATCCTGACGCCGCTGATCAAGTTCCGCGCCTGCCGCGATGCGCGCAAGGTCACCGGCGACGCCATGGAGGTGCGCGGCGGCTGCGGCTACATCGAGGAGTGGAGCGACCCGCGCCTGGTGCGCGACGCGCACCTGGGCTCGATCTGGGAAGGCACCAGCAACATCGTGGCGCTGGACGTGATACGCGCGATCCGGCGCGAACAATCGCTGACCGCGCTGATGGCGCATCTGGAGAAACTGCTTGACGAGACGACCATGGACGGCGCGCTGCGCGCCAGCCTGCAGGACGTGATGGCGCGCGCCGTGACGCTGGCCCATGCCGCCGTGGCCGACGGCGGCGAGGCCCTGGCGCGGCGCGCGGCCTCGGCGCTTTATCACACCACCACCGCCGTGGCGATGGCCTGGGAATCGGCGCGCATAGGCACGCCCGAGCGCCTGCAGCTGGCGCGCCTGGTGCTGCGGCACCGCCTGCTGCCCACCGACCCGCTGGCCCCCGGGCACGACAGCGACCCCGAGGCCGAGCGCATTTTCCTCGCGGCCTGAAGCCGGCCATCTCAAATCCCACCCTGAAATTAAAGCTATTAGGAGACAAAGATGAACACACGCAGAACCTGTCTGCTCGCGCTGGCCTGCCTGGCAGGCGCCGGCACGGCCTGGGCCCAGGCCAGCTTCCCGCACAAGCCCTTGACGCTGGTCGTGCCCTACGCGCCCGGCGGACCGACCGACGCGATGGCGCGCACGCTGGCCAACGCCATCAGGCCCTTGCTGGGCCAGCCCATGATCGTCGAGAACAAGGCCGGCGCCGGCGCCAACATAGGCGCCGATTACGTGGCGCGCGCCGAGGCCGACGGCCACACGCTGCTGTTCGGCACCTCGGCGCCACTGGCGATCAACATGAACCTGTACCAGAAGATCAACTACGACCCGGTCAAAAGCTTCTCGCCCATCATCCAGATCGGCTACCTGCCCAATGTGCTGGTGGTGCACCCGAGCGTGCCGGCCAAGAACATGAAGGAACTGATCGCCTACGCCAAGGCCAACCCCGGCAAGCTGAGCTTCGCCTCCTCGGGCAGCGGCGCATCCTCGCACCTGGCGGGCGTGCTGTTCAACATGCGCGCCGGCACCGACATCCAGCACATTCCCTACAAGGGCACCGGCCCGGCCCTGAACGACCTGCTGGGTGGCCAGGTGGCCATGTCCTTCACCGACGTGCTCACCGCCCTGCCCCACATCAAGGCCGGCAAGCTGCGCGTGCTGGGCGTGACCTCGGCCAGCCGCTCGCGCGCCCTGCCCGAGGTGCCGACGCTGATGGAACAGGGCCTGAAAGACTTCGATGCCAGCGTGTTCTTCGGCATCGTCGCGCCCTCGGGCACGCCGCAGGAGGTGGTGACGAAACTCAATGCCGCGTTCACGCAGGTGCTGCAGCAGCCCGACGTGAAGCAGCGCCTGGCCCAGCAGGGCCTGGAGCCGCCGCCGCAATACACCCCGGCGCAACTGGCGGTCTACATGCGCAGCGAGGCCGCCAAGTGGCGCGAGGTGATCAAGGTGTCCGGCGCCAAGGCGGACTGAGCCATGAACACCGAGTCCAACTCCACAACGCCGCAAGGCGCGCTGCAAGGCCTGCGCGTGATCGACCTGTCCCGCGTCCTCGGCGGCCCCTACTGCGGCCAGATCCTGGGCGACCATGGCGCCGACGTGCTCAAGGTCGAGCCGCCGCAAGGCGACGACACGCGCGCCTGGGGCCCGCCCTTCCAGCATGGCGTGGCGTCCTACTACCTGGGCCTGAACCGCAACAAGCTCGGCATGCAGCTCGACCTCGCCAGCGCAGCCGGCCAGGCCGTACTGCTGGGTTTGCTAGAAGGCGCCGACGTGCTGATCGAAAACTTCAAGACCGGCACCATGGAAAAGTGGGGCCTGGGTTACGAAGAGCTGGCCCAACGCTTTCCACGCCTCATCCACTGCCGCGTCAGCGGCTTCGGCGCCGATGGCCCGCTAGGCGGCCTGGCCGGCTATGACGCCGCCGTGCAGGCGCTGACCGGCATCATGAGCGTCAACGGCGAATCCGGCGGCGACCCCTTGCGGGTCGGCTTACCGGTGGTGGATATGGTGACCGGGCTCAATGCCGCGCTGGGTGTGCTGCTGGCACTGCAGGAGCGCGGGCGCAGCGGCAAGGGCCAGTTTGTCGAGGCCAGCCTGTTCGACTGCGGCCTGTCGCTGCTGCACCCGCATGCGGCCAACTGGTTTCTGGACGGCAAGAACCCCGGGCTCACGGGCAATGCCCATCCGAACATCTATCCCTACGACGCCTTCCCCACCCGCAGCGTGCCGGTCTTTCTGGCGGTGGGCAACGACCGGCAATTCGGCCTGTTGTGCAAGCACCTGCAGACCGAGGACCTGGCACGCGACGAACGATTCAGCCAGGCGGCTGCACGCTCGGTGCACCGCCAGGCCTTGCGCCAGCTCCTCGAGCAGGCGCTGGCCGGGCACGACGGCGCAGCGCTGGCCGAGGCCCTGATGCAGTTGGGCGTGCCCTGCGCACCCATCCTGTCGGTGGACGCCGCCCTGCAGCACCCGCATACCCGGCACCGCGAGATGGTCGTGCGCATCGGCGACGACTACACGGGCATCGCCTCTCCGATCAAACTGAGCCGCACGCCGGCGACCTACCGCCATGCGCCACCGACGAAGCTGTCACCGCATGAATCCCAAGCCTGAGGCCATCCATCCGGCCCAGCATTTAGTTGACACTTAAAGTATATTTGCCAACTTGGGTACACTTCTAGCAACCTCGAAAGGAAATCGACCATGAAAGCCAAATTCAACTGGGAAGACCCGTTTTTGCTGTCAGAGCAGCTCAGCGAAGACGAGCGCGCCATCGTCGAGGCGGCCCATGCCTTCTGCCAGGAAAAGCTGCAGCCGCGCGTGCTGATGGCGGCGCGCCATGAAAAATTCGACCGCGAGATCATGAACGAAGCGGGCGCCATGGGTTTCCTCGGCTCCACCATCGAGGGCTACGGCTGCGCCGGCCTGAATTACGTCAGCTACGGCCTGGTGGCGCGCGAAGTCGAGCGCGTCGACAGCGGCTACCGCAGCGCCATCAGCGTGCAAAGCTCGCTGGTCATGCACCCGATCAACGCCTATGGCAGCGAGGCCCAGCGCCAGAAATACCTGCCCAAGCTGGCGACCGGCGAGTGGGTCGGCTGCTTCGGCCTGACCGAACCGAATCACGGCTCGGACCCGGCCAGCATGCTGACGCGCGCCAAGCCGGTCGACGGCGGCTTCATCATGAAGGGCAGCAAGATGTGGATCACCAACAGCCCGATTGCCGATGTGTTCGTGGTCTGGGCCAAGCTGGAAGACGCTGACGGCAAGGTCGGCGGCCAGGAAAGCATTCGCGGCTTCGTGCTGGAAAAAGGCATGAAGGGCCTGTCGGCGCCCAAGATCGAAGGCAAGATGAGCTTGCGCGCCTCCATCACCGGCGAGATCGTGATGGACGAGGTGTTTGTGCCGGCCGAAAACCTGCTGCCCCATGTCAGCGGCCTGAAGGGCCCGTTTGGCTGCCTGAACAAGGCGCGCTATGGCATTGCCTGGGGCGCGCTCGGTGCGGCGGAAGACTGCTGGCACCGCGCCCGCCAGTACACCATGGACCGCCAGCAGTTTGGCCGGCCGCTGGCGCAGAACCAGCTGATCCAGAAAAAGCTGGCCGACATGCAGACCGAAATCACGCTGGGCCTGCAGGCCTGCCTGCGCGTCGGCCGGCTGATGGACGAGGGCAAGGCCCAGCCCGAGATGATTTCCCTGATCAAGCGCAACAGCTGCGGCAAGTCGCTGGACATTGCCCGCATGGCGCGCGACATGCATGGCGGCAACGGCATCCATGATGAATACCATGTGATTCGCCACATGATCAACCTGGAAACCGTCAACACCTACGAAGGCACGCACGACGTGCATGCGCTGATCCTGGGCCGCGCGCAGACCGGCCTGCAGGCATTTTATTGATCACCAAAGGCGACAGCCCATGCCAATAGGGCACAATCAGCTATATTTTTTATAGCGATTCATGGAATTTGGCGCCCTCAAACCCCTGTTGACTGCGCTGGTCTTGCCGCCGCTCGGGCCGCTGCTGCTGGCAGCGCTGGGTGGGCTGCTGGCCATCAGGCGCAAGCGCGGCGGCCTGGCGCTGGCGGGCCTGGCACTGGCCCTGCTCTGGCTGCTCAGCTGCCACGGCACGGCGGTCTGGCTGGCCCGCACGGCCCTGCCGCAGTTTGCGCCGCTGTCCGTGGCCGAACTTAAAACCAGCAAGGTGCAAGCCATCGTCGTGCTGGGCGGCGGCCTGCTGCCGCAAGCGCCCGAATACGGCAGCCCCCAACCCCGCGCCGAAACGGCGGCCCGGCTGCGCTATGGCCTCTGGCTGGCCAGGCAATCGGGTCTGCCCGTGGCCTTTACCGGCGGCCTGGGCTGGGCCGCCAACAAGACGCAGGAAATTTCCGAGGCCGAAGTCGCCAGACAGGTCGCGCAGCAGGATTACGGCCTGACGCTGCGCTGGCTGGAAACGCAGTCGCGCGACACCACCGGCAATGCGCGCCTGCTGGCGCCGCTGCTGCAGCGTGATGGCGTACAGCGCATCGCGCTGGTCACCGATGCCTGGCACATGCCGCGCTCGGTCGCCGCTTTTGAGCGGGCAGGCCTGAGCGTCACGCCGGCGCCCATGGGCTTTGTGCTGCCCCTTGAGCGCGATCTGCTGGAATGGCTGCCCACGGCACACGGCCTGCTGGCCTCGCAGCAGGTGCTGCGCGAGTGGCTGGCACAGATCGTGGGCCGCTTCATTTCCATCTGACGGCGGTCGCGCTCGCCTGGCCTGCATTACCCTTGAATGCCTTGCGTCGGCGTGGCTTGACGGCCCAAAACTAAGCGGCTACATTACTAACCAATCAGTCAGTAATCATGGAACTCTCCAAATTATTCTGTAACACCCCTGCCGTCGCCGCCAAACGCGAGCGTCGCAAAGAGGCGCGCCCCGGCGAGTTGCTGGACGCCGCGCTCGACCTGTTTGTGGAAAAAGGCTTTGCCGCGACCCGGGTGGAAGAAGTCGCGGCCCGCGCCGGCGTCTCCAAGGGCACCTTGTTTCTTTACTTCCAAAGCAAGGAAGAGCTGTTCAAGGCGGTGGTGCGCGAAAACATCTCCGGCCGCTTCAAGGAGTGGGAAGCGGAATTTGAGTGCTTCGAAGGCAGCAGCGCCGACATGCTGAGCTATTGCATGCATGTCTGGTGGGAGCGCGTAGGTGCCACCAAGGCCTCCGGCATTACCAAGCTGATGATGAGCGAAGCACGCAATTTTCCAGAAATTGCCGACTTTTACCAGCAGGAAGTCGTTCAACCGGGACAAGGCCTGATTCGCCGCGTCCTGGCGCGAGGCATGGCGCGCGGTGAATTCCGCAGCATGGACCTGGACTACGGCATCTACACCGTGGTGGCGCCCATGATTTTTCTGATCCTGACCAAACACTCCATGGGCGTGTGTGTTCACAACGACATTGAAATAGACCCGAAACAATATATTGCGACGCAGGTGAACACCATTTTGTATGGCTTGAGCACGGCACCAGGGCCCCAGCCAGCCTGCGCATGAAGCCAAGGGACGCGTTGAGCGCCGTATTGACAGCCTGCAAGCGGCTCCATTCGCGTCACGCGCCCTCGCTAAAATCAAGGGTTTAGCTCCGTGCCCTCCCCCTCTTCTTTCACCCCGCCAACCAACAGGCCCGCCATGAACTACGAACAAGCCCGATTCAACATGATTGAACAGCAAATCCGCCCCTGGGAAGTGCTGGACAACCAGGTCCTCTCACTGCTGGCCGTGGTCAAGCGCGAAGACTTCGTGCCGCCTGCCTACAAGGCGCTGGCGTTTGTGGACATGGAAACTCCCCTGACCTCCCCCCATGCGCAGCAGCACAACCCCAGCCAGTGCATGCTCGCGCCCAAGGTCGAAGCCCGCATCCTGCAGGATCTGGCCGTGCAGAAACACGAGAAGGTGCTGGAAATTGGCGCCGGCTCCGGCTACATGGCGGCGCTGCTGGCGCACCGCGCGCAGCAGGTGATCACCCTGGAAATCGACGCCACGCTGGCCCAGGCGGCGCGTGACAACCTGCAAAAAGCCGGTATTTACAACGCGGAAGTGCGCACCGGCGACGGCGCGGCCAATCTCGCGCAGGCGGTCTCCGGCAATGACCCCTTGCGCGGCCCGTTTGACGTGATCGTGCTCAGCGGCTCGGTGGCCGAAGTGCCGGCCTCGCTGCTGTCGCTGCTCAAGGTCGGCGGCCGCCTGAGCGCCATCGTCGGTTCCGAGCCCATGATGCGCGCCACCCTGGTCACGCGCGTGGCCGAAGACGCCTGGCGCACCACGCAGGCCTGGGACACGGTGGCGCCGCGCCTGCTCAACTTCCCCGAGCCCTCCAGGTTCAACTTCTGAAAACTTTTTTCTGCAGCATTTCCAAGGTGTCCTGATGATTGCCCAATTGAGCCCCGCCGATTTCCCCGCCTGGCGCGACAGCCTGAAAGCCGCTGCGCCCGGTGCCCTGCCCGTGGTGCTCGATGTGCGCGAACCCTGGGAGCTGCAGACCGCCTCGGTCAAGCCCGATGGCTTCACCCTGCTGCACATTCCGATGCGCGAGATTCCCGCGCGCCTGGCCGAGCTGCAGCAAAACCACGCCAGCGCCCAGCCAATCGCCTGCCTGTGCCACCACGGCATGCGCAGCCTGCAGGTGGCCAATTACCTGACGCAAAGCGGCTTCACCGAAGTCGTCAACCTGCAGGGCGGCATTGACGCCTGGTCGCAGCAGGTGGACCCATCCGTTCCCCTTTATTGATGCTATTGATGCCTTGATGCGCTTCTTGCCTGTTTGCTGATCCCCTCATTCTCCAGGACTCTTATGACCCCGCTCAAGAATCGGCCGGCCCTTGCGGTGATGTTGCCCTTGTCGATCGCGATCACACTGGCACTGATGGCCGCGGCTCCTCAAGCGCAGGCCCAGAGTCTGGTGGAGCTGTATGAGTCAGCCCGCGCCTTCGATGCCACCTACCAGTCGGCCAAGCTGCAGTACGACGCCAACCTCGCCCGGGCCGAACAGGCCAGGGCCGGCATCCTG
>CAZWDK010000151.1:0-7528 GCA_964633095.1 uncultured Polaromonas sp. | reverse complement strand
GAGGATGGCCGACTGGCTGGACAGGAAATACTTGAGCCAGAACACGTTGTCGGCCTGCGCCAGGCTGCCCTGGCCATCGACCTGGTAAGACGCGATGCCCAGCAGCGCAAAACCGGCCACCAGCGCCATCAGCAGCCTGAGCGGCCGCCAGAACCAGCCCATGGCAATCGCCGCCGGAATGGCCGCCAACAGGATGCCCTTCTCATACACGTCCATGAAGGCGCCGTAACGGGCAAAGGCATACAGAAAGCCGGTCGTGACCAGCACGGCAAACACCCAGTCCAGCGCATTGCGCCTGGCGAAATAGCCTTCATTCAGGCTCAAGGTGCTGCTGGCGCCGCCGTCGCGGTCCGAAGGGCGCTGCGCCGTCAGGGTCGTGGTGGTGTTGATGCTCGTCGTCGTATTCATAGTGGCAACTTCAACAGTTTCGTTTTCAAGATCTCGAACTCCTTGTCGCCGTCCATGGTTTTACGGTTGGTCGACAGGGCCATGGTGGCGTGGCTGCTGGCAGCCGATGCTGGCAGCGCTGGCCCGTCCGCCTGCGGTGCCAGCCAGACCCAGACACGGCGTTCGCGCACATAAAGCATGGCAAACACGCCCAGGATCAGGAAGGCGCAGCCCAGGTACACAATGATCTTGCCCGGCGTACGCGCGACCTGGAACACGCTGGCCTGAACCTGCGTGAAGTCCTTGAGTTCAAAGGCCATGGGGGCCGGGTAGTGGTGCGCGTCCGACAGGCTGAGCACCACCTGCGACATGAAGCCCTGCGTGCTTTCGTCCTGTGGCAGCGGCTTGAGGCCGGCCTGCTCGCGCGTCATCTGGGTCAGCTCAAACAGCACGCCGTTGAGGATGCGGACCAGCACCTCGCCGGCGCGGTTGCGTTCGGCCTCGGGCACGTTGGCCTCCATGAAGTCGGAGATGGCCTGCAGGCCCGCCACTGTTTTGCCGGGCACCGCATCGGCCCTGGCATCAGCCCCGGCAAACAGGGCCAGCGCCCGCGAAGCCGACGCGGCCAGCTGCCTGGCCAGCTCCGGGCGGTCGGCGCCTATCGCCTGGCGCGCATAGCGCTGCACCGCCGCCTCGCGCTGCGCCGGATTCGCCAGCGCCGCGCGCAGGCGCAGAAAAGTGTCCATGCCGCCTTCGGGGTCGGCCGGAATGCGCAGGTACTGAAACACATCGGCCGGGTTCTCGCGCACGCCCAGCAGATAGACGGCCGGGTTGCCCGGTGCGGCATCGAGCTTGACGGGCAGCATGTAGTTGTGAAACTCGCGGGCCTGGCCGGCCGCGTCGCGCAGCTTGTAGCTGACGCTGGGGCCGACATTGCGCAGCTCTTTTTGCGTCACGGCCTTGTTGGCCGCGCCCAGGCGGGTATCGATGGCCTGGTGCAAATCGACCTTGCGCACATCGGCGCCCGAGCCGCTGGACATGCCGCCACCGGTGGCGAAGTTTTCCACGTTGATGACGCGCAGCGCGGTGTATTCCAGCGTCAGTTTTTCCGGGCCGTTGGTCAGGCTGCTGGCGCCGCCAATCGTGCCCTGGATTTCAAACGGCTTGCTGGCGGCGTTCATCGGAACCGCCTTGAGCGTGACGCTGGAGCCGCCATCGTCAAAGCTGGACTGGTAAATCTCTATGCCCTTGTGGCGGGCCGGATGGTTGACCTCGACCCGTGCCGGGATCTGCTCGCCGCTTTCCTTGTCATGAATCACGATGTCGCTGGCAAACAGCTTGGGCATGCCGGTGGAGTAGTACTCGACGATGAATTTTTTCAGCTCGATGGAAAACGGCAGGTCCTGCAGGATCACGCCGCCGGGCTGGTTCAGGATGGCGGTGCCGGAGCGCGAGCCTTCGGCGACCAGCAGGTTGGCGCGAAAGGTCGGGTTGCTGTCGCTCAGGCGGTACTGGGCCGGCACATCGGCAATCAGCCCGCCGCCGGTGTAGATGGACTTGCCGCCCAGCCACATTTGCGCACGCACCATCATGTCGCCATCCAGCAGGCCGCCTATGCAGACCAGCACGATCGCGCTGTGCGCGGCGATGTAGCCGAGCTTGTTGGCCGAGCCCTTTTTGGCGGCCACCATCCAGCCGCCCGACGCTTCCCGATGCTGCAGCTTGACCTTCCAGCCGCTGTGCACCAGCGTCTGGCCGACGCGCCGGGCCGCCGCTTCAGGCGCCTCGGCCAGCAGGCCTTCGGCGCGATGGCCAAAGGCCTTGAGGCTTTGCTCGCGGACGTTTTCCTTGAGATGGCTCAGGTCCACCAGAATTTTGGGCGTGTTGCGGGCAATGCACAGGGAAGTAGAGACAACCAGAAAGGCCAGGATCAGCAAAAACCACCAGGCGCTGTACACCGTGTTCAGGCTCAAGAGGCTGAACACCTGGGCCCAGAACGGCCCGAACTGGTTGACGTAGTTGCCCAGCGGCTCGGCCTGCTTGAGCACGGTGCCTATGATCGAGGCAACGCAGATGACGGTCAGCAGCGAAATCGCGAACCGCATGGACGACAGCAACTCCACGAAGGACCGCAGCGTGCGGGGGCCCCAGTGAACCTTCATGCCTTCGGTGGAAACTGTCATGTGTGAAATCGGACCAGAGATGTAGCCAGGCGTGCGACCTGGATAAGGCGGAAAAAAAAGCAAAAAGGCGGGCCTTCGTCAGAAAGACCGCCTTTGGTGTGATTGGTTTTGTAGGCGTAGGTTCAATAAAAAAGGCTTGCCTCCCCGGCAAACCTGTGGACTCAGCGCAGGCCGGCGATGTAATCGGCCAGGGCGCGGATTTCCCGGTCGCTGAGCTTGGCGGCGACCTGGCTCATGGGCTGGCTGTTCTTGCGGCCGCCATCGCGGAACGCCGTGAGCTGCACCGCCGTGTAGTCGGCATGCTGGCCGGAGAGGCGCGGGTACTGTGACGGGATGCCGGCGCCGCTCGGGCTGTGGCAGCCGGCGCAGGCGGCGATCTGGCGGTCCTGCACGCCGCCGCGGTAAATGCGCTCGCCCAGGGTCACCAGTTCCTTGTCCTTGGCAAAACCGGCCTTGGCCTTGTTGGCGGTCACCCAGTAGGCGATGTTTTTCATGTCGTCGTCGGAAAGCGCAGAGGCGAAGCCCTGCATGATGGGGTTTTTGCGCTTGCCGGATTTGAACTCCTGCAGCTGCTTGACCAGGTATTCGGGGTGCTGCTGCGCCAGCTTGGGGTTGACCGGCGTTCCCGAGTTGCCGTCGGCGCCATGGCAGCTGGCGCACACAGCGGCAAAGCTGGCTCCACCTTTGACCAGGTCGGGCTTGGCGACCTTGGCCGGTGCGGCAGCGGCGTCGTGCGCAGCAGGTGCCGCTTCGCCCGCAGCAAATGACGACACAGCGGACACCGCCAACAAGGCGGCCAAGAGGGAAGTAACAATCAGCTTCATATCGTGGTTTTAATTGGTTGGCGCACAAAACTTATAACTTTCTGATTTTACAATGGCTTGGCGGCAGTTCCTGTTCATCGGGTTTTGCCCGGTAGCCCGCCCCCGGCCTTGCTACCGACTTAGCATCCGTTGGCCGACGCCCAACACCGCAGGCAAGCGCATACCACGGCACGTGATTGCCTGCCACCGACCTCCAGGAACCGCCCGCCATGACCTCTGCCTCCCTCCCCTCCACCGCCGCTGCAGCCACGGCGCCCGCCTTGCCCGATCCGAAAATCGCCATGGGCTGGCTGCACACGGCCAAATTTCTGACCACGGCGCCCGAGTTGCAGCATCTGCCCCGGCTGGAGGTGCCCGAAATCGCCTTTGTCGGCCGCTCCAATGCCGGCAAGTCCACCTGCATCAACACCCTGACGCAGCAGCACCGGCTGGCCTATGCCTCCAAGACACCGGGCCGCACACAAAGCATCAACCTGTTCACGCTGGGCAAGCAGGGCGTCGCCGATGCGGTGCTGACCGACTTGCCGGGCTACGGCTACGCGGCCGTTCCCAAGGCCGCCAAATACCGCTGGCAGCAGGTGATGGGCAACTACCTGCAAACCCGCGACAACCTCAGGGCCGTGGTGCTGCTGTGCGATCCGCGCCTGGGCCTGACCGAGCTCGACGAGGTGTTGCTCGACGTGATACGGCCCCGGGTGGAGGAAGGCCTGAAGTTTTTGGTGCTGCTGACCAAGTCCGACAAGCTCAACAAGACCGAGGCCGCCAAGGCGCTGCAGATCGTCAAGCTGCAGGCCGGCGGCGGTGACGTCAAACTGTTTTCGGCACTGAAGCGGCAAGGCGTGGAAGAGGTGGCCCAGCATTTGTGGGACTGGGCGCATCCACCGGAAACACCGGCCAAAGCAGCCAAGGCCGAGCCCGGCGCCGCACCGGAAACCCCGAAAATTTAAGCGAATAATGGCTATAACCCAATAGCAGCGAGCACAGAAAGCTATCAAAAACATAGCGCCATGATTGAAACCAGCCTGCACACCCTGCCGCACGGCATCAGCCTGTCATGCCGCAGCGCGGGCGCCAGGGGCCGGCCGGTGCTGATGTTTCTGCACGGTTTCCCGGAAGCCGCCTTTGTCTGGGACGGCTTGCTGGCGCACTTTGCGCTGCCCGAGAACGGCGGCTTTCGCTGCATCGCGCCCAATTTGCGCGGTTTCGAGCGCTCCAGCGCCCCGCCGGATGCGGCCGCCTACCGGCCCCGGCATCTGGTGCAGGACATTGCGGCCTTGATTGCCATCGAAGGCGGCTCACTGGAATGCCTGGTCGCGCACGACTGGGGCGGCGCGCTGGCCTGGAATCTGGCCGCCAGCCAGCCGCAACTGATGAACAAGCTGGCCATCATCAACTCACCGCATCCCGGTACCTTTTTACGCGAACTGCAGCAATCGCCCGCGCAACAGGCGGCCAGCGCCTACATGAACTTCCTGATCCGGCCCGACGCAGAAGCCTTGCTGGCGGAAGATGATTTCCGCCGCCTCTGGGAGTTTTTCACCCATATGGGCGCCCTTGACGGGCCCAGGCCCTGGCTGACCGAAAGCGTCAGGGCGCAGTACCGCGAGGTCTGGCGCCAGGGTCTGACCGGCCCCTGCAATTACTACCGGGCCTCGCCCTTGCGCCCGCCCCGGCCCGGCGACCCGGCGGCGGCGGCCGTGACGCTTGCGCGCGAGATGCTGGACATCCACCTGCCCACGCTGGTGATCTGGGCCACCGGGGACATCGCCCTGCCCCCGGCCCTGCTGGAGGGCTTGAGCGACTACGTGCCAAAGCTGGATCTCAGGCGCGTGGACGGCGCCACGCACTGGATCGTGCACGAGCGGCCGGCGCTGGTGGCGGCGCATTTGCAACAGTTTCTGGCCTGAACTGCTACCAAAAATATAGCTGCCTGCACCTGCCCCACAAGGGCTCAAGCCCCTTAAGGCCTGAATATTCAACGCAGGCTCAATAGAGCGAGGGCTTGCCCTCGGGCCGCGTCTTGAAGCGCTTGTGGACCCAAAAATACTGCGCCGGCATGGTCGCGATGTAGCCCTGCAGCCGGGCATTCATGAGGGCCGTGTCGGCCACCGGGTCATCGGTCGGAAAATCGGCCCAGGCGGGCAGCACCTCGACCTCATAGCCACTGGCCGTGATGCGCGGCAGCAGGGGCAGCACCTTGGCCCGGCCCAGCCGGGCAAAGCGCGACAGCGAGGGCACGGTCGCCGTCGGCAGGCCGTAAAAAGGCACCATCACGGACTCATCCGGCCCGAAATCCATGTCGGGCAGCAGGTACAGCGGGTGCCCTTCGCGCAGCGCCGCCACAATCGGCTTGACGCCATCGATGCGGCCAAACAGGCGCAGGTGGCCAAAGCGGCGGCGGCCGCGCAGTATCCATTCATCGACCAGCTTGTTGGACTGGTCCGTGTAAATCGTGGTGGACGGCCGCGGCACCTGCAGGGCCACGCCGGCCCAGGCCGCATCCAGACCCACAAAATGCGGCAGGAAAATCACCGTCGGCGCATTGCCAGCCAATTCCTGCACGGCACCGGTCAGCGGCACCCGCCGCCGCACCCAGGCCTGGGGCGCATGCCAGAGCCAGCTGCGGTCCAGCCAGGCTTGCGCAAAATGAACAAAGGTCTGTTGCGCCAGCCGGCGCCGCTCGGCCTCCGAGCGTTCGGGGAAACACAGGGCCAGATTGGTGTGCACCACGCGCCGGCGCGAGCCGACCAGCACATACAGCAGCCAGCCCAGCAGCGTGCCCAGGGCGCGAATCCAGGACAGCGGCAAGATCGCCAGCAGTTGCATGAAGGCGATGCCGGCCCGACTCATGAGCGCGCTGAGCAGTTGGCTGAACATCTTCACAGGGTTTCCTTGCGTGGTTGTTTGTAGCGTGCATAGCCCCACAGATACTGCCCGGGCTGGCTCAGCACAATCGCCTCGATCGCCTGGTTGATGCGTGTCACGGTGCGCAGCATGTCGGTTGTTCCGGCCGCCTCCAGGCCGGTCACGGGCGGCCAGATTTTCAGGGCATAACCGCGCCCGTGCGGCAGGCGCTCGCAGCTCACCGGCAGCAGCGTCGCCCCGCTTTGCAGCGCCAGCCTGGCCGCCAGGGTCATGGTGTAAGCCGGCTTGCCAAAAAAAGGCGCCCAGACGCCCAGCCCCTCGGGCGGCACCTGGTCGGTCAGCAGCGCCACCGCCTGGTTGGCCTTCAGGGTCTTGTGCATCAGGCGAATGCCGCTCAGCGAGGCCGGCACCACGGTCAGATCGGCGCGGTCGCGCGCGATGCGCTCCAGCCGGGCCAGCCAGGCCTTGCGGGCCGGCCGGTAAATCGCGGTAATCGGGCCGTAAAGCTCGGCCAGCGCCTGCGGCCCCAGCTCAAAGCTGCCGCAATGGGGGCCAAAGAAAATCACGCCCCGGCCCTGCGCAAAGGCCTGCGCCGCATGGGCCTGGCCCTCGAGCTGGACCAGGCCCAGGCAGGACTCGCCCTGCGGCCGCAGCCAGAGCTTGGGCAGCTCCGCCACAAAACGCCCGGCCTCGGCAATGGCCGGCCGGGCGGCCTCAAACGGCAGGCCGGCCTGCGCCACATGGGCCCGGAACTGCGCCCGGTAGCGCGGGCTCGAGGCCCAGACCAGCCAGCCCAGCACACCGCCCAGACCCTGCAGGGCGGCCAACGGCCAGACGGAGAAGAAACGGAATAACCAGAGCATGTATGAGGTGTTGAGAAGAAAAGCCAAGCCGGTCAAAACCACGGTGCCATATAATGGCGGCCGTCGCCGAGTTACTGAACAACTTGCAGGGCGACATTAAACCAAACTGCTAAAGCGTTCGCCGAGGCACCCCAAGCCGGCAACGCGCCGACAAACTTCATGGAGTGTACGCAATGGCGAACGACTTTCTCTTTACATCCGAATCCGTTTCCGAAGGCCATCCCGACAAGGTCGCCGACCAGATTTCCGATGCCATCCTCGATGCCATCTTCAAACAAGACCCACGCTCGCGCGTCGCCGCCGAAACCCTGACCAACACCGGCCTGGTGGTGCTGGCCGGCGAGATCACCACCAACGCGCATGTCGACTACATCCAGGTCGCGCGCGACACCATCAAGCGCATCGG
>CAZWDK010000150.1:6140-7562 GCA_964633095.1 uncultured Polaromonas sp. | reverse complement strand
GCGGCCCGGCGGAAAAACATGGCCTATGGCCCCCACGCTTGTCACTTCCTGTACTGCACTGCCCCCCGAGGGGGCGCATGCCGCCCTTGGGGCGGCCCGGCGGGCCGCATGAAGCCCGTCACCAACGTTGAATTTCTGCTCGATGGTCAGCCCTTGCGCGTGCCGGTGGGCACCACCGTGGCCGCTGCGCTGGCCTTGCGGGCGCCCGGCTGCTCGCGGGTTTCCGTCAGCGGCGAAGCGCGCGCGCCATTCTGCGGCATGGGCATTTGCCACGAATGCCGGCTGACGGTAGACGGGCGCCGCCGCCTGGCCTGCCAGACGCTGTGCAGCGACGGCATGCAGGTGGAAACCGGAACCGGGCAAGGACTGACACCATGAACATGCCCCCCTCCACATCCACCACCCCATCTGCCTCCTGCGAGCTGCTGATCGTCGGCGCCGGCCCGGCCGGCCTGGCCGCCGCGCTGGCCGCCGCCCCCAGCGGCGCCCGCATCACGCTGCTCGACGACAACCCGGCCCCCGGCGGCCAGATCTGGCGCGACGGCCCCGCCGCCCACCTGCCGCCGCAGGCGCTGCGGCAGCGAGAGGCGCTCGCGCGCTGCGCCAATGTGCGCATGCTGTGCGGCACGCGCGTGGTCAGTCTGGCCGGCGCCGCGGCGCTGCTGCTGGAAGACGCCGAACGCGGCTGGGTGCAACGCTATGACAGGCTGATCCTGTGCACCGGCGCGCGCGAACTGTTGCTGCCCTTCCCGGGCTGGACGCTGCCCGGCGTCACCGGCGCCGGCGGGCTGCAGGCCCTCATCAAGGCCGGCCTGCCGGTGCGGGGCGAGCGCATCGTGATCGGCGGCAGCGGTCCCCTGCTGCTGGCCGCGGCGGCCACGGCACGCCAGGCCGGCGCGCAGGTGTTGCGCGTGGCAGAACAGGCCAGCCTGGCCTCCGTCACGGCCTTTGCAGTGCAGCTGGCACGCTGGCCGGGCAAGGCCCTGCAGGCACTGACACTCGCCGACAGAAGCTATCGCACCGCCTCTCACATGGTTTCGGCTCAAGGCCGGGGCCGTGTCGAATCGGTGCAGCTGCAACAGGGAAACAGAGTCACCGACATGGCCTGCGACCGCGTCGCCTGCGGCTTTGGCCTCGTGCCCAACACCCAGCTTGGCCAGTTGCTGGGCTGCACGCTCGTGCCGGCCCTTGGCGGCGCCCAGGCGCTGGCCTTCGATGCCTTTCAGGCCACCAGCGTGCCCGGCGTCTATGCAGCCGGCGAATGCACGGGCTTTGGCGGCAGTGAACGGGCGCTGGCGCAAGGCACCATCGCCGGAAACGCCGCTGTCGGCAACAGCGCCGCCGCGCAACGGCGTTGGCCCGAGCGCGCCCGCTGGGAGGCCTTCGCCACGCAGTTGCACCGCCGCTTCGCGCTGGCCCCGT
>CAZWDK010000150.1:0-6040 GCA_964633095.1 uncultured Polaromonas sp. | reverse complement strand
CACAGGACATCATTCTCGAAACAAGGGGGCTCACCAAGGAGTTCCGCGGCTTCCTCGCCGTGCGCAACGTCGACCTGCGCGTTCGGCGCGGTTCGATCCACGCGCTGATCGGGCCCAACGGGGCGGGCAAGACGACGGTCTTCAACCTGCTGACCAAGTTCCACGGCCCGACCGAGGGCCGGATCCTGTTCAACGGAACGGACATCACGCAGGAAAAACCGGCGCAGACCGCGCGCCGCGGCATCGTGCGCTCGTTCCAGATCTCGGCCGTCTTCCCGCAGTTCAGCGCCCTGGAGAACGTGAAAATCGCCTTGCAGCGCAAGCTGGGGGTTGACTACCGCTTCTGGCAGCCCTACGCCTCGCTGCACAGCCTCAATGCCCGCGCAATGGCCCTGCTGGAGCAGGTCGGACTCGCCTCCTTTGCCTCATTGCTGGCCGGCGACCTGCCCTATGGGCGCAAGCGCACGCTGGAGATCGCCACCACGCTGGCGCTGGACCCCGAGCTGCTGCTGCTTGACGAGCCTACCCAAGGCATGGGCCATGAGGACGTGGACCGCGTGAAAGACCTGATCAAACAGGTGTCGGCGCACCGCACCATCCTGATGGTCGAACACAACATGAAGGTCGTGGCCGACATCAGCGACACGATCACCGTGCTGCAACGCGGCGAAATCCTGGCCGAGGGGCCTTATGCCGCCGTCTCGGTCGATCCCGCGGTGCGTGAAGCCTATATGGGGACCGAGGAAGATGTCTGAATCAAGCCAAACCATGCTGTCCATCCGCGACCTGCACGCCTGGTACGGAGAATCCCATGTGCTGCAGGGCATCAACCTGGAAGTCCGCGCCGGCGAATGCGTGACGCTGCTGGGCCGCAACGGCGCCGGGCGCACCTCGACGCTGCGCGCCATCCTGGGCCTGATCGACAAGCGCGCGGGGTCCATCCATGTGGCAGGCAAGGAAGTCATCGCCCTGCCGCCGCACCGCATCGCGCGCCTCGGGATCGGCTACTGCCCGGAAGAGCGCGGCATCTATGCCTCACTGACCGCCGAGGAGAACCTCACGCTGCTGCCCGAGGTGGGCCAAGACGGCATGACGCTCGAGCAGATCTACGCCATGTTTCCCAACCTCAAGGAACGCGCCCACAGCCCCGGCACACGCCTGTCCGGCGGCGAGCAGCAGATGCTCGCCATGGCCCGCATTCTGCGAACCGGCGCCAGGCTCTTGCTGCTGGACGAAATCACCGAAGGGCTGGCACCCGTCATCGTGCAAAAGCTCGGCCAGGTCATCCGCGAGCTCAAGGCGCAGGGTTTCACGCTGGTGCTGGTCGAGCAGAACTTCCGCTTCGCCAAACACCTGGCCGACCGTCACTATGTGATTGAGCATGGCCAGGTCGTCGAAATGATTGAGCGCAGCGAAGTCGATGCCAAGCAGGACCGCCTCAATGAACTGCTGGGCATCTGACCCGGCCCATTTCTCCCATCGCCTTCCCCGTCCACCTCCTTTCAATCCGCCATGGAGTTCCTCATGAACCTGAACAAACTCAGCACCTGTCTCGTCGCCTGCATGGGCTTCGCGGCGCAGGCCCAAGTCAGCGACGATGTGGTCAAGATCGGCGTGCTCAACGATCTGTCCGGCGTCTATTCCGACCTCTCGGGCCAGGGCTCGGTCGTTGCCGCACGCCTGGCCATCGAGGAAATGGGGGGCAAGGTACTCGGCAAGCCGGTCGAACTCGTCTTTGCCGATCACCAGAACAAGCCCGACGTGGCGGCCAATCTCGCGCGCGGCTGGTTCGACCAGGGCAAGGTGGACATGGTGACCGATTTTCCGACCTCCTCGACCGCGCTGGCGGTGATGGAGATTGCCAGGCAGAAAAATCGTGTGAGCATGCCGTCCTCGGGGCTCGCCACGGCGATTCTGGGTGAGAAATGCTCGCCGCTCAACGCGCAGTGGACCACCAATACCTATGCGCTTGCGGCAGGCACGGCACGCGCGCTGGTCAAGGAAGGCAAGAAGTCGTGGTACTTCATCACCGCCGACTACACCTTCGGGCATTCGCTGGAGAAGGACGCCACAGAGGTGATCAAGGCCAGTGGCGGCAGCGTCGTCGGCAGCTCGCGCCATCCCTTCCCGGGCAATGATTTCTCCTCCTTCCTGCTCAAGGCGCAGGCCTCCAGGGCCGATGTGATCGCACTGGCGAACGCCGGCAACGACACGATCAACGCCATCAAGCAGGCCAATGAATACGGCATCACGCGCAAGCAGATCGTGGCGCCGCTGCTGACCTACATTTCCGATGTGCACAGCATGGGCCTGGACAAGGCCCAGGGCATGTACCTGAGCGAAGCCTTTTACTGGGACCTGGACGAGCAGTCGCGCGCCTGGTCGCGCAAGTTCTTCGAAAGGCACAAGCGCATGCCGACGGCCGCCCAGGCGGGCGTCTACTCGGCCACGCTCAACTACCTGAAGGCCGTGCAGGCCGCCGGCACCGACGAAGCCAAGGCGGTGATGGCGCAACTGCGCAAGATGACGATCAACGACGCCGTGATTCGCAACGGCAAGCTGCGTGAAGACGGCGCGCTGGTGCACGACATGCTGCTGCTGCAGGTCAAGAGCCCGGCCGAATCCAAGGCCCCCTGGGACTACTACAAGGTCAAGGCGGTGCTCAAGGGCAATGACGTGTTCCCGCCAGTGAATCCGGCCTGCCCGGTTGGCAGGCCATAAGGCACCGCGATCGGCCGGCCTTCCTGCAAGGCCGGCCGGAACTCCACCCAGCACGCCCACACCATGTTCGATATTTCCTCACAAGCCCTGCTGGCCCAATTGCTGGTCGGTCTCATCAACGGTTGCTTCTACGCGCTGCTCAGCATGGGGCTGGCCATCATCTTCGGCCTGCTCAACATCATCAACTTCACGCATGGCGCGCAGTTCATGCTGGCGGCATTCCTGGCCTGGATGGGCTTCTCGCAACTGCCCCTGTTGCTCGGCCCGGAGTTCAGGATCAACTTCTGGGCGGCGCTGATCCTGGCGCCGCTGATCGTCGGCGCGCTGGGCGTGCTGCTGGAGAAGACGCTGCTCAAACGCCTGTACCACCTCGACCATCTATACGGACTGCTGCTGACCTTTGGCGTGGCGCTGGTGCTCGAAGGTGCGCTGCGCCACTTCTACGGCATCTCGGGCGCCAGTTATGACCCGCCGGAGCTGCTCCAGGGCGGCGTGGATCTGGGCTTCATGTACCTGCCGGTCTACCGCGGCTTCGTGGTCGTGGCCTCGCTCACGATTTGCGCAGCAACCTGGTACCTGTTCGAGAAAACCAAGCTGGGTGCGCTGCTGCGCGCCGGCACCGAAAACCCCAAGCTGCTGCAGGCGTTTGGCGTGAACATTCCGCTGATGATCACGCTGACCTACGGCTTCGGGGTGGCCCTGGCGGGCATTGCCGGCGTGATGGCCGCGCCCATCATGCAGGTCAATCCGCTGATGGGCGCCAACCTGCTCAACATCGTGTTTGCCGTGGTGGTCATAGGCGGGCTGGGCTCGATCTTCGGTGCGATCTTCACCGGCCTGAGTCTGGGCCTGCTGGAAGGGCTGACCAAGCTGTTTTACCCGGAAGCCGCCACGGTGGTGGTGTTTGTCATCATGGCGCTGGTGCTGCTCACCCGGCCCGCCGGCCTGTTCGGCAAGGAGAATTGAAATGAGCGCCCCATCCACCCCATCCACCCCATCCACCTTTTTCGCTTCCCGCCTCCCGGCGATTCCGGCCCTCCCGGCGACTTCGGCCATCCCCACCTCTATCCGCATCCTGCTGGTGTTGCTGCTGCCGGCCCTGCTGGTGCCGGCCTTCCCCGAGATCGCGTACCCGGTCTTCGTCATGAAGGTGTTGTGCTACGCGCTGTTCGCCCTGGCCTTCAACCTGCTGACAGGCTTCACCGGCCTGGTGTCGTTCGGTCATGCCGCCTTTTTCGGCTGGTCCGGCTACACCACCGGCATTCTCATGATCCGCTTCGCAAGCAAGGGCTTGCCGGTCGAACTCGCGATTCTTGCGGGGGTGGGGGTCGCCACCGGCATAGGCTGGGTGATTGGCAAGCTGGCGATCCGGCGCACCGGCATCTATTTCTCCATGATCACGCTCGCGCTCTCGCAAGTGGCCTACTTTCTGGCGGTGCAAATCCCCTGGACCGGCGGCGAAGACGGCATGCAGGGCATCCCGCGCGGCAAGCTGCTCGGGCTCGTCGATCTGTCAGCCGACAAGCACATGTACTACTTCACGCTGGGCGTGTTCGTGCTGGCCTTCCTGCTGATTCACCGCATCGTGCATTCCCCGTTTGGCCAGGTGCTGAAGGCCTTGCGCGACAACGCGCCGCGCGCCATCTCGCTAGGCTACGACACCGACCGCTGCAAGCTCTACGCCTTCATGCTGTCGGCCGCGCTCGCCGGCCTGGCGGGTTCGCTCAAGGCCCTGGTACTCCAGCTCTCGGCACTCAACGATGTCATGCTCTCGACCTCGACCGAAGTCCTGCTGATGACGCTGCTCGGCGGCCTTGCCACGGGCTGGGGGCCGGTCGTCGGCGCCACCCTGGTCGTCAGCCTGCAAAACCAGCTGGCCCAGCTCGGTGGCGTCGTTACAATCATCATAGGCCTGACCTTCATCGTATGCGTCTCGTTCTTCCGAAGAGGCTTGGTCGGTGAGTGGCAAGCTCTGCTGCAACGCCGTCAATCCAAACGCCACCATGCCACAGCCCTCGATGCCTAGTCCCCCCTTCCCGACCAAGCGACGCGCAGCGGATCTCGCCTACGATGCGATCGAGTCGCTGATCTCCACGCTGCGGCTCGAGCCGGGTAGCCCGGTGGTCGAGGCAGAACTGGTCGAGATGACCCAACTCGGCCGCACACCGGTGCGCGAGGCCTTGCTGCGCATGGTGTCGATCGGGCTTATCGACCAGCAGCCGCGACGCGGATTGCTGGTCTCCCATATCGACCTGGCCGACCATCTCGATGTGATCCAGACGCGCCGCGCGCTCGAAGGCCTCATCGCCGCGTGTTCTGCGCGCCGCGCCACGGCAGCGCAGCGCCAGGCCATCGTGCGCTGTGCCGAAAAAATGGTCAAGGCGGCAGCGCGTGGCAACCTCGAGGACTACATGCGGGCCGACCATGAACTCGACGAGGTCAACCACCAGGCCAGCCAGAACCATTCGGCGGTCAAATGCGTGGTGCCGCTGGTCGTGCAATGCCGGCGCTTCTGGTATGCCTACCAGCACGAGGGGGAAATTGCCGAAGGCGCCCGCCACCACATGGAGCTGGCCCAGGGCATCGCCACCGGCGACGTGAAGGCTGCCGTGCACGGCGCCGATCAGCTGATGGACTACCTTGAGCGCTTTGCCCGGCGCGTGATTGACAGCTGAAGACCGCCGCTGCACGCATTGCATCAGCTCCCGCCCTGACGCCGCGCCCTAAAACCGGCAAAACCACGACCAGACCGATCAAATTCAATCATTACCGGGGCCGCCTGCCCCACCGCCCACCCCACCTTTTCAGGAGACTTTCCCATGGACATGAAGACATCCCCCCTCGCCCTGCTCAAGGACCCGACCCTGCTCAAGACCGACGCGCTGATCAACGGTCAGTGGCTCAAGGGCCCTGCCCGCTTCGATGTCAACGACCCGGCCAGCGGCGCGAAACTGGCCGATGTGGCCGACCTGGGCCCGGCCGACGCCGAAGCCGCCATTGCCGCCGCCAATGCCGCCTGGCCGGCCTGGCGCAGCAAGACCGGCAAGGAGCGCCACGCCATCTTGATGAAGTGGTACCAATTGCTGATGGCCAACCAGGAAGACATTGGCCGCATCATGACGGCCGAGCAGGGCAAGCCCTTTGCCGAGGCCAAGGGCGAAGTGGCCTACGGTGCCAGCTTTGTCGAATGGTTTGCCGAAGAGGCCAAGCGCGTCAATGGCGAGACCCTGCCCCAGTTCGACAACAACCGCCGCCTGATGGTGATCAAGCAGCCGATCGGCGTCTGCGCCGCCATCACGCCGTGGAACTTCCCGCTGGC
>CAZWDK010000149.1:0-7584 GCA_964633095.1 uncultured Polaromonas sp. | reverse complement strand
GGCTTGCTGTGATGCACGCCGAGGTTGTCCAGGATGAGGAAGACCTTCTTGCGACGGCGCCGGCTATCGCGCACCAGCGCCTGCAGGAACTCGATGAGCCGCTCGTGGTTGAACGCTCCGTCGATGATCATCCAGTTCGCTCGGCCCTTGTTGGTCACAGTGGAAATCATCGATAGCTTCTCGCGCGTACCGCCAACGGCCATCGCCACCGGCGTCTTGCCGCGCGCTGCGTAGCTGCGACCGCGCACGTCGGTGTTGACCAGCGCCGTTTCGTCGCCCCAATGGATTTCGCCACCTTCAGCCTTGGCCCGCCGCTCGATGGTCGGGTACTCCTGCTCGATCCACTGCTTGACCGCATCGGGACGTTGCTCGTAGGCACGCTTGATCGGCTTTTGCGGCGTGAAGCCCCAGCGGCGCAGGTACTCGCCCGCTGCGCGCACCGACAGCCGAACCCCGTACTCCCGCTCGATGAGTTGCATCACGGCAGCTCGCGTCCACAGCGCGAACTCCATCTTCAATTGCTCGGGCCGCTTGTCGCAGACCGTTCGCCGCACACGCTCTTCCTGCTCGGCGGTGAGCCGCCGGCCTTGCCCTGCCTCGCGGCCACGGCAGGCCGGCTTGATGGCCGCCCACCCACCTGCGTCGAACAGATCGATCGCCTTGCGCACCGTGGGGTAGCTCAACCCCGTGAGCGACACGATCTGCATCACCGCGGTGCCCCGCAAATGCAATTGCACGACTTGCTTGCGCCTCTCGTGCAATTGCTCCAGCTTCTGGTATCGAGCGTCTTCTCTTTCCATGACGCTCTGACTCTAGCGGCTGCGAGAAGTTGAAACTTCATGCGGCCGGCTCAATAAAGGCGCGCCAGGCGCTCCCGGTAATCCTCCGACAACGCGTTTTCGTCAAGCTGTTCGGCCAGCGGCAAGCCAAGCAGCCGCAAGGTGATTTCGAACTCCTCGCGCAGAATGTGCAGCACGTCGGCAACCCCTTGCGGGCCGCTGGCAGCCAATCCATAAAGAGGTGCGCGACCGAGCAAAACGCCCTTCGCGCCCAAGGCTCGCGCCTTGGCAATATCGCTGCCGCGCCGCACGCCGCTGTCCACAAAAACCGCCATGCCGGAGCCCACGGCATCGGCCACGGCGGGCAGGATTTCCAGCGGACTGGGAGCACTTTCCAGCTGCCGCCCGCCGTGGTTGGACAGGATCACGCCGTCAACGCCGTGCTTGTGCGCAAGCACGGCGTCCTCGACCGACAGCACGCCCTTGACAAGCACCTTGCCGCGCCAGTGGTCACGCAGCCAGGCAATCGAATCCCACTCGAGCGCCATCTCCATCTGCCGGCTCATGGCTGCGGCCTGCACGTTGATGTTGACCTGCGTACCCGCGCTTTTGGCCAGGTTCACGAGTTGCGGCGATCCGCCCTGGCGCAGCATGCGCGCGCACCAGCGCGGATGCAGGGCCAGATCCAGCAACAGTTTGGGCGTGATGCGCAAAGGCATCTTGAAGCTGTTGCGTGCATCGTGGTCGCGCTTGCCATGGACCATGGTGTCGACGGTCACCATGAGCGTGGAAAACCCCAGGGACTGGGCGCGCCGCATCATGGCCTCGGCGATGCGCCTGTCCTGCTGAACGTACAGCTGCAGCCACAGGTCACCCGTGGTGACCGCGCGCACATCCTCGAGCAAGGACGTCGAGGCGGTGGACATGGCAAACGGCAGACCAGCCGCATGGGCGGCACTGGCCAGCGCTTCTTCGGCGCGCGGCCAATACAGTCCATTCAAGCCGGTCGGCCCCACGATGGCGGGCAGGCCTTGCTTGCGGCCAAAGATGGTGACTGAGGGGTCGACCGTGCTCACATCCCTGAAGACGCGGGGCCGGAAAAGAAGCTGCTCGTAGGCAGTGCGATTGCGCTCCAGCGTGCGGCCGTCCTCCGCCCCGCCGTCGAGGTAATCGAAAGCGAAGCGGGAGAGTCGGCGGCGCGCGAGCGCGCGGTAGTCCTTGACGGCGGGCAGCACGGTGTCCTGCTGCTCAGCGTGGAAACTCGGACACGGCCAGCTGCTTTTGCAGCTCTGCGCGCAGCCGCGCCTGCAGTTGCGCTGCAGGCGGCACCAGCGGGTCAAGCATTCGGGGCGCATTGACGCCAATCAGGTCCATCACCGACTTGATCGGGCCGGGATTGGTTTCAGCAAAGGCCAGATCCATCAGCGGCATGAGCTGGCGGTGCGCGGCAAGCGCCTGCGTGGTATGGCCGGCCTTTGCCAGGTCGTAGATATGGCGCCAGGCGCGCGGCAGCAGGCTGGCCGTGACCACGATGCCGCCCTTGGCGCCAGCGGCAAGGTGCAGCGGAAACAGCGAATCCTCCCCGCTCAAAACGGCGAACGAATCGTCCACACCGGCCACCGTGCGCAGGAAGTGGTACATGTCGGTGTTGCAGGCCTTCATGCCGATGATGCGCTCGTGGCGCGACAGCTCATGAAGCACTTCCGGATTGATGGCAATCCGCGTACGGTACGGGATTTCGTAGATCAGGATCGGCAGCGGCGAGGCATCCGCATAGCGCAAAAAGTAGTCGCGCACACCCGCCTGGGTCGGATTGGTGTAGTAGGGCGTGAGCACCATCAGCGCGTCGACGCCGACGTCGGCAAATGCCTGTCCGGCCTGCAGCGCATCATGAAAGCCCGGGTCCAGCACACCGGGGATGACCGGCACCTTGCCGCCGACCGCCTGCACGCACAGCTGCGCCATCTTGACGCGTTCGGCGCGCGCGAGCGAACCGTACTCGCCGGTACCGCCCAGCGGTACGATGCCGTCCACGCCTTGCTTCAGAAGGTAGGCGATCAGGGTTTCGGTGGCAGCCACGTTGATGCTGTCGTCGGCATTCACCGGCGTCGGGATGGCGGGGAAGATACCCCGCAGTCGAGATGCGTTCATGGGAGATATTCCTTGTTGTCTATGGAGTGGGGTGGAGTGGGGCTGCCGCTCAGCGCGACAGGCTGCGGCGGCGCAGCCGGTCCGCGATCCAGATCAGGGCCGCGATGAAGGCGAACAAGCAGGTCGAGACCGCCGCGATCATGGGCGAAATCTGCAGCGTCACTTCGTCCCAGAACTGCTTGGGCAGGGTGGAGCTCAGGCCGCCGGAGGCGAACAGCGCAATCGTCAGCTCGTCGAACGAGGTGGCGAAAGCGAACAGAAAGGACGACATCAGGCCCGCCGCCAGGATGGGGAAGGTGACGTGGCGCAGCGTCTGCCAGGGCCGCGCTCCCAGGCTTTGCGCCGCCAGGTCCAGCCGCGTGTCGTAGTTGCGCAGCACCGCCATCATGGTCATCACCACATAGGGCACGGCGATCACGGTGTGGCCCAGCATCAGGCCGAACGAAGTACCGACCAGGCCTACTTTGGCGAAGAAATAGAACATCCCGACGGCGATGATCATGCGCGGGATGATGATGGGTGACAGCACGAAGGCCAGCATCAGCGACTTGCCGCGCATGTTGGAGCGAACCAGCAGGAAGGCCGCAGGCGTGCCGATCAGCATGGCGAAGACCGAGGCGCCCAGGCCCACGATGAGCGAGCGCAGGGCGGCCTGCATCCACAGCGGCGAGGCCAGCAGCTCGTTGTAGTACTGCAGCGAGAAGCCGCTGGGTGGCCAGTTCAGTCCCGACTTGCCGGCGAACGACAGCGGGATCATCAGGAGCGCCGGCACGCTGAGCAAGAACAGGATCAGCAGCACGAAACCGCGCATGGGCACCGACTGGCCCGGCTGCGTTTCGCTGCGGCCACGGGGGAACAGCGCCAGCAGCCTGTCGGTCATGTTTCCCAGGAAGCCGAGGATCGCGTCGCCGGCGCGGCGCAGCAGGCCATCGCTGGCGGCGGCGGGCCTGTTCCGGTCGGACGAAGCGCCGGTCATCGTGGAAAGACCGAGCACCTTGTCATAGATGGCGAACACGGCCAGCACCACGACCAGCAGCAGCACCGAGATGGCGCCGGCAAAGCCCCAGTTCATGGTCTGCTGCACCTGCTCGATGATCAGTTGGGTGATCATGATTTCCTTGCGCCCGCCCAGCAGGGCGGGCACGATGAAAAAGCCGATGGCGGTGACGAACACCATGATGGCGCCGGCTGCCACGCCGGGCATGGACAGCGGAAGGTAAACGCGCCAAAAGGCGGTGCCGGGCCGCGCGCCCAGGGTAAGCGCGGCACGCGGCAGGTTGCGGTCGATGTTCTCCATCACCGACAACATGGTCAGCACGGCCAGCGGCATCAGCGCGTGGACCATGCCCACCAGCACGGCGCCCAGGCTGTACAGCAGGTTCGAAGGTGTGTCCTGCAGGCCGGTGGCCATGAGCAACTGGTTAACCACGCCATTGCGGCCCAGCATCACTATCCAGGCAAAAGCGCGCACCAGGAAGCTGGTCCAGAAGGACAGCAGCACCCAGAACAGCCACGAGGTTTTCTTCTCCTTGGGCAGCGAGGAGATGAGGTAGGCCACCGGGTAGCCGGCGACGACGGCCAGCACCGTGGTGTAGATCGAGATCTTCAGCGTGATCAGCATCACCTGGAGGTAGACCGACGAGGCGAACAGCTGCTGGTACTTGGCCAGCGTGAAGCCGCCGTCGCTGTAGATGCTCAGCAGCAGCAACTGGCCCACCGGGTAGACCAGCATCACCAGGAACAGCAGAATCAGCGGGGCGCCGAGCATGGCCGGGCGCAGCCAGGCGGCGCGCGGAGAGGCGAAGGTGTTCATGGCTCAGGCGGGCACGGCCACAGCATCGGCCGTCTGCCATTGCAGGGAGATGTCCTGGCCCACCGCATAGCGGTCGGACGGCCAGGCAGTGGGAAAGGAAACGACGATGGGTTCCGCACCGGCGGCGGGAGATTCGACGTAGAGCTTGGTCAGGCTGCCGGTGATCATGCTGTCCAGCACCTTGCCGTTCAGGCCGTTGCTGGCGCCCGCGCTGGCGTGCAGCGACAGGTTCTGCGGGCGCACCATCACACGCACCTTGTGGCCGACGGCCAGCGAGCCGCCATTGTTCCTGGCGCTGGCGCGCGTGCCGTCGCGGCCCAAGGCCACTTCCACCGTGTCGGCATCCAAGCCGGTCACCGTGGCTTCAAACAGATTGGACTCGCCCAGGAAGTCAGCCACGAACAGCGTGCGCGGACGGAAATACAGGTCGGACGGGGTGCCCAGCTGCTCGATCTTGCCGCCGTTCATCAGGCAGATGCGGTCGGACATGGTCATCGCCTCCTCTTGGTCATGCGTCACATAAACGATGGTCGTGCCCAGCTCGCGATGGATACGCTTGATCTCCAGCTGCATCTGGTCGCGCAGCTTCTTGTCCAGCGCGCCCAGCGGCTCGTCCATCAGGATGATGGAGGGGCGGTACACCAGGCAGCGGGCCAACGCGATGCGCTGCTGCTGGCCGCCGGATAGCTCCTTCGGGAAACGCTTGGCGACATGCGGCAGGCGCACCATTTCCAGTGCGTCACCCGCCTGCTGGCGGGCGGTGGTGTGGTCCACCTTGCGCATCTTCAGGGGGAAGGCGATGTTGTCCTCTATGGTCATGTGAGGAAACAGCGCGTAATTCTGGAACACCATGCCTATGTCGCGCTCGTAGGGCGCACCATAGGTCGCGTCCTGGCCGTTGATCAGCAACTGCCCGCCATCCGGCACCGACAGCCCGGCGATCAGGCTGAGCAGCGTGGTCTTGCCCGAGCCCGAGGGCCCGAGCAGGGTCAGGAACTCGCCCTCGGCAACCTCCAGGTCGGTGGGCGCCAGGGCCACGAAATCGCCGTAGCGTTTGCACAGGCCCGAGATTTTGAGTTTGGAAGACGGCATGGTGTTTTCTCTCTTCGCTTGCGAGCTCAGGCGCTCACTTCAAGACCCAGCTGTTGAACTTCTCGGCCACGCTGGCCTGGTTGTCGAGCCAATACTTGGCATTGATCTGCACGCCGCTCCTGATGTTGTCCGGATGCGTCGGGCAGTTCTTCGCGACCTCGGCCTTGATGTACTTGAAGGCGTCGGGCTGCGTCACGCCGGCGGGGAAATACTCGGCCAGCGCAGCCATGCGTTTGGGGTCGGACGCGAACTTGATGAACTCGCGGCAGGCGTCGGCGTTGGGCGTGCCGGCCAGGATGGACCAGTTGTCCACGCCCCAGAGGTTCTGGTTCCACACGATGGCCACGGGCGCGCCGTCGGCCATGGCGCTTTGCGGGCGTGACACCCAGGTGGCGACCATGTCGACCTCACCGGACTTGAGCATCTGCTCCACCTGGGCGCCGGAGTTCCACCACACGTCCACATTGGGCTTGATCTTGTCCAGGCTGGCCAGGGCGCGGTCGACGTTCAGCGGGTACAGCTGCGAGGTCGACACGCCGGCGGCCATCAGTGATTCCTCGATGGTGTCAAAGTGGTGCTTGCGCAGTGCGCGGCGGCCCGGGAAGTCCTTGACGTTCCAGAAGTCGGCCCAGGAACCGGGCGCCTTGCGGCCTTTGAAGGCCTCGGTGCGGTAAGCCAGCACGGTGCTGTACACATTGGTGCCCACGCCATAGGGCGACATGAAGTGCGCCGGGATGGTCTTGACGTTGGCATCGCCCTCCAGGCCGTGTTTTTCCAGGTAGACCTTGCCGCCCAGCGTCAGCTGCAGGATGGCGGGCTGGCTGATCTTGGCCATGTCCCAGGTGTAGTTCCTGGTTTCCACCATGCTGCGGATCTGGGCGATGGGCTCGGCATTGGCCTGCACACCGACCACTTCGATGCCGGTCTTTTCGGTGAAAGGCTTGTAGTACACCGCGCCATAGGCCTTGGTGTAGATGCCGCCGTCGTCGCGCACCACGATGCGCTTGGACTGCGCGCGGGCGAACTGCAGCACGGCCGGTGCAGCCAGCGCCGTCAGTCCGGTGGCGGCCACTTTCAGCGCGTTGCGGCGCGAGGAATTCAGAACGGTCTGGTCTTTCATGACGACTCCTGGGTTAAGGAAGGGTGGGAAGGGGAAGCCGGCAGCAGCCGGTGCGGGTTGAAAAGGTTGGCGGGGTCAAACAACTGCTTGATGCCGCGCATCATGGACAGCTCGACCGCCGGCTTGAACTGCGCCATTTCGGCCGTGAGCGTCTGGCCTATGCCGTGTTCGGCGCTGAAGGTGCCGCCCAGCGAATGGCCGACTTCGTTCACGGCGTGCTTGATGCGTTGGCCCACGGCCTCGCGGTCGGGCAGGGCTTCCCACTGCGCGAAACTGAAGAAGGGGATGAAGTGCACGTTGCCGTCACCCAGGTGGGCCACCAGGATGATGGACAGGCCGGGCACGATGTCGTGCACGGCCGCGGTGGCGCGCTCAATAAATTCGGGGACGGCCGACACCGGCACCGCGCTGTCGGTGGTCAGGCCCACGCCGGCCTTCTTGTTGCCTTCGGACACGCTATGCCTGATCTCCCACATCGCTGCGCGCTGCGCACCGCTGCTGGCCAGCACCGCATCGAGCAACAGCGCCTTGTCCGATGCCTGTTCCAGCACCTGCTGCAAGGCATCCTGCAAACCCGATTCATCGCCGGTGCCGGAGAGTTCCACCAGCACATGCCAGGGATGAAGCTC
>CAZWDK010000148.1:5961-7669 GCA_964633095.1 uncultured Polaromonas sp. | reverse complement strand
GCCGCCACCGGCATGGACGCGATTGCGCACTGCATGGAAACCTTTATGTCGGCCGCCTTCAACCCGCCGGCCGACGGCATTGCGCTGGACGGCCTGGAGCGCGGCTGGGCACATATCGAGCGCGCCACGCGCCATGGCGGCGACCGGGAAGCGCGCCTCAACATGATGAGCGCCTCCATGCAGGGCGCGATGGCCTTTCAGAAAGGCCTGGGCTGCGTGCATTCGCTAAGCCACAGCCTGGGCGGCCTGGACCCGCGCCTGCACCATGGCACGCTGAACGCGATGTTCCTGCCGGCGGTGGTGCGCTTTAACGCCCAGGCCGAATCGGTGCAAAAAGAGCACAGGCTGGACCGCATGGCGCGGGCCATGGGCTTGGGCTCGGGCGGCGACATTCCCGAAGCCATCAGGGGCATGAATGCGCGCCTGGGCTTGCCCGCCGGCCTGGCCGCCATGGGCGTGCGGCGGGAGCAGTTCAGCCAGATTATTGAAGGGGCGCTGGCGGATCACTGCCACAGGACGAATCCGCGCATTGCGAGCGCGGGGGAATATGAGCAGATGCTGGAAGCCTCGCTTTGAGGTGCCCCGAGCTATCTCATCCATCGCTGTCGCAACAGCTGGTCGAGGGACCAACTGCCAGCCCCCCGGCATAGCAGCACCAGTAGCATCGCGGCCCACTGGATATGTGTAGGCCAGGCTTGCGGGTAGACGAATACCTCGATGACCCCGGTCATGCCCAGAAGGACCAGTGCCACCGGCCGGGTCGCCAATCCGAGCACCAGCAGCACCGGCGCGCTCAGCTCGATCGAAACCGCCATATAGGCGGCAATTTCCGGAGGTATCAGCGGGACCTTGTACTCTTCGCGAAACAGCTCCACGGCGGTCGCCCAATTGGCCAGCTTGGTCATGGCGGAATTCCAGAATATGGTGGCCACCGCGAGTCGCAGCGGGATGGCAAGGAAGGTGTAGGGCACCTGGTCGAGCCAGCCGACGAGGCGCACCACAGGGCTGTCGTGCAAGGGCCGCGCCGTGATGGATTGGGGCGAGTTTTTCATAGCTGAATCCTTCAGGGTTGAAGTGCCATCGCCTCCTGCGCCGGGTGGCAGCCCGCATAGCATCCGCGCGCCAGGTGAGCGGCGAGCAAGCCGTGCGGCTCGGCGCAAGACGCCGCCGCCAGCGCCGCGCCCAAGGGCTGCCCGGAAAACAACGCTCTGGCAAGCCGCCATTCGGGCTCGCTCAGGCGCACCGCATGGACATCGCCCTGCGTTCGTTGAACCAGCAGCCAGACCGGGCCGTCTGCGAGGTCGATCGCCGCCATGGCCTCATCGTCACGCTCCAGCACCGCGTGCCAGACCGCGTCGGCCGGGAACCCGCAGCGCAGCAGTTGTGCCGCCGGATGCGGCGCCAAACGCAGCTCTTCGAGCTCGGCTTCGCCCAAAGCCGCCAGCCGCGCGAGCGCCAGCGCTTCGGCGTCGGCCGCGTGCAGCACGAGATTGACCTTCCATTCGAGGCGGGCCAGATCCGGCAGATAAGGCAGCGACGCCGCCTGCGCGAGCCTTGCCAGGAATTCAGGAAAGTCCGCGCCATACTCATCCAGCCAGGCGCTGCGCGGCGGGGCCTCGGCCACGAACAGGCGCGCCGCGCCCTCGAAGAATTCCGGGCCGACCACATGCCGCACGGCCGGAAAGGCCAGTTGCAGCGCCGTCGCCAT
>CAZWDK010000148.1:4660-5861 GCA_964633095.1 uncultured Polaromonas sp. | reverse complement strand
GGCAAGGCGGACAGGTAGGTCCGCGCATCCCAGCCGTGGTTGCTGGCGCTGACGTAGATATTGTTGACGTCGCACAGAATGCCGCAACCCGTGCGTTGCGCGACCTGCGCCAGGAACTCCCACTCCGGAATGGTCGAGTGCCGGAAACGCAGATAGGTCGATGGGTTTTCGATGAGGATGCGCCGCTTCAGGTGCGCCTGGACCTGGTCGACATGCTGGCAAACGATGGTCAAGGCCTCTTCGGTCAGCGGCAATGGCAGCAGGTCGGCCAGATAGGTGCCGCCGCTCACACTCCACGATAAATGTTCGGAGATCAGGCCGGGTTCGACCCTGTCGACGACATGTCGCAGACGCCCAAGATGGGCGGCGTCGAGCCCGTCGGCACTGCCCAGCGACAGACCCACGCCGTGCAGCGAGATCGGGTAGTCGCTGCGAATCGTGTCGAGATAGCGTGGCACCGTGCCGCCGCCCATGTAGTTTTCGGTATGCACCTCGAACCACGCGACATCGGGACGCGCCTCGGCGACCGGCTGATGGTGCCGAAAGCGCAGCCCGATGCCGGCTTTCGCCGGGATTCGGCCTGGCGCCTCCTGCGGTATGACCACAGAAACACTCATACGCCGGTGCCCGCTCAACTGGCGTTCAGCTTGCCGCCCTGGATCTTGCTGCAGTCACCTGCCGGCAGTAGCACGAAGGACTTCGCGTCGCGCGCCTGTGTGGCCTGACCGGCACAGGAGTGCGCACCTTCCCCGCAATCGTTCTTGGCGACTGCATTGATGCCGTAGCATTTCTCCAGCTTGTTTTGCGTCATCCTCGCCATGTTGTCCTTGACGATCTGCGGCATCTCCTTCGTGCCCTGCGCCTGTCCCGGCATCGCCAGGAATGCGAGCGCGAGACCGACCGCTGTAGACAGCGTCGAAGCTGTCAATAACTGCTTGCTCATTGGGAGTTCTCCTGAAAGTAGGTTCACGGGTCGCAGGATCGCAACCCTGTCAGGAAATTCGACTGGCGGCGCCAAAGGTTACACGGCACGCAGAATTTATTTACTCGAATTACCCCCATACAGAGTGCAAAATTCGAACATGTCTTCCAAAACGCGGCGCCCCGGCCCAAGCCTGAGCCTTGTACCGGATGCCCGGGATCCGGACGTGCCCGCGCCTCACGCCATGGCGCGGGAAACTCGCGCCGACGGCAGGCTGGA
>CAZWDK010000148.1:0-4560 GCA_964633095.1 uncultured Polaromonas sp. | reverse complement strand
AACGGGATGCCATACGAATGCTGAAACTTGAAGAAATGTCGCTGCTGGAAGCGTCTGCGGCCAGCGGAACATCGGTTGCCTCATTGAAAGTGGCAACGCACCGAGCCTTGAAGAATCTGCGCGAAATGATCAAAAGGCCAGGAAACAGGACATGACGTCAACCTCCAATGTGATCGATTCGCTGGTTGCGGACGCAAAGCCGGTGCGCCGCCTGCAGCCACCCGCGGTACGGGCTCTGTGCTGGCTAATGTTTGCAGCGCTGATGCTGGTGCTGGTCGCCGTGGGACATGGCGTTCGACCGGATCTCATGCTTAAGCTTGGCCAACCTGTATTTGCCACCAGCGTTGTGGCAGCCTTGACGACCGGCTTTCTCGCTGCGATGGCGTCGTTCATTGCGAGCGTGCCAGGCCGATCGCGGCGCTGGCTGTTGCTGCCGGTACCGGCACTGGCCGCGTGGATTTCCACAATTGGCTACGGCTGCCTCACGGACTGGGTCAGCATCGGACCGGACGGACTTTCTCTGGGCGAGACCGCGCGCTGTTTTGCGACGCTGGCGGTAACCGGTATTCCGCTGTCGCTGGCGATGCTCTTCATGTTGCGCTATATGGCGCGTCTGTCACCGGCGCCTGTGGCAATGATGGGGAGTCTTGCAGTCGCCGCGATGACGGCGGTCGCCCTGTCGCTGTTTCATCCGATCGACGCAACGATCCTGATTCTGCTATGGAACTTTGGCGTTGCAGCGCTGTTTTTGGCCTTCAGCGGGCTGTACGGCAAACGCCTGTTTGAGTGGGCTGCACGGTAAGGGTAACGCGTGTGCCTTGCCAAGGCGCCTGATCAAACGCAACAGCCCTCCTGCAGACCACGCTCCTGGATAGGCGGACACGGCACCGTTCCGTACGAGCAGAAAACACAGCAGTCGCCCGGGTTTGGTTTGAGCACCGCGTGGCAGTTCATGCACTCATAGAACCATTGACAGGCGTCGGTGGGCATGCGTTCCGTTCTGGCATGGCCGCAATGCGGGCATGTCAGGGTCGAGTCCAGGACCACCTTGCTGCTCATTTCGAAGTCCCCGCCAGGGTTGACGGATAACCGGCGTTTCGGGTGGCTTGGGTCAGGGCTTCGACGCTGGTTTTGCCATCATCAAACGTGACCCTCGCCACCCGCTGCTCGAAATTGACATCGACCCGGCCCACGCCCGGAACCCCGGTGAGCGCCTTTTTGACGGTGATCGGACACACCGGGCAGTCCATGCTTGGCACCGCCAGGGTGACAGTCCTGGTTGCGGCCCAGACCGGGTTCGTCAACACAGCCGCCAAAGTCACTGCCAGCAGTCTTTTCATGGTTGATTCCTTTCAGTAGAACAGGGGCGCAAGGTAGGGAAATACCAGTGCAACCAGCACCAACAAGGCCACCAAACCGAACAGCAGCTTGTACGCACGGCTGATCGATGGAATGGCGCAGATTTCACCCGCAGCGCAGGCGGCCGGCCGCCAGATACGCCGCCACGCAAAGAACAACGCCACCAGCGCCACGGCAATGAAGACGGGCCGATACGGTTCGAGCAGCGTCAGGTTGCCAATCCACGCGCCAGAAAAGCCGAGCGTGATCAGCACCAGCGGCCCTAGGCAACAGGTCGAGGCGAGAAGGGCCGCCACGCCGCCCGCGAGCAGCGCGCCACGACCACTTTGTGGCGTAGGCGGAGCGTCTTCTTTGAATGCATTGGATGACATGGAGTAAGCTTACTTCCGTACATAAGTACGGAGTCAAGTGACATGGAAATACCATTGCAAAGTCTCACCATCGGTGCGCTGGCTGCCGAGGCAGGCGTCAATGTCGAAACAATTCGGTTTTACCAACGCAGGAAGCTGTTGCCCGAGCCTGAGCGCCCATACGGCGGCATTCGCCGCTATGGTCCAGCGGAGGTGTCTCGTCTGCGCTTCATCAAGGCGGCCCAGCGCATCGGGTTCACGCTGGACGAGATCGCCCAGTTGCTACAGCTTGAGGACGGGACACATTGTTCGCAGGCCAGAATCATCGCAGCGCACAAGCTCGCCGATGTCCGCCACCGGCTCGAGGATCTGCGGCGCATGGAGTCCACTCTGGCCGATCTGGTCCGGCGTTGCGCCGCCGGACGGGGCAAGCTCGCCTGCCCGCTGATTGCGTCGCTGCAGGAGACCCGCGATGGGGTGCGATGACCAAGGCATCGCGTCAGAGTTGATCCAGGCGCCCGGCCTCCGGCTTGTCCAGCCACGCCTTCCCCCTCCCTTGTAAATTCGCGCATGGCGCCACTTGAGGCCTTTGTCGAGTCCGCCGCGCACCATGGCTTTCCGGAAGTGGGGGTAGAGCAGCAAACCCGGTGTGACTACGCTTTCCTCACCATCAAAAGTGCCTGCAGCCTGCGCATCATATGCTCCTACAGCTATCGAATTAATAGCACAATTGAGGTGCAGGTGGTAGTCGGCGATGCCGCCATCCCGGTTGGCGCGCGGTGGCGCGCCGGGAATGTCGTGCACCGCCCTGGCCCGCGGCCAGCGCGCTAGCGCTTGCCGAATCGCCTGGAAAACGGCAGGCGCGGAGTGTTGCGCCTGGACTCGGCCAGGGCCCGGTTGATCTGCTCCAGCGCGCTGGCCTGGGTGTCGCGCCGGCTGTCCAGCTGGCCGCGAAGCTCTGAGGCCAGCGCCTGCGCCGATGCCAGCGACTGGCGCAAGGCCTGCAGTTCCAGCTCCGCCTTTTGCGCCCGGCTGCCCTGTTCCTGGTTCGCCGCTTCAAGGCTTTGCTGTAGCGCCTGGGCGCGCTGCTCCGCTGCAACGGCTTGCGCACGGCTCTGCTCGCCCAGCTGCCTTTCCCGCTCCAGTTCTGTCAGCAGTCGTCGCTCGCTGGCGGCCGCGCGCTCTTCCAGCCGCCGCCGTTCGTCGGCGTAGCGCCGGGTTTCTTCGTCGTTTTGCTGGCGTTCGGCCTGCCGCCGGGCTTCCTGCGTCGACAGTTTGGCGCGCAGCTCGTCAAGCTCGCTGGCCCGGCGCCCCAGCAAACCCTGCGCTTCGGCGAGACGGCCGCCGAGGTCGAGCACCTGCGCGCGCAGGCTTTGCAGCGCCTCATCGAAGGCGATTTGCCGTTCCGCCAGGGCCTGTTCCTGGCGCTGCAATCCGGCTTCTTTCACGGTTAAGGCGGCGTTCGCATCGGCCAGGGACCGCTCTGCCTTGGCGATGCCCTGCGCCGCCTCATCGCGCGCAAACAGCAAGGCCTGGCCCCACAAATTGGCGGCTGCCTGCCTGACCGGCAGCGGCAGCTCGCTTTCGCGCTCTTTTTGCCGATCATGGGCGCCCAGTCGCGGCCCCAGCGTGGCAAACCAGGCCTCCAGCAGCGGGCTGACGGTGTTGGGCGAACCCCGGCCGATTTTCAGGCGCACCCGCTCAATCGTCGGACGCAGGCCCTCGGCCACCAGCGCATCGGCCGCGGCCCACACATCTTCCTGTTGAATGCCTCTTGCACTTTTGACCTGCATTGCTCGCTCCGTCCATTACATTTACCAACGATAAGAGATTGTTATCGTGACTTATCGAATGTATTTTGTAATATATCATACGTAATATGTATTAATTTATTATTTTTTAGGCTTAAGTGTTGATTGATTGCCGATGCAAACCCCTGTACCCCAAAAAGCCCCTGCCCTGCAGCCCTCCGAGCTGAGCGAGCTGACGCAGCGTGCCGTCAACGAGCTGTTGCGCGAAGGCGAATCGCGAAATACCCTGGCCAGCTACCGCAGTGCGCTGCGTTATTGGGCGGCCTGGTACGGTGTGCGTTACGGCGGGCAGATCGAGCTGCCGGTGATGACGCCCTGTGTCTTGCAGTTCATCGTTGACCATGCCGAACGCAGCACCGACAAGGGACTGGTGTCCGAGTTGCCACCCGCCATGGACGAGGCGCTGGTCGCGGCGGGCTACAAGGGCAAGCCGGGCGCGCTGGCGCACAACACGCTGACCCACAGGATTGCGGTGCTGTCCAAGGCGCATCAGCTGCGCGGGCTGCTCAACCCCTGCCACGACCCGCAGGTGCGGGAGTTGCTGTCGCGCACGCGCAAGGCCTACGCCAAGCGCGGCGCTGTGCCGCAAAAAAAGGATGCGCTGACCAAGGATCCGCTGCAGGCCATTCTGGCCACCTGCGACGACTCGCTGCGCGGCAAGCGCGACCGCGCCCTGCTGCTATTCGCCTGGGCCAGCGGTGGCCGCAGGCGCTCCGAGGTCACCGGGGCTGACATGCGGTTTTTAAAGCGCATCCCGGAGGGCTTTATCTACACCCTGACTTATTCCAAAACCAACCAGTCGGGCGCCGAGCAGCCGGAAAACAGCAAGCCGGTGCTGGGCGAGGCCGCCACGGCGCTTGAGCAATGGCTGCACGGCAGCGGCATCGCATCGGGCGCTATTTTCAGAAGGCTGCGCAAGGGCGGGCAGCTCGGCGAGGCGCTGTCGCCCGCCGCCGTGCGCGACATCGTGAAGCTGCGCTGCGGCCTGGCGGGCATCCAGGGCAATTTTTCGGCGCACTCGCTCAGGTCCGGCTTCGTGA
>CAZWDK010000147.1:0-7806 GCA_964633095.1 uncultured Polaromonas sp. | reverse complement strand
CCATGGCCACCATGGACACCATCAAGCTGTTCGGCGGCGAGCCGGCCAACTTCCTGGACGTGGGCGGCGGCGCGACGGCCGAGAAGGTCACCGAAGCCTTCAAGATCATGCTGAAGAACCCCGATGTCAAAGGCATCCTGGTCAACATCTTCGGCGGCATCATGAAGTGCGACACCATTGCCGACGGCGTCATCGCCGCCTGCAAGGCGGTCAACCTGTCGGTTCCGCTGGTCGTGCGCATGAAGGGCACCAACGAAGACCTGGGCAAGAAGATGCTGGCCGACTCCGGCCTGCCCATCATTGCCGCAGACACCATGGCCGAAGCCGCGACCAAGATCGTCGCCGCTGTTAAATAAGCCGGAGCACACAAGCATGTCCATCTACATCAACAAACACACCAAAGTCATCACGCAAGGCATTACCGGCAAGACCGGTCAATTCCACACCCGCATGTGCCGCGACTACGCCAACGGCAAGCAAGCCTTTGTGGCGGGCGTGAACCCCAAGAAGGCCGGCGAAGACTTCGAAGGCATCCCGATTTACGCCAACGTCACCGAAGCCGCCCAGGCCACCGGTGCCACGGTCTCGGTGATTTACGTGCCGCCGGCGGGCGCCGCCGCCGCGATCTGGGAAGCGGTTGAAGCCAACCTCGACCTGGCCATCTGCATCACCGAAGGCATTCCGGTGCGTGACATGCTGGAAGTGCGCAACCGCATGAAGGCCAAGGAAGCCGCCGGCGGCAAGAAAACCCTGTTGCTGGGCCCCAACTGCCCGGGCCTGATCACGCCCGACGAGATCAAGATCGGCATCATGCCCGGCCACATCCACCGCAAGGGCCGCATCGGCGTGGTCAGCCGCTCCGGCACGCTGACCTATGAAGCCGTGGCGCAGCTCACCGAGCTGGGCATCGGCCAGTCCAGCGCGGTGGGCATCGGCGGCGACCCGATCAACGGCCTGAAGCACATCGACGTGATGAAGGCCTTCAACGACGACCCGGACACCGACGCCGTCATCATGATCGGCGAAATCGGCGGCCCGGATGAAGCCGAAGCGGCCCAGTGGTGCAAGGCCAACATGAAGAAGCCCATCGTCGGCTTCATCGCAGGCGTCACGGCGCCGGCCGGCAAGCGCATGGGCCATGCCGGTGCGCTGATCTCCGGCGGCGCCGACACGGCCGATGCCAAGCTCGAAATCATGGAAGCCTGTGGTTTCACCGTGACGCGCAACCCTTCCGAAATGGCCAAGCTGCTGAAGGCCCTGCTCTAAGGCAATGCATCTTGGAGGCTGCCGGGAGCTAGAACTTATTGCTTGGATAAGCAGTAGTACTAATCCCGGCGGGGGTGGCTCCGGTTTAAACTGAAAGCAATTTGAAAGAAAGCGCTCATCGGCGCTTTTTTTTTCATGCTTAACAGCGGAGCCGCCATGATTTTCGGACTAGACCTCGCATCGCCTTTGTTCTGGAGCGCGTTTGGCTCCATCATCCTCGCCAACATCGTGCTGTCCGGCGACAACGCCGTGGTGATTGCCATGGCGGCGCGAACGCTCAAGCCCGAGCAGCGCGGCAAGGCGATCTTCTGGGGCAGTGCCGCGGCCATCGTGATGCGTATCGTCCTGACCATCGTGGCGATCCAGCTGTTGACCCTGCCTTACCTGAAAATCATCGGCGCCATTTTGCTGGTCTACATCGGCGTTGACCTGCTCAAGGGAGAAGAAGAGGAACACGGCGAAGGCAAGGAAATCAGCGGCATGGCGGCCGCCATCCGCACCATCCTGATCGCCGATCTGGTGATGAGCCTGGACAATGTGCTGGCCGTGGCTGCGGCCGCCAAGGGCAACCTGCCGCTGCTGGTGCTGGGCCTGCTGGTCAGCATCCCGCTGATTGTTTTCGGCGCCACGCTGCTGACCAAGGTCATGGAGCGTTTTCCGGTCATCATCACCATTGGTGCGGCCCTGCTCGGCTTCCTGGCGGGCGAAATGCTGCTGACCGACCCGGCCGTTGCGACCCGCTTCGGCGCCATCAGCGAGCAAACGGTCACTTTTGCCGGCATCCTGGGTGCTGTTCTGGTGGTGGCGCTGGGGACTTACCTGACCAAGCGCCAGAAAAACAAGGCGTCACCCGCCTGAGACCCCGAAGGCCCGGTCCGGCGCCGCGCCAGCGGGCCGGGGCCGGCCGAAGCGCCATGTTGCGCCAGCCAGCCGATACCCCTGTCTGCAACAGAATGTGTCGGTAGCGTGAAAAAGTCCCTTGTCCAGCCCTAGCCCGTCTGTTAACGTGCATCCAGAGAAACTTGTAACCTGTCAGATACATTTGGCAGGCCTTGCGCAGCTTCTCGGCACGATTAATCCATAGGGCGGCCATGGCCGCGCATGACGACGCAGGACAAGGAATGGGGCGTGGCCAAATCATCCAGCAGGCGAGGCCAAGGGGGCCAGTTCTGGCGCGCCGACTGTGTTGTCGGTGTGCCGGGAGGCCGGCCGTGCTTTTCCTGCGTGGCTGGACCGATTTTCTTGGCGTGCTGGAGCGCCGCCATCACGACCTTGCCAGCACCCGCAGCTGGCACCAGCCGTCGGAGCGCATGGCCAATAGCGGCCGCTGGCCCCGGCCGCGCGATGTGCAGGCGTCCTTGATGCTGCCGCAGTTTTACCCGGGCCGGGAGGGGCGTCCCCTCCTTGCGCTGTCGCTTTCCAGGCATCCCGCAGTCCGCTGCCAGCCCAGGCGCCCATTGATCGCCGGAACAAGATGATTTACGAGATTTGCACCCAAACCGACCCCGGCCTGACGCGGGACAACAATGAAGATGCGCTGGCTTTCGATGCGGCGACACGGCTTTGCGTTCTGGCCGACGGAATGGGCGGCTACAGCGCGGGCGAAGTTGCCAGCGGCATGGCGGTCGCGTTCATCAAGTCCGAGCTGGGGCGCTGGCTGTCCCAGGTCGGCCAGCAGGCCAATGCCAAGGAAGTGCGCCGCGCCATGGAAATTTGCGTGGCCAACGCCAACCACTCGATCTTCAATGCGGCCAACTCCAACCCCCAATACGCCGGCATGGGCACCACGCTGGTGGTCGGCGTTTTTCAGGAAGGCCGTTTGACGCTGGGCCATATCGGGGATTCGCGCTGCTATCGGCTGCGTGGCCAGGTGCTTCAGCAAATCACCAAAGACCATTCCTTGCTGCAGGAGCAGATCGATGCGGGCCTGATCACCCCCGCGCAGGCGCGGACCGCGCCGAACAAAAACCTGGTCACGCGCGCCCTGGGCGTTGAGGACACGGTGTTGCTGGAGGTCCATGAATACCGGGTAGAGGCCGGCGATGTGTACCTGATGTGTTCCGATGGCTTGTCGGACATGGTGACGGATGAGGCGATCGCCGCTGTCCTGCGGCGTGATGCGACGCTGGAGCAGAAAGCCCGGCTGCTGATTGCGGCGGCCAACGAGGGCGGCGGGCGCGATAATATTTCTGTATTGCTGGCCCACGCGAAAGAAGGCGCGGGCAAGCGCGGTCTTCTGTCCAGAATGCTGGGAAAATAGCGCAGTGACTGAAATATCAAATATAGACAGGAGTCGACCATGCCGAAAATGATCGTCGCTATTGACGGCGTCGTGATCAAGGAGGTCCAGTTGACGAAAGACCGGACATCACTGGGCCGCAGGCCGTACAACGATATTGTCATTGACAACCTCGCCGTCAGTGGCGAACACGCCGTGCTGCAAATGTCCGGCGATGAGGTTTATCTTGAAGACCTCAACAGCACCAACGGCACTTATGTCAATGGCAAGGCGATCAAAAAGCAGTTGCTGCAAAACAGCGATACCGTCGAAATCGGCAAGTACAAAATCAGGTATGTGAACGAGGCCAGTCAGGCCGGGCTTGAAAAAACCATGGCGCCCAAGGCTGGTGCCGCTGGCCTGGCGGCGGCTGCTCCCGGTTTATCCGCCACGGCCGCGCCGGCAGGGGTGAGCGCCTTCATCAAGGTCATGTCGGGCGCGGCCGCGGGTCGCGAGGTGGCGCTGGTCAAGGTGGTGACCACCATTGGCAAGCCGGGCGTGGCGGTCGCCGCCATCACCAAATGGCCGCACGGTTTTGCGATGGCGCATGTGGAGGGCGTTGACAAGCCCATGGTCAACGGCACGGCCATAGGCGCCGGCCCGGTCGAGTTGAAAAATGGCGACATGCTCGAGCTGGCCGGAACGCGTATGCAGTTCGTGCAGCAGTGACGGCGGCGCTGGTTTGCATCGGCGCGCCTCCAGTCAATGGGCAGCCGGACCCAGGTCCTCGCTTTTCGGGCTCCTTGATTTATAGCGGCCAAATGATAAAAAGTACCTTTACCGCGGGTAGGCAGAGCGTGTAGCCTTCATGAGCTTGCTGCCTTTTGATCCCGAATCGGACGGCGCAGCCCATTTCGAAACCAAGCAAGGTCAAGGCCAGCGTGAAAAACCCATGAAAGTACGTGTACTCGGCTGCTCCGGCGCCATCGCCAAGGACTGCCGCACCACGTCCTTTTTGCTGGACCATGATGTGCTGGTCGATGCCGGCACCGGCGTCGGCGACCTCACCCTGGCTGAAATGCGCGGGATAGACCATGTCTTGCTGACGCACTGCCACCTGGATCATGTTGCGGCGCTGCCGCTGATGGTGGATGCGATCGCCGCCCAGAGAACCCGGCCCCTACAGATTCATGCCCTGCAAGCCACGATAGACGCCCTGAGGGCGCATATTTTCAACGGCATCATCTGGCCCGACTTTTCGAGAATCCCCACGCCGGCGGCACCCTTCATCAGTTTTCATCCGTTGACGCTGGGGCAAACCTTGTGGCTGGCCGGCAAGCAGGTGGAAGTGCTGCCCGCGGTGCACACGGTGCCCGCCGTGGGCTATGCCGTGACGGGCAGCAAGGGCTGCTGGGTGTTTACCGGGGATACCGAGCAAAACCCCGCATTGTGGGCGCGCATCAACCAGCTGAACGTCGCCATGCTGGTCATTGAAACCGCCTTCAGCAACCGTGAGTGCGATCTGGCAAAACGCAGCCTGCATCTCTCGTCCCATGCGCTGGCCAGCGAACTCGACTGCATCACGCCTGGCAATAATTATCCCATTTACATCACCCATACCAAGCCCGCCGAAACCGAACTCATCATGGACGAAGTACAGCGCTTTGACCGGACCCATGCAAAGGGCCAAAGCGTAGCGCATGACATACGGTGGTTGCGGGCGGGTCAGGAGTTTGAGCTATGAGTGTCGCGCCTGCCGCCACAGTTAGCGCTGTGCGTGATTCGATCGGCTTGTATCAAATGACAATAATGTCAGGAGATTTGGTGTCGTGCGTCAAAAAATGTAAGTTGATGACCTGGGCCAGGAACAGACTTAGAACTAAATCACGCATTACAGCGCCCGAATGGGCTGGCACGAAGCCTGCTGATGCTACCGCGTCAGTATTTCTTCAACCAAGGAGTTTTTCAATGAAGCGTTCTATGCAAAAGGGTTTTACCCTGATCGAATTGATGATCGTTGTGGCGATCATTGGTATCTTGGCTGCGGTGGCTTTGCCGGCTTATCAGGATTACACCGTGCGCGCCAAGATGTCTGAAGTGATTTTGGCTGCTTCGGCTTGCCGCACCAGCGTAACTGAGACGCGCCAGACCAATAATGCAGCCTCATTACCTGCGGCTGGTGCGTGGGGATGCGAAAGTTCAGTTGCAACGACCAAGTATGTGTCTACTGTCGGCACTAATACAATTGGTGCAGTTCAAGTTACGGTAAACAGCACTGCTCTTCCGCAAGTGACTGGTTCCGTCATTCTCGTCCCGACCCTTGATAGTGCAACCCCTCCAAACATTACGGGTTGGCTGTGTGGTCCGAGTGTGACAACTATGGCTAAATACCTCCCGGGTTCTTGCCGCGATACGACTGTTAACAGCCAAAATGGTTTCGCGACGAATTGATTCCACAATAAAGAATACAGGGGCTCCTATGGAGCCCTTTTTTTATGTACCTCTATATCGCGGCCCTAGGCTTATTCCTCTCGTGGCTTATTCCGTTGCATTTCCTTCCTTGGGTCAGTTGGCACTTAGAGGTATTGGCATTTTTGGCGGTTTTTTCTCTCGCGTGGGCGGTGGTGCTTCGACCAAAAGGACAATCACGCGAAATTAGCTTCCCTGCGCTGACCTTACCTTTTATGGCGCTTGCCATACTTGCTGTTGGCCAGTTTGCGATGGGGCTCATGACTTTCAGTGGAGATGCACTAGTGTTTGTGTTTTACATGACCTTGTGCGTCATGTGTTTAACGCTGGGCTTTGCATCCAGCCGGCAAGCGCTAGTTCCTGGGTCAGATGCCTGTGATGGGGGCAATGAAAACCCAGCGCTAACGTTTTTAGCTTTTACCTTGACCATAGGGGCTGTTGCCTCGGCGGTGGTTGCATTTGCCCAAGTGTTTGAGCTGTGGGGGAACTCCACTTGGATTAACCGGATGCCTCAACTCCGCCGACCCGGCGGGAATTTAGGGCAACCCAATCATCTGGCAACCTTGTTGCTGATGGGGATGGTTAGCCTTTTGTTCCTGTATGAGTCCAGCAAGCTGAAGGCCTTGTCATCGGCATTGATTTTTCTGATTTTGTGTACGGCCCTGGCCGTAACCGAGTCTCGCACGGGTGTCTTGAGCTTCTTGCTGTTGTCGGGCTGGTGGTTTGTCAAAAACAAGCGAGTGGGTTTTAAAGTTTCCCCGTGGCTGATTGGCTTCTTGGGTATCGGGTTTTTAGGATTTTTCTGGGCGTGGCCATCGTTTTTCTCTTTCATACTGCAAAATTCAGGCTCTGGCGCAGAAGTCGATACTACGGCAGGCTTGCGCCTGGTGGTATGGCCGCAGCTGTTGGAAGCACTGGCGCAGCGGCCGTGGTGGGGCTGGGGTATTGGTGAGGTTTCTAAAGCACATAACGCCGTGGCCCATGCTTATGCTGTGAGTGATCCCTTTTCGTACGGCCACAACATTCTGCTGGATCTGGCTTTGGGGGGCGGCGTACCGTTGACGCTACTTTTGGTGTTGGTGACGGGTGTCTGGTTGTTGTGGCGCGTTCGGGCTGCCAATCAGCTGCTGCCCTGGTATTGCCTGGCGGTGGCATTGCCGTTGGCCGTGCACTCGATGCTGGAATTTCCGTTTGCCTATGCCTACTTTCTGGTTCCCGTCATGTTCTCGCTGGGAGCGCTGGAAAGCTTGGCAGGGGCCAAACCTGTGTTGCGCCTCGGAGTGGGTTATGCCGCGGCGCTTCTGCTCGGTGTGAGCTTGATGGCCGCCTGGTCATTGATTGAGTATGTTGACGTTGAAGAGGATTTCAGGGTTGCGCGCTTTGAGGCCTTGCGCTTGGGACAAACTCCAGTCAATTACCAAAGACCGGATGTTATTTTATTGACGCAGTTGGCCGCTTTGCTGGAGGGTGCCCGCATTTCACCCAAACCGGGCATGAAGGCCGAGGAACTGGAGCTCGCCAAAAAAGTTGCGCTACGCTACCCTTGGACAGCGACACAGAACCGTTACGCCCTATCGCTGGCGCTGAACGGGAACCCCGAAGAAGCCTTGCGACAACTCCGCGTCATGCGGGCCATGCATGGTGAAAAAACCTACAAGGAGATCAAGGCGAATTGGACCACCCTGGCTCAAGAGAAGTATCCCCCATTGCGCGACCTGAAACTGCCTTGACGGGCTGGCGTATGCAGCTGAATTCTGTTCTCGCGCTAGTCGCGGGGCTGGCGTTGACTGTGCCCTGGCTATTGCCGCCGCAAGGCGGTCCCAGCCCTTCGGTTGTTCCGTGGCTGTTCAGTC
>CAZWDK010000146.1:0-7912 GCA_964633095.1 uncultured Polaromonas sp. | reverse complement strand
CGCTCGCGATGACGCGCGAGCGCGAGCGCGGCACCATGGAAAACCTGCTGGCCACGCCCGCGCGGCCGCTGGAGGTGATGCTGGGCAAGATCGTGCCCTACATCCTGATCGGCTACGTGCAGGTGACGGTGATCCTGATCGCCGCGCGGCTGCTGTTCGACGTTCCCATGGTCGGCAGCCTGGCCCTGCTGTCGCTGGTGCTGGTGCTGTTCATCGCCGCCAACCTGGCGGTGGGCTTCACCTTCTCCACCATCGCGCGCAACCAGCTGCAGGCGATGCAGCTCACCTTCTTCTTTTTCCTGCCCTCCATGCTGCTGACCGGCTTCATGTTCCCGTTTCGCGGCATGCCGGCCTGGGCCCAAGCCATCGGCGAGCTCTTGCCGCTCACGCATTTCCTGCGCGTCGTGCGCGGCATCATGCTCAAGGGCAATGGCATCGCGGAAGTGTCAACGCACCTGTGGCCCATCGCCCTGTTCATGCTGGTGGCGGGCGTGGTGGCGCTGATGCGCTATCGCCAGACGGTGGATTAAAAGTTTCACTAAAACTTTTCTGCATCTGCCGCTTATCCGGGGAAATTAGACCTCCGGCCTTAAACGCCAACCGGCTTCCTTCAAAACCGGCAGTTAACATCGGCGCCACAACAACATCGGTACAACACCGGTGGCACTTGAGCCAAAAAGGAAGCATATGCAACGCATCGTCATCGTCGGGGGAGGCGCGGGAGGGCTGGCACTGGCCACCCAGCTGGGCAAGCGCCTGGGAAAAAAAGGTCTGGCCGAGATCACCCTGGTCGATGCCGCACGCACCCATGTCTGGAAGCCCCTGCTGCACCAACTGGCAGCTGGCAGCTTTGATACCCACGCCGAGGAGATCGAATACCTGGCGCAAGCGCGCTGGAACCACTTCAAGTTCCGGCTGGGCAACCTGACGGGCGTCGACCGCGTGAACAAAACCCTGCAGCTGGCCGCCAGCTACGACGAGGGCGGCCGCGAGATCACGCCGGCGCAGCAGCTCGGCTACGACACGCTGGTGATTGCCGTGGGCAGCCAGACCAACGACTTTGGCACGCCAGGCGCCGCCGAGCACACCATCAAGCTGGACAGCCCGCAGGCCGCCAAGCGCTTCAATGACCGGCTCATCAACGCCTGCATACGCGCGCAAACCGTGCCGCGCACGGCGGGCAGCGGCCGCCTGACGGTGGCGATTGTGGGCGGCGGTGCGACCGGCGTGGAACTGGCGGCCGAGCTGCACGCCGCCGCCCGGGTGCTGGCCAGTTACGGCCTTGACCACATTCACCCCGAGAAGGATTTGCAGATTGTGCTGGTCGAGGCCGCGCCGCGCCTGCTGGCCCAACTGCCCGAACGCCTGAGCGAATCGGCCATGCGCGAGTTGCGCAAGCTGGCCATCGAAGTGCACACCAATGAAAAGGTGATTGAGGTCACGGCCGACAGCCTGAAGATGGCCAGCGGCAAGGTGGTCTCCTCCAGCATCACCGTGTGGGCCGCCGGCGTCAAGGCCGCCGACCTTTTAAGAAACCTGGGCGACGACCCGCTGGAGACCAGCAAGCTCAACCAGCTGCTGGTCAACGGCAACCTGCAGACCACGCGCGACCCCAGCATTTACGCCTTTGGCGACTGCGCCGCCTGCCAGCAGCCCGATGGCACCTGGGTGCCGCCGCGCGCCCAGGCCGCCTACCAGCAGGCCATGTACCTGGCGCGCGCGCTGCCGCTGCTGGCCGCCGGCCAGCCGGTGGCCCCGTTTGTGTTCAAGGACCAGGGCTCGCTGGTGTCGCTGTCCGAATACTCGTCGGTGGGCAGCCTGATGGGCAGCCTGACCAAGGGCAGCTTTTTCATCGAAGGCCAGCTGGCCAAGCTGATGTACTGGGCCCTGCACAAACAGCACCAGCTGGCGCTGGGCGGCTTCAAGAAGACCGCACTGATCACCCTGTCGGAAATGATTGACCGGACGCACCGGCCGCGCATCAAGTTACATTGATAATCAGATGTACAACCCGACGTACAGCTCAACAGGAGAACGCCATGGCAAAAGGTCAGCAAAAAAGCAACAAGATGGTCAAGAAACCCAAGAAAGACACCTCGCCCCCCAAGCCGGTGTCACCGGATGCCGTCCGCCCGACCATCGTGACCCAGATACCGCTGCGCGGCAAGCTGAAAAACAAATAAGCCTGTTCGATGGCTGCTTCCGATTCATCGAGGGCCCAGCCGGCTGGCGCACAGCAGCCGGGCAATCCGCTGCACGGCCTCACGCTGGAGGCCATCGTCACCGCCTTGGCGGAGCACTATGGCTGGGAAGAACTCGGGCGGCGCATCAACATCCGCTGCTTTACCAGCGAACCCAGCGTGGCATCGAGCCTGAAGTTTTTGCGCAAAACCCCCTGGGCGCGCGAAAAGGTGGAAAGCCTCTACCTTTTCATGCTGCGCGAAATCAGGCGTGCCGGCCCGCCTGTCCACAACTTTCCGCCGCCCAGGGCCTAGCATCGCCATTGACGTGGCCCCCGACCCTGCCCTTCAAGTCGTTTTTTTCGACGCCCACCTGCTGGTCCTGAACAAGCCCTCCGGCCTGCTCGCGGTGCCGGGACGCGGCGAGGACAAGCAGGACTGCCTGAGCGCCCGGGTGCAGGCGCACTACCCTGACGCATTGGTCGTGCACCGGCTGGACATGGCCACCTCGGGCCTGATGCTGATGGCGCGCGGCATCGGCGTGCAGCGCGCGCTGGGCCAGGCCTTTGAAAACCGCGCAGTCCACAAACGCTACGAGGCCGTGGTGCAAGGCCGCATGACTGGCCATGGCGACGGTGCCTTCGACGGCTGGCAGCTGATTGACCTGCCCATCGCGGTGGACTGGCCGCGCCGCCCGCTGCGCATCATCGACGCCGCGCACGGCAAGCCCAGCCAGACCCGCTGGCGCACCCTGGCATTTGAGGCCGCCACAAACAGCACGAGGGTGGCGCTGGAACCCCTCACCGGCCGCTCCCATCAATTGCGCGTGCATTTGCAGGCGCTGGGCCATCCCATTCTGGGCGATGCGCTGTATGCCGATGCCGTGGTGCAGGCCAGAGCGGACCGGCTGCTGCTGCATGCATGTGGCTTGCGCCTGCCCCACCCGGTCACGGGCGAGCCGATGCAGTTTGACAGCGCGCCGCCTTTTTAGGCCGGTGGAACTTCAGCCGCTGAAGCGCCTCTGACCGAGGTAGCAGGAGAATGCGCATGCCCGCCAGCCCGTCATATTCCAGCGTCCCAACCGCCACCTCAGCGCTGTGGCCGCGCCGCGGTGTTGCGGCCGCCCTGGTGGCCTTGCCGGCGCTGTGGCTGGGGCCACGCGCCCAGCCAGGCCCGCCCCGCCAGGCCACACCGGCGCAGACCGAAGGGCCTTTTTACCCCGTTGCCATTCCCGAGGACTCGGATTTTGACCTGCTGCGCAACGGCGCGCTCACCTACACGCGGGGGCAAGCCACCTGGCTGGAGGGCACGGTCAGCGACATGGCCGGCAACCCCGTCAAGGGGGCGCAGGTGGAAATATGGCAATGCGATGCCGCCGGGCACTACCACCATCCCGGCGATGGCAACCGGGCCGACAAGGCGTTCCAGGGCTTTGGCCGCGTCGTGGTCGGCCGCGACGGGCACTACCGTTTTCGCACCATTCGCCCCGTCGCTTACGGCAGCCGCACGCCGCACATTCATGTCAAGGTCAGACTGGGCGGCCGTGAGCTGCTGACCACGCAGCTGTATGTGGCCGGCGACCCGCACAACGAACGCGATTTTTTGTGGCGCCAGCTGCCAGGCGATGCGGCGCGTGCGGCCCTGACGGTTTCCTTTGCCGCCGGGCCCGATGGGCTGCAGGCCAACTTCCCGATTGTGGTCAGGGTGTAGATGACAGCCTGAATCCGGCCCGAATCCGGCCCACATCCGGTTTTGGCCTTGCTCGGTTACCATTTTCGGCATGACCCAAGCCCCCTTCCCCCCGCATCTCACCATTCTCACGGGCGCATCGCGCGGCATGGGTTTTGCCATGGCCCGGCAACTGCTGGCGGCCGGCCACACGCTGCTCTGCATTTCGCGCAGCTCGCAAGAGGCGTTGGCGCAGCACGCCGCGCAAACCGGCGCGCCCCTGCTGCAATGGACGCACGATCTGGCCGATGGCGCTGCGCTCGGCGAGCGGCTTGCAGCCTGGCTGAACGCGCAGGCTGGCAAGCCATGGCACAGCGTCAGCCTGATCAACAACGCCGGCGTGATTCCAGGCATACGCCCGCTCAGCGAGGCCGATGCCGCCGAGCTGGCGCGCGCCTTGCGCGTCGGGCTGGAGGCCCCGATGCAGCTGACGGCCGTGTTTCTGCGCGCCACCGAGGGCTGGCCTGCCCGGCGCAGGGTGCTCAACATCTCGTCGGGTCTGGGGCGCCGGGCCATGGCCTCGCAAGCCGCTTATTGCGCGAGCAAGGCGGGCATGGACCATTTCACGCGCTGCGTGGCACTGGAGGAAGCGCTCAAGCCCCATGGCGCCAGGGTCTGCTCGCTGGCCCCGGGCGTGATTGACACCGACATGCAAAGCCAGCTGCGCGGCGCAGACCGCACGGACTTCCCGGACCTGGACAACTTCGTTCAGTTGAAAAACAAGGGGCAACTGAGTTCGCCCGATGAAGCCGCCAGCCGGGTACTGGCCTATCTTGAACGGCCCGACTTTGGCATGCAGCCTGTGGCAGACGTCAGGAATTAAGTCTCTTCAATAAACCTCGGGCACCACGAGGTTTCGCGCGACCGGCTGGCGTACATAGTCCTCATGGCGAACCCGCTCGGGCAAGACTATGGTCGGGCGCTCGGTTTCTTCGTAAGGCATTTGCTGCAGCAGGTGATGAATGCAATTGAGCCGGGCTTTCTTCTTGTCATCCGCCTGCACCACCCACCAGGGCGCTTCCGCAATATGCGTGCGCTCCAGCATGATTTCCTTGGCCTTGGTGTACTCCTCCCAGCGGCGGCGGGACTCCAGGTCCATGGGGCTGAGCTTCCACTGCTTGAGCGGGTCGTGGATGCGGCCCAGAAAGCGCAGGTTCTGCTCTTCGTCCGAAATGGAAAACCAGTACTTGATGAGCTGTATGCCGGAGCGCACCAGCATTTTTTCAAACTCCGGCACGCTGCGGAAGAACTCTTCGTACTGCTCATCGGTGCAAAAGCCCATGACGCGCTCGACACCGGCACGGTTGTACCAACTGCGGTCAAACAGCACGATCTCGCCGGCCGCCGGCAGGTGCGACACATAACGCTGAAAATACCACTGGGTGCGCTCCCGGTCGTTGGGTGCCGGCAGTGCGGCGACGCGGCACACGCGGGGGTTGAGGCGCTGGGTGATGCGCTTGATCATGCCGCCCTTGCCGGCGGCATCGCGCCCTTCAAACACAATAACCAGCTTGTGGCCGGTGCTGACCACCCAGTCCTGCAGCTTGACCAGTTCGACCTGCAGGCGAAACAGCTCGCGGAAATACTGATAGCGGCTTTCCTTGTCCTGCGCACTCTGGCCCAAAAACAACTCGCCGCCGAACAGCCCAACGCTGCGGTCATCCAGTTCCATCTCCAGCTCTTCGTCGTAGCTGTCGATGAGGTCGCGGCGAATACGCCGCACCCATTCTTCGTCGCGTGAATTCAAGGGGCTCTCCTGCAAAAACCTGACAATGCCTGAACGGACCCCAGCCTACAGAAGCTACATTTCAGTGCGATGAAAGATCCTGCACTGGCGTGACGGGAGCCCGCAGGCTCGATGCTATATTTTCAATAGCAAAATACACCCATCACTCCTTGGCATGAGCCTTGTTTCGCCTTCAACCAGGGCAATGACAGCTGCAGGCGCATCACACCGATTACGTCGCCTTGAGAATCTGGTAAATCTCATCCTTGATCTTCAGCCGTCTTTTCTTCAGGTCTTCAAGGGCCTCATCGCTGATCGCGCCAACGCCGAGCTCGTATTTGATGATCGCGTGGTTGTCTGCGTCGTATTGGGCGAAAAGGCTGGAAAAGTGCGGGTCCGAGCTCTTGAGGCTGCGCATTTTCTCCAGATGCTGCGGAAACTCATGGGCCAGATCGTGCTTTAGGAAATCCATGACACCTCCTTCTAGTGGGCAAAACTCTGCCGCCTGCCGCGGCAATGGATGCGCCCCGGCCTAGTCGCGAACGACCAGCACCGGCAAATGCGCATGTGACAGTACCTGGGCCGTGACACTGCCCAGCACCAGCCGTTCCAGTCCGCGACGGCCATGCGAGCCCATCACCAGCAGGTCGGCCCCCACGGTTTGCGCGGTCTCAAGAATGCCGCGGTAAATTGCATGACCCTCGACAACGGATGCGGTGACGGTGATGCCATGCGCCTGGAAGGCCTGCTTAGCCTGCTTGATGGCCTCATTGGCTTCGGCGGTCGCCGCGCTGAGGTATTCGGCCTGGCCGTAGGAAAAGTCAGCGCCCACCCCCGTGAAGGCGTAAGGGTCTATGACGTAGATGACGGTGACTGCACTCTTGAAGGCTTCGGCGACGGCAATTGCCTTCTCGATGGCCAACCCCGCAGTGGATGAGCCGTCGACAGGAACCAGAATGTGCTTGAACATAATGAAGCCTCCTTGAACGCCAGGAAACCATTCTCAAGCACGGACACTGCCCGGTCAATGCCCTGGCTGGGCGCCTCAGGGTTCTATCTTCACGCCCTTCCAGAAAGCCACACGCCCCTTGATGCTGTCGGCCTCCGGTTTGGGCTCGGGGTAATACCAGGCCGCATCCGTGTTCATTTCACCATTGACCAGCAGCGAGTAGTAACTGGCCTGGCCTTTCCAGCTGCACATGGTGTGGTGGTTGCTAAAGGTCACATAGTCGCGGTTAAGCGAAGTCTCGGGGAAGTAGTGGTTGCCCTCAACGACCACGAGGTCATCGCTTTGCGCAATCACAGCGCCGTTCCAGATTGCTTTCATGGGAGGTTTCCTGACTGAATTAGGCTTGATCTTCGCACAAAGCGGCGCGCCGCCGCCAGGTGTTGCCGGCCTGCTCAGTCGTCGTGATTCCGGCCATGACCCTTGCCGTGGCCATGCCCTTTGTCATTGCCGTGGTACTTGTCCTTGCGCCATTCACGGGCACCATCATGGTCATCGTCATGGTCCTCGTCACCCCTGACCTTGACGAAGTAAACAGACTGGCCGCAGGCGTTGTACTTCGCGCAATGCTTGGACCAGTTTTTGGCATGGCCGGGGGGAACATGCAAATACAGCGGCGCTTGCTGCACCAGCACCGGCGGGCGCTGAATGATGATCGGCTGCGCGTAGATGAGCGGTGGCGGCGGCGCATTGCCAATATCGATACGGCCGTACACGCCGGGTGTCAGCGCGCCCTCCACTGTGGCGCTCACGTAGGGCGTGGCGGCCAGGGCCGCACCGCCCCACAGGGCAGACGCAGCGACCATGCCGGCGACCAGCCAGGGTTTAAAGGTTGTTTTCATGTTTTTCTTTCGTGGATTGAATGAGGGCCAACAAGCGCAAGAAGCGGTCAGGCCACGTGAGTACTGTAGCCCAGCACGCCGGCTGCCTAGGAAGTGGCCTGGGACAGCGGCCGGACCGTATTGCCCTCCACGACCACGCGTGAACCGGCGGCCACGGCATGGGCCTGCTCAATGGTGCGAACCGAGCCGTCATGCATGCGCACGCGCATCTGGTAGACGGTCACCTTGTTCATGTTTTTCTCGATGGCATTGCCGGCAAAGGCACCGCCCGCCACGCCCAGCACGGTCATGGCCGTCTTGCCGTTGCCGCCGCCCATCTGGTTGCCCAGCAGTCCGCCCACCACGCCGCCAGCGACCGTCCCCAGGCCCACCGTGGTATTGCCGACCGCAACCCCGTTGACCTGACCCTGGCGCTGCACCGCCGTCACCG
>CAZWDK010000145.1:0-7941 GCA_964633095.1 uncultured Polaromonas sp. | reverse complement strand
AACCGCTTCGAGTCAGCTGCTGCGCTGGCGCAGTGAGTATTTCAGCAGCCTGCTAAGGCACGACAGCTCACCGCTCGCAAGAGCATGACAACCCGCAGCCAGTAGGCACAAGACGACGCTCCTTATCTGCCTTAATCTTGCTGTGCGGCGCACTTGGAAAGCGTTCGCTAAAAGGGACCACTCGCATGACAAAACCTGTTTTTTTCGAATGCCATAACAACGTGGCTTACATCACGATGAACCGGCCGGAGCGCGCCAATACCATCGATCTCGAATCGGCCGCAGCCCTGATCGAGAGCATCGACGGGGTCGCCGGCGACGCGTCTGTGCGTGCTGTGGTACTGCGTGCCGTCGGGCGCCAATTCTGCGCCGGTGGCAACATCGACTCCTTCGTGCAGGCCGGCGCCGGATTGCCGGCCATGCTCGACGAGCTGATTCCGCCGCTGCACGCGGCCCTGTACAAGCTGGCGACCCTGCCGGTACCGGTGATCAGCGCAGTCAACGGACCCGTAGGCGGTGGCGGTATCGGCCTGGCCTTGTGCGCCGACATCGTGCTGGCCGCTGAATCGATGAAGCTGCGCGGCGGCTATTCGGCCATTGGGCTCACGCCCGATGCCGGCTCGTCGTGGTTCTTGACCCGCCGCGTCGGCGCCATGCGGGCCAAGCAGCTCTTCTTCACCAACACGCCGCTTTCAGCGCAGCAGTGTCTGGAGTTGGGCATCGTCACCGAGGTGCTGCCCGATGCGCTGCTTGCGTCGCGCACCCAGGCCCTGGCCGAAATACTGGCGCATTCGGCGACCGGCGCGTTGGGGCGCATCAAATGCCTGGTCGATGGGGCTGACGAGAGGTCGCTGCAGGCGCAGCTCGATCTCGAGCACCGCCTGATGGTCGAGTCGGCCGCCAGCGCCCATGCCGCCGAAGGCGTGGCAGCCTTCGTCGAGAAACGCCCACCCAAGTTCTCATGACGAGACGCTGCCGAAGAGCCGCCCGTGCATCCCCCCAAACTCGATGATTCAAAGAAGACCTACGTAAACTGCAAGATTCTGTTCACAACCGCGGCAATCGCCGTCGGCAGCGCGGCTTCCGCGCAGACCAAAGGCATGAGCGACAGCAAGATCACGCCCGGCTTGCCCACCCGCAGCGCCCGGTGCATGACCTATCCAGCCCGCGGCTGTGCATCTACGCGATGGCGCCAATGTCCAAGACGATGCTGTTGCGCCTGCTCGACGAGTTCTGTCCCAACTTCGCGCTCGTTTCGGGCCAGACCGAGATGTGCCCAGCCACCGCGATCTTCGAGACGCAGGCGCTTCGGTTGTTGCTGGGGCGTCGGCACGGTGGTCAACGAGTCGCAGTGATGGACGACGGCGGCACGCTGCTCGGACCGGAGCAGACCGGCGAGATCGTCTTTCGCGGGCCCAACGTCATGCTCGGCTATTACAAGTATCCGCAGGCCACCGCCCACGTCCAGCGAATCGGCTGGCACCACTCGGGCGACCTCGGCCAGTTCGACGCCGACGGCCAGTTGCTCTTTCTCGATCGCCTCAAGGACAGGGTCAGGTCCGGCGGCGAGAACGTGCCGTCGATCAAGGTCGAGGAGGTTTTGCGGCGTCATCCGGCCGTGCTCAATGCCGCGGTGATGGGGCTGGCGCGCGACGCCGGCATCGCGCGCATATGCTTCAGCCGGCCCGAGAAGGCCAACACTCTCAACACCCGCATGTGGCAGGAACTGCGCGAGGCCATGCGATGACTGGACGCGACCCCCGTGGCGCGGGTCGGCATTCTGAATGCAGCCGGCGCGCACTTTTCGGCCGAGCTGGACCTCGGCATGCTCGCCGAGATGAAAGCGCAGGCATGATTCCTGTGGCAAGCGGATGCAGAAGGAGCTCTAGCGCCGCATTCTCGATCTGCTGGACGTGGTGACGTCAATCGAGCACTACCGCAGCCGGTGATTGCGGCGATCCACGCCGCCTGCGACCTGCGCTACCGCAGTGAAGAGGCGTGGTTCCGCATCAAGGAGATCGACGTTGCCCTGGCCGCCGACGGCCTGAACTCCATCGCGACCTGGAACGCCGGCATTCTCTATTCCGACGACCTCGACGAGACGCTAAGGGGCCGGCGGGAACAACGAGCGGCGCCCCTCAGGAACTGACACGGTACTGGGGTTACCCCGGGGGTCGACCCCGCCCGAGCGATGCCGCAGCACGACCTCGGACCGCACAGCAAGCTGACGCAAGACAGGGGCGACCCCGCCTCCTAGTATGAAGACTTTCGTTTGTGGTCGAACACGGGTGCGAGCCCTCCTAGCAGGAGACAAATCTTGAAAATTCAGCACAGAACAGCCACCTTGTTTGACGGGTCCGAGCAGGGCGTCAGCTCCAGCCGGCTCTTGTGGCTCAATGCCGATCGTGTCTTCTACACCGGCTTGCTGGGTGCGCCCACCGCTCGCACTCTCGGCGCCTACACGTTTTATGTGTCGCTGGAAGCACCCAACCGTGTGTCCATCGATGCCGGGCCCTGGGAGAGCGGCGAACTGGTGGTGGTGCCGCCCTATGTGCCGCACCGCATCGTGGCCGGTGGCCGGCTGATCTGCAAAGTCGTGATCGAAGCGGAAACCATCGATCCAGCCCGCCTGCCTTCCTGGGTGACGGATCGCGCCGGCGCTGTCCACGCGCCCGACTTTGTCCAACGCGTTCGGCAAACCCGTGCGCGCCTGCTGCTCGCCGGACGCGACATAGACCTGGCATCCATGGACTTCGATCGCGACCTGTTCGGTGAACCGCTGGCGGGGCGCGCTATCGACCCGCGCATCGAAGCGGTGCTGGCGCGGATCAAGGGTGACACGTCGGGCGCCCTCACAGCCGAGGAACTGGCCCTCTCGGTGGATCTGTCGTTCTCGCGCTTCCTGCATTTATTCAAACAGGAGACCGGCACCTCCTTTCGCAACCTGCGCGCCTGGAAGCGAGCTCGCCGCCTGCTGCACTACGTGATAGGAAACTCCAACCTGACCGACATCGCGCTCGACTCCGGTTACCCCGATTCCACCCATTTCAGCCATTCTATTCGCCGCTTCTACGGGCTCAAGCCGCGCGACATCTTCGCCGGCTCGCGCAAGATCACGCTGTACCGCCCCCTGAATCCAGCGCCTTCAGGAGTCGGCCTTGTTAGTTGATATCGACTTCACCGACCACCATGTCTTCGTCTTCGGCGGCACCATGGGCATCAACCTGGGCGTGGCCGAAGCCTTCGTGCACCGTGGCGCCAAGGTCACGGTGGCCAGCCGAAAGCCCAAGAACGTCGCGGCCGCGTGCCAGCAGCTCGAGGCGCTGAACAAGGGCGAGGTGCATGGCGTGTGCGCCGACGTTCGCGACTACGACGCAGTGGGCCGCGCCTTCGCTGAAGCCGTGGCACGCTTTGGCCCCATCGACGTGCTGATCTCGGGCGCTGCCGGCAACTTTCTCTGCGAGGCCAAGGACATGACGCCCAACGGCTTCAAAGTCGTCGTGGACATCGACCTGGTGGGCAGCTTCCATGTGCTGCGCCAAGCCCATAACCACCTGCGCAAGCCCGGCGGCTCGGTTATCAACATCACTGCGCCGCAATCCTACATTCCCATGCGCTACCAGGCCCATGCTTGCGCGGCGAAGGCTGGCGAGGACCAGCTCACCCGCGTGCTGGCGCTGGAATGGGGCAGCGAGGGCATCCGCATCAACTCGATCTCACCGGGCCCCATCGAAGGCACCGAAGGTGTTCAACGCCTAATGGCACCGACCGAAGACGCCAAGGCCGCAGTAATTGACTGCGTGCCACTGCGGCGCTTCGGCCAACCGCACGATATCGCCAACCTGGCGCTGTTTCTGGCCTCACCTTTTGCAGACTACATCTCGGGCGCGCTGATTCCCTGCGATGGTGGCGGTGCGGCGGAAAGCGTCAAGTCCTCGTTGGAGGCGGCAGGCCGTATGACAGCGGCCGCTCGGTAGCCACTAACCGCAAGACCCCGGACCACCAACACCTTAAGGTCCACGCCTCAACCATTTGAAAAATACAAGGAGACATCAAGAAATGAAAGTAAAGCTACTGGCGGGTTTGATCGGTGCATGCTTTGGCGCACCGGTATTGGCGCAATCGAACGTCACGATCTACGGCATTGCCGACGCAGGCATACAAGTGTCCCGCTTCGGAAATGGGACGCTAACCAACGTCGCGAGTGGCATCGCCGATGGTTCGCGCCTCGGCTTTAAGGGTGTGGAAGATTTAGGCGGCGGCTATCGCACCATTTTCAACCTGGAAATGCGCATCGAGCTCGACACCGGCGCCAGTGGTGCAGGCTATGTGGCTACCCCTGCCGGAAATGTTCCGCTGACGGACGGCCTGCCCGCCGCGGTGGCAGCCAAATTAGGGCCCACCATCCTGGGTCAAAAAATCAATTCAAACAACGCCCTCTTTGATCGCCAAGCTTATGTCGGCCTGGTCACGCCCGTCGGTTCTTTCCTGCTCGGCCGCCAATACACGCCGGGCTATGAGGTGCTAGCCAAGATCGATACGTTCGACGCCGGCACCGGCGGCACAGTGCTCACCAGCCTCAACACCGGCACCGGCGGCTTCCTTACGCCAGGCGCTGCGGCGCGTGCCAACCAGGCGCTGCAATATCGCTTTCAATCGCCCAGTGGGATCGGTGCAGCCGCCATGGTCGGTCTCAACACCGGTGGCGCCACCACCGGCTCGCTGGGCCTCTCCAAGCGATTCTGGGGCGCGAACCTGACCTACAAGGCCAACGGGTTTGACGTCGGCGTGGGCCACAACACCGAAACCGACCAGAACGGCAACAAATCCCTGACCACGACCACCTTGGGTGGCTCTTATGCGATGGGCGATGCCAAGCTGTTCGCGGGTTACCACCGCATGAAAAACGACAACCCGGCGCTGGTCCCCCTGTTGATCCCGGTGATTGGTGCCGCCAATGCAGGAATCGTCGGCGATAACGCGAAAATTAATGCGGACGTCTACACCGTCGGTATGCAGTACCGCATCGGTGCGGGGCGCATCATGGGTGTCCTTGGCCTCAACAATGACAAAAAAGCCAGCAACAGCGACGCCACCCTGTACGCAGTGGGTTATGACCACGATCTGTCCAAGCGTACCGACGTGTATGTGACGCTGGCCCATGTCGCCAATAAAAATGGCTCCCAACGCACGCCCGGCGGTGCTGGCTATTACTCCGGCTTTTCCTCGGCCCCAGGTCAGGGCGCTACCGCGTTGCAGTGGGGTATGCGTCACAAGTTTTAGGGCCTGTTCGCATCAGGGCAAGGTGATGGCGCGCGACATTTACAACATCGGCGCCTGCGGCGCCGTGCAGGTGGCAGGCGCGCCGCGCCGCCTGCCCCTTTCAACAGATTGACCAGGGAGACCGACTCACGGCAAGACCCGCCCCCCGCCCCGGCACGTCCAGATATATGCGGACGACAAGAACTCAGGAGACACCGTGCAAATTCTTCAACTGGTGATCAGCGGCATCTCGCAAGGATGCATCTACGGGTTGATCGCCCTGGGCTTCGTGCTCATCTACAAAGCCACCGAAACCGTGAGCTTCGCCCAGGGCGAGCTGATGATGCTGGGCGCGTTCTGCGGCCTGGCCGGCATGACCCTGCTGGGCTTTCCATTCTGGCTGGCCGTCATCAGCGCCATCGCGGCCATGGCCGCGTTCGGCGTGCTGCTCGAACGCCTCGTCGTCCGCCCGATCCTGGGCCAGCCGGCGTTCAGCATCGTCATGCTGACCATCGGCATCGGCTATGTGACACGCGGCCTCATCACCATGATCCCCGGCATCGGCACCGAAACCCACGCCCTGGCCGTACCTTACAAAGACCAGGTGTGGAACGTCGGTGCGCTGGTGCTCAACGTCGAACAAATGGCCGCGATCGGCGCCACCGCGGTGCTCTGCGCGCTGCTGTTCGCGGTGTTCCGGTACAGCAAGATCGGCATCGCGATGCAGGCCTCCTCGCAAAACCAACTGGCCGCTTACTACATGGGCATCCCGGTCAAGAGCCTCAACGGCCTGGTCTGGGGCCTGGCCGCCGCGGTGGCCGCCATCGCCGGCCTGCTGCTGGCGCCGATTACCTTTGTTCACGCCAACATGGGCTTCATCGGCCTGAAGGCCTTCCCGGCCGCGGTGGTGGGCGGCTTCGGCAGCCTGCCGGGCGCCATCGTTGGCGGGCTGATCATCGGCATCGTCGAATCGCTCTCGGGCTTTTACCTGCCCAATGGCGTCAAGGACATCGCCGCCTATATCGTGGTGCTGATCATGCTCATGGTCAAACCCAACGGCCTCTTTGGCGAAAAACTCAGGAAGAAGGTATGAACGTGGCCCCCACGCTCGTCACTGCGTGTACTTCGCTGCCCCACGAGGGGGCCAATTTTCCTTGGGGCGGCCCTGCGGAAAATTGCATGTCTTCCGACCGCGCTTGTCACTTCGCCTGCCTCCGGCGTTGCGCTGTCCTCACCTGATTAGAAACAACAACCATGCGCTATATTTTCAAAACCGATTACGGCCAGGACGTCAATCTCGCCAAACACGGCGGCCATGTGTTCTGGTACGGCGCGCTGGTGTTGCTGCTGCTGACTGCGCCCTGGCTGTTTGCCGAGTACTGGCTGGCCCAGCTGACCTTTGTGCTGATTTACTCCATCGTGGGTCTGGGCCTGATGCTCTTGGCCGGCTTTACCGGGCAGTTCTCGATCGGCCACGCCGCGTTCCTGGGCGTGGGGGCCTACACCCAGGCCGTGTTCACCAACATGGGCGTGCCCTTCCCGATCGCGCTGGTCCTGGCCGGCCTGCTGTCGGCTGCCGTGGGCGTCATCATCGGCCTGCCGGCACTGCGGGTGAAGGGCATCTACCTGGGCATCGCCACCTTGTCGTTCGGCTTCATCGTCGAGGAAGTGCTGGCGCGCTGGGAGTCGGTGACCGGCGGCAACGCTGGCATCCACGTCAAGCAGCCCGATATCTTCGGTTTGAAGGTTGATTCGGGCACTGGGTTCTATCTCCTGTGCTTGGGTGTCACGGTGATTGCGACGCTGGCCATTCTGAACCTGCTGCGTTCGCCCACCGGGCGCGCCTTCGTCGCCATCCGCGATTCGGAAATCTCGGCGCAGAGCATGGGCATCCATTTGGCGCGCTACAAGACACTGTCGTTCGCGCTGTCCGCGGCGCTGGCCGGCATCGGCGGTGCGCTCTATGCCCACAAGCTGCAGTTCATCTCGCCCGACCAGTTCAACATCCTGCAGTCGGTCGACCTGCTGCTGATGGTGGTGATCGGCGGCCTGGGTTCGGTGCATGGCGCTTTCCTGGGTGCCATCTTCCTGATCTCCATGCCGCAGGTGATCGTCCTGACCAAGGACTACCTGCCGGCCACCATCGGCCAGGCGCCCGGCCTGCAGGGCGTGGTGTACGGCGCGGTGCTGGTGGCCTTTGTGCTGTTTGAGCCGCTCGGCCTCTATGGCCGCTGGCTGAAGATCCGCACCTATCTCGAACTGTTCCCGTTCTACCGCAAGGGCCTGTTCAAGCGGCAGAAATCCTTCCAGAAATCGGACAGACTGAAATGACAGAAACACTCCTCTCAGCCAAGAACCTCAGCGTTCGCTCCGGCGGCGTGCTGGCCGTCAACAACGTCAGCTTCGACGTGAAGCAAGGCGAAGTGTTCACCCTGATCGGCCCCAATGGCGCCGGCAAGACCACGGTGTTCAACCTGATCAGCCGCATCTACACGCCGACCACCGGCAGCATCGAGTACCTGGGCCAGACCCTCACCGAGCAGCCGCCGCACAGGATCGCCTCGCTGGGCATTGCGCGCACCTTCCAGAACATCGAGCTGTTCGAGCACGCCACGGTGCTGCAAAACCTGCTGATCGGCCGCCACACCCACCACGACAGCGGCCTGTGGAGTGAAATGT
>CAZWDK010000144.1:0-8076 GCA_964633095.1 uncultured Polaromonas sp. | reverse complement strand
ACGCAGCGGGCCGCCGTGAAGAAGCTGTAGCGGAGTACACACGCTGGCTGCCGCTGATCAACTACGAGAACCGCCAGGGCGGCATCCTGACGGCCAAGGCGCTGATGAAGCAAGGAGGAATCATCGCCTGCGAAGCCCCGCGCCATCCCTTCCCCGCCATGCACCCCGAGGTGCGCAAGGGCCTGATGGAGACAGCAAAGCGGCTGGATCCGTTGGTTCTGAGATGGAGTAAATAGCATGCGCCCTTGAGACCAGCAACACAGCCATCAGCGCCAGTTAATCCAACGTTGAACAGCCCCCCGCGCACATCATTGCGGGGTTTGCACGCCAAGCTGAAGGTTCGGCCAGACACCGGTGCGAAATCTGCACCGCCGATCGCACCGCTTGCCACAACAAATCCTCAGAATCTATCCGGAGACAATCATGAATATTTCACAAAAAATTGAGCGCGCATTACGCAAAATCGCCTTCTGCACAGCGGCTCTTGCTGCCGGTCTGGTGGCGACGCATGCCACCGCCACGACGGCCGATGAGATCATCAAGCGCGGGACGGTAAAGATTGGCGTTTTGTCTGGCGTACCTATCTATGGAACGGTAGACGCAAATGGCAACCCTGCAGGCTACGACATAGACGTGGCACGCCTGCTCGCAAGCTACCTTGGCGTTAAAGCGGAGTTAACGCCACTCGTGCCTCCAGCGCGCATCCCGGCACTGCAAGCCGGAAAGATAGATTTTCTGGTAGCTACGCTCGCAGCAACACCGGAACGGGCCAAAGCAGTGATGTTCACTTCGCCCTACAGCGCATTTCAAATGGTGATTGTGTCGGGCAAAAGTTCGGCATTGGACAAACTCGAAAACCTGAATGGCAAACGTGTGGGTGTGAACCGCGGCTCAAGCCAGGAAACAGCCTTGACGCGCGCCAATGTACCGAATCTGCAAATAGTGCGCTTCCAGGATGATGCAACGGTGGTGCAGGCATTGCTTGCAAAACAGATTGACGCAGCAGCCATCCCGGACGGTGTCGCAAAAGATGTGATCAAGCAGCAGCCAGATGTCGATATGGCCGTCAGGTTCACCTTTTTCCACCAGCCCAATGCCATGGCGGTCCGACTGGAAGACAACGACATGCGTGACTGGCTCAACAAAGCCATCGTCAAAATGACCGCGTCAGGTGAACTGAACAAAATTTCGCTCAAGTGGACGGGTAATCCGCTGACCGACTTGAGCAAGCCTTGAAAGAGCAGGCGGACCACCGCGGCGGGCGATCTGGCCTTTGTAGTTCAGCGCCGTAAACCGCTCTGGCGTTTCTAGCCAGACCCCTTGACCCGGCGGTTTCGCCAATCATGAACAATTTTCCCCTGCAGCAGGCAGCGTTCATCGCAGCCTGATCTGCCGAGGACGGGAGAACCACAGTGGCTTATCAATTTCAGTTCGAGCCTGTATTGGCACACGTCGGCCATCTGGCCGAGGGTGCGCTGATGACCATAGAGTTATCTGCGAGTGCAATTTTTCTCGGAACCGCGATCGGCATCGCGACATCGGCCGTTCGCTGGGCCAAGGGCGGCCGCATCCGCAGCGTCATCGACGCCTATGTGGAGGTGGTGCGCAACACGCCCTTCCTGGTGCAGCTCTTCATTCTTTTTTTTGGCCTGCCTGCAATGCACGTGCGGGTGACCGCGACGGAAGCTGCGCTGATCGGCATGGTCATCAATCTCGGCGCCTATTCGACAGAAATCATCCGTGCGGGCATTGATTCGATACACCGTTCGCAGGTTGAAGCAGGCGCGTCCCTGGGTATGACGCCGCTTCAGATTTTCAGGCACATTGTCATCAAGCCGGCCATCGCCAAAGTCTATCCAGCGCTGTGCAGCCAGTTTGTACTGATGATGCTGGCATCCAGTGTCACCTCCGCCATATCGACGCAGGAGTTGTCATCCATCGCGGCGCAGATCGACTCGGAGACTTACAGAAGTTTTGAGGTCTACATCCTTGTGACGGTGATGTACCTTGGGCTGGCCTTGCTGTTCAAGGGCTTTCTGGCCCTGGCGGGCAACTTCATTTTTGCGCGGCGCCGCACCAGTCCGGGCATGGCCAGCATTGCCGCCCCAGTAGCCACCAAGGAGGTCACACCATGATCCGCTCACTCAGCTGGAACGACATGCTGTTTTTCCTGGATGCCTTGCGCTGGACCGTGCTGCTTGCCGCCATCGCCTGCGCCTGCGGCGGCGTGCTTGGCTTGGGCGTGGCGCTGGCGCGGGTAGCCCGCTCACGATCGTTGCGGACCGCAGCCGCCACCTACATCCAGATCGTGCAAGGCACACCGGTGCTGATGCTGCTGTTCCTGTCCTACTACGGCCTGAGCCTGTTCGGCTACGACCTGCCGCCCATGGTCGCAGCCAGCGTGTCAATGACGATTTATGTCAGCGGCTATCTCGGCGATATCTGGCGCGGCTCGATTCAGTCGGTGCCCAAGCAGCAATGGGAGGCCTCGGAAAGTCTCGCGATGACCCGGCGCCAGCAATATCAATACGTCATCCTGCCGCAGGCGGTGCGGATCTCCTTGCCGCCGACGGTCGGCTTCATGGTGCAGGTGGTGAAGAATTCGTCGATCGCATCAATCATCGGATTCGTCGAATTGGCCAAGGCCGGACAGTTGATCAACAACGTGACCTTCCAGCCTTTCCGTGTTTTTTTAATCGTGGCAGCGTTGTACTTCTGCATCTGCTACCCGCTTTCATATTGCAGCCGCCGGCTGGAAAGGAAATCCCATGCCTGAGATCATGGTTAACGACATTCACAAGAGCTTCGGCGCGATAAAGGTTCTGAAAGGAACTTCCCTGTCTGTCGAAAGCGGCCAGGTCGTCGCACTGATAGGCCGCAGCGGCTCCGGAAAAAGCACCATGCTGAGATGCATCAACGGCCTGGAGACGATCGATTCCGGCAGCATCACGGTAGCCGGGCATGCGCTCGACGGCAACCCCAAGCATCTGCGCGCCTTGCGCACCGATGTCGGCATCGTGTTTCAAAGCTATAACCTGTTCCCGCATTTGACGGTCGGCGAAAACATCATGCTGGCGCCCACCATCGTCAAAAAGGCCAAGCGGAGCGAAGCCCGCAAGGCGGCGGAAGAAGCGCTGAAACTGGTCGGCCTGAGCGAAAAGTTCGATGCCTATCCGGACATGCTGTCAGGCGGCCAGCAGCAGCGCGTTGCGATTGCCAGATCGCTGGCCATGAAGCCTCGCGTGATGCTGTTTGACGAGGTGACCTCGGCACTCGACCCGGAACTGACCCAGGAAGTGCTGACCGTCATGGAAACGCTGGCGCGCAAGGGCATGACGATGGTGCTGGTGACGCATGAAATGGGTTTTGCCAAACGCGTGGCGAACATCACCGTGTTTATGCACCAGGGAAAGATATGGGAAGCAGGTCCGTCGCAAGAACTATTCGCCAACCCCAAAACGCCGGAAATGCGGCAATTTTTGAGTGCCGATGTTAAATAAAAAGACGGGAATGGCAGCTTGCGATGAGCCAATCGGCCTCGTCGCTCCTGCCTCAAAAGTTCACCCGCGCCATCAAAACCAATGGGGACTGCAACATGAAAACCGTGTCTAAATTCGTACTGGCCTTGACGCTGGTCATAAGTGGTGCCACAAGCCATGCGCAAACTGCTGCAAGCGCGGCACAAACTGTTTTGCGTCTTTCGCATGTCGGCTCAACCACTTCCAGCCAGCATCTGGCCGCCTTGAAAATGGCAAGTTCGGTGAACGAGCTGACAAAAGGCAGTTTGCGCATAGACGTATACCCCAACGGCGAGCTGGGCAATGATGCGAAATCCATTGCCGACGTCAAAAGCGGCACTTTGGACATAACCATGGCCGGTAGCGGCAATTTTGTTTCCCTGGCACCGCGACTGATCGAGATTGACCAGCCCTACTCTTTCCAGACGCCACAGGATGCCTGGAAAGAGCTTGACTCCCCTTATTTCGGCAAAGCGCTGCTGAATGAAACCATGGCCTCGGGCATCAGGGGTCTGTCGTTCTGGGAAGTGGGTTTTCGCATCATTACCAGCAACAAAGGCTTTGTCAAAACCCCAGCCGACTTCAAGGACTTGCGCCTGCGGGTGGGGAACTCGACACAGAACGAGTACTTCAAAGAACTGGGAGCAGTGACCACAAGCATGCCACTGGGTGAGCTGTACGACGCCATCAAGGCTGGCAAACTTGATGCCCAAGACCACCCGCTTCCCATTACCTACAGCGCCAAACTCTACGAGGTACAAAAATACGTGACCATGACCAGGCACGCATACACCGCTCTGATGGTGGCGATCAACCTCAAGCGCTTTGAATCACTTTCCCCTGCACATCAAAAAGCCCTGCTCGATGCCGCGGTCATTGGCCGAGATTTTCAACGTGCGCTCAACAGCAAAAATGAAGCCGCCATGATCGCCGACCTTCGCAGCAAAGGCATAGAAGTGCTGGAAAAAGTCGAATCGCGGCCGTTCCGCATGCTGGCCATCAAACAGAGCTCCGCCTATTTTTCCAATCGACTTTCCACCACCGCCAAACCCAGTCAACCGCTAACCAAATGACTACGAAATCCGAAACACTCCTGCTGGTGCAGAAATGCGCCCATACCTTCAGTTTCTACAACCTTGCCAACGGCGAGGCAGAAAAACACATCGTGCTGCCCAACTTTCCGCACGAGTTCACGGTAGACCCGGTGCGCCGACGCGCCTATGTGGGCCACTACGGCATCGAGACCGCCAGCCACCTCGGCGATGTGGGTGGGCATTCAGTCTTCGTGATCGATCTGGACAGTCGCGAACATGTGGCCACGCTCAACCTCTGGCCGTTCTATCGCCCGCATGGCCTGACGGTGGACGCCGAAGGGCGCCTGTACGTGATGTCGGAGGCGCACAACACGCTGCTGCGTTTCTCCGACCCGGTCAACCGCCATGTGCCCGACCTGGCCGTGCCGTCTGGCGGCTACAAGACCCATTTGTTCGCATTGACGAAGGATGCGCAGACAGCCTATGCGCTCAATTTGCTGTCGAACACCGTCACGAAAATCAAGCCGAATGACCCGACCTTCACGCCGGTGGCCATGGTGCCGGGGCCGGTGCCCGAGGGCAATGTGCTGTCGGCGGATGAGTCGCTGCTGTATGTGGCCAACCGGGGCGACGACACCATCGTGGCCGTCGACACGGCCAGCATGAAGGTCGTGGCCAAGGGCAAGACGCGGCGCGACCCGAACCGGGTCTACCGCTTCCGCGGTGCGCAGGGCCAGGACCTGCTGCTCACCACCAACTCGGGCGAGCAGTCGCTGTCCATCTTCGGCACCAATCTGCAGGAGCAGCGCTGCTTCGCCCTGCCCAGCAATCCGCTGGCCCTGTCCTTCCATCCGGTGGACCGTGCGGTCTACATCTCGTTCCAGGACGAGACGGTGCGCCGCCTCAATCTCGACAGTTTCGAGTTCGAGCAGGAGATCAAGACCCTGCGCGAACCCGATTCGTCCTACGTGTGGCAACACTGAAACATCTGGCCAAAGATGTGGAAGCACGCCATTCCTGTCGTCGATGCGCATCACCACTTGTGGGACTTGTCGCGTGGCCGCTATCCATGGTTGCAGCAAGCCTACAACCCGCAGGAGTTCTTCCTCGGCGACTACCAGTCCCTGTGCCGCGACTTCCTGCCGCCAGACTACAGGGCGGCCAGCGCAGGCTGCAACGTGGTGGCGACCGTGCATGTGGAAGCCGAGCGCGACCGCAGCGAACAGGTGGCCGAGACCGCGTGGCTGCATGAACTACACGCCCGGCACGGGTTTCCCAATGCCGTGGTGGCCCATGCCTGGCTGGACCGGCCCGATACCGAGGAATGCCTGCTCAGCCACCTGCGTTATCCGCTGGTGCGCGGCATCCGCAGCAAGCCGGTCGCGGCCGCAACGCCCGAGCAAAGCGTCCACGGCCAGCCCGGCACCATGCAGGACGAAGCCTGGCTGCGTGGCCTGTCCCTGCTGGAAAAGCATGGATTGAGCTGGGACTTGCGGGTGCCGGCCTGGCATTTGCCGGAAGCGGCCGAAGTGGCAGCGCAGTTTCCCGGGCTGCCCATAGTCCTCAACCACCATGGCTTTGCCTGGGACCGCAGCGATGAAGGCTTGAAACGCTGGCGCGGCTGGATGGAAGCGCTGGCACGCCAGCCCAACGTGCACGTCAAGCTGTCCGAGTTCGGCCTGCGTGATCGCGCCTGGGACTGGGAAGAGAACGCCCGCATCGTGCGCGAGACCCTGGCCATCTTCGGCTGGCAGCGCTGCATGTTCGCCAGCAACTTTCCCGTTGCGGGCTTGCGCATCGATTTTCGCGACTTGGTGGACGGCGTGCTGCGCATGCTGGCCGGGCTGACGCCCCCGCAGCAGCGGGCAGTGATGGGCGGCAACGCCCTGCGCTTTTATCGAATCGACGACCCACAGGTGTGAGCTGCATGGCATGAATGCATTCAACAACTTATTGAGAATCAGGTAACTCCCAATAGACAAAGGACAAAGGCCAAGAACATGAGCACATCCAAACACGACAATCTGATCAACGGTCAATGGGTAGCCGGCAAGAGCCACGCACCCAACCTGAGCCCCTCCAACCTGTCCGATGTGATCGGCGAGTACGCGCAAGCCGATGCCGCAGGCCTCGACGCAGCCGTGCAGGCGGCGCAAGCGGCCTTCCCCGCGTGGTCCACTTCCGGCATCCAGGCTCGTTCGGATGCGCTCGACAGAATCGGCACCGAAATCCTGGCGCGCCGCGAAGAGCTGGGCACCCTGCTCGCGCGCGAAGAAGGCAAGACCAAGGTCGAAGGCATTGGCGAGGCCACGCGCGCCGGCCAGATCTTCAAGTTCTTTGCCGGCGAGTGTTTGCGCCTCGGCGGTGAAACCCTGCCCTCGGTGCGGCCCGGCATCGGCGTTGAAATTACCCGCGAGCCGGTCGGTGTGGTGGGACTGATCACGCCCTGGAATTTTCCGATCGCGATTCCGGCCTGGAAAATCGCGCCGGCGCTGGCCTTTGGCAACTGCGTGGTCCTGAAACCGGCCGACCTGGTGCCAGGCAGCGCCTGGGCGCTGGCCGAGATCATTTCGCGCTCCGGCATTCCGGCCGGGGTGTTCAATCTGGTGATGGGCCCGGGGCGCGTGATTGGCGACGCGCTGGTCAATCATCCGGGCGTCAATGCCATCAGCTTCACCGGCTCGGTCGGCGTGGGCAGCCGCATTGCCGAGGCCTGCGCCAAGAACCTCAAGAAAGTGCAGCTCGAGATGGGCGGCAAGAACCCGCAGGTGGTTCTGGACGATGCCGACCTGGCCCAGGCGGTGGAACTGAGCGCGCAGAGCGCGTTCTATTCCACCGGCCAGCGCTGCACGGCATCCAGCCGCCTCATCGTCACCGAAGGCATTTACCCCGCGTTTGTCAAGGCGCTGCAGGAACGCATGGCACGGATCAAGGTCGGCGATGCGCTGACCACCGGCACCGACATCGGGCCCGTGGCCTCCCTGGCGCAGCTGGAGCAGGATCTGAGCTATGTTGAAATCGGCCGGGCCGAAGGCGCGACGCTGGCCATGGGGGGTCAGCGCATTGCCTGCCACAGCGGCAGCGGCGCCGAAGGCTACTTCATGGCACCGGCGCTGTTCAGCGAAAGCACGGCCGCCATGCGCATCAACCGTGAAGAGATTTTTGGCCCGGTGGCCAGCATCATTCCGGTCAAAGACTACGAGGCTGCGCTGGCCTGCGCCAACGACACGCCGTTTGGCCTGTCCGCCGGCATTGCCACCACCAGCCTGAAGTACGCCACGCACTTCAAGCGCCATAGCCAGGCCGGCATGGTGATGGTGAACCTGCCCACCGCGGGCGTCGACTACCACGTGCCTTTCGGCGGCCGCAAGGGCTCCAGCTATGGCCCGCGCGAACAGGGCAAGTACGCGCAGGAGTTTTTCACGACGGTGAAGACCGCCTACACGCTGGCCTGAACAACGATCAGGCGGGTGCCGGCGCCATCGCGCCCCGCCCGCAGCCCTTGATTGCTATCTATTCGATAG
>CAZWDK010000143.1:1628-8164 GCA_964633095.1 uncultured Polaromonas sp. | reverse complement strand
TCGAGCGCGAGGCCACGCATCGCGCCATCACCTTCTCGGAGCTGGTCGATGTGCCGATCCTGATCGTCCATGTCTCGGGCCGCGAAGCCATCGAGCAGATCCGCTGGGCCCATGGCCATGGCCTGCGCATCTATGCGGAGACCTGTCCGCAATACCTGTTTCTGACGGCCGATGACCTGGACGACGGCTACCACGGTGCCAAGTGCGTCTGCAGCCCGCCACCGCGCGACAAGGCCAACCAGCGCGTGGTCTGGGACGGGCTGGCCGACGGGCTGTTCACCATCCTGTCCTCGGACCACGCGCCATTCCGCTACGACGACCCGCAGGGCAAGAAACCCGGCGGCAAGGAAGTGCCGTTTCACTACATCCCCAACGGCATCCCGGGCCTGGAGACTCGCCTGCCGCTGTTGTTCTCCGAAGGGGTGCGGCGTGGCCGCATCAGCCTGAACCAGTTCGTCGCGCTCACCGCCACCAACCCGGCCAGGCTCTACGGCCTGCATCCGCGCAAGGGCACGATCGCAGTCGGCGCCGATGCCGATATCGCGATCTGGGACGCCAACAAGGAAGTCACCATCCGCAACGACCAGTTGCACCACAACGTGGACTACACCCCGTATGAGGGCATGACGGTCACGGGCTGGCCGGTCACCTCGCTGGTACGCGGCGAGGTGGTGTGGCAGGACGGCGAGGTCACGGGCCAGGCCGGCCATGGCCGGTTCCTGCCCTGCGGCAAGCCCGAGATGGCGCGTCCGAAGGCGGCGCCCGACGCAGACAACGGCCCCTATGTCGGCAACTATCCCGACGCGCTCGCCCGACTGGCGCGCCCGGTTCATCACTGAAACGACAATGGACGCCATCATTGGACTCCATGCATCGGGCCTGGCCCGACGCGTCAACGCCGGCGAACTCGACCCCGGCGAGGTGCTCGCCTGCTTTCAGCAGCGCATGGCCCAGATCAACCCGGCGCTGAACGCCGTGGTGGGCGAGCCGCCACCGTCGCTGGCCGCCGATCTGGCCGCGCTGCGCCACCGGATCGCCACCGGCGAAGCGCTGCCGCTGGCCGGTGTACCGGTGCTGGTCAAGGACGTGATCTGGGTCAGGGATCAGCGCGTGACCCAGGGCTCGCTGCTGTTCAAGGATTTCGTCGCGCCCCAGGACGCGCTGGCCGTAACTCGGCTGCGCAGGGCCGGCGCGCTGATTCTTGGCATGGCCAACAGCTCGGAGTTCGCCTGCAAGGGCCTGACCACCAACAAGGTCTATGGCCTGACGCGCCATCCCATGAATGCATCGCTCACGCCCGGTGGCTCGTCGGGCGGCTGCGCCTCGGCCGTGGCCGCCAGCCTGGCGCCATTGGCGCTGGGCACCGACGGCGGCGGCTCGAGCCGGCGCCCGCCCGCCCATGTCGGCGTGGTCGGTTTCAAGCCCTCCTTCGGCGCCATCCCCGACCCCATCGGCTTTCCGCACGCCTTCAACGGCCTGCAGGTCATCGCGCCCATCACGCGCACGGTAGGCGACGCCGCGCTCATGTTCGAAGTCCTCGCAGGCGCGGATCCGCGCGACCCCCATTCTGTGGTTTTTCCTGATCCAGGCGCGCGCCCGGCGCACAGCCTGAGAGTCGCATACAGCCCCAAGCTGGGCCTGGACGTGCCGGTCGACGCCGATGTGCAGAGCTGCATGGAAGGCGCCGTCGAGGCGCTGCAGCACGCGGGTTGGGACGTGGCACGCCACGACCCGCTCTGGCCCGCAGGGGCGAACGAAGACGCACTGATGCCGCTGCAGCATGTGGGCCTGGCCCACCTGTTCGCCGATGCGTGGCGGCGCGACCCATCCCAGTTCGACCCCGACATCGCACGCCAGATCGAGCGCGGCCTGGCCTGGAGCGGCGCCGACGTGGCGCGGGCCCGGGAGGCCGGCTGGCTGATCGCGCTGACGCTGGCCGAGCTGTTCACCCGCTTCGACCTGCTGCTCTGCCCCACCACGCCCTGCGTGGCCTGGCGCAACGACCGGCTCGGCCCCGAGCGCATAGGCGGCGTGGCGGTGGAGCCGCGCGGCCATGCGGTGTTCACGCCCTTCGTCAACCACGCGATGGCCGCCGCGATCTCTATCCCCTGTGGCACCGGGCGCGATGGCCTGCCCGTGGGCCTGCAGCTCATCGCGGCGCGCGGCCACGACCGCCTGCTGCTCAATGCCGCCCAGGCCGCCGAACAGATCCTGGGCACCCGCCCCTGACCGAAAGACCCCTATGCGCATTCTTGTCCTCAACCCCAACACCAGCGAAGGCATCACGGCGCGCCTGGTCGCCGCCGCGCAAAAGGCCGCGGCGCCGGGCACCGAGATCGTCCCGCTCACGGCCCCGCGCGGCTTTCCCTACATTGCCACGCGGGCCGAAGCGCAGGTCGGCGGCGCGGTCGCGCTCGAGATGCTGGCCGAACACCACGCAGGCTTTGACGCCGCGGTCATCGCGGCCTTTGGCGACCCCGGCCTGTTCGGCGCGCGCGAGCTGTTCGACCTGCCGGTCGTCGGCATGGCCGAAGCCGCAATGCTCACGGCCTGCATGCTGGGGCGACGCTTCGCCATCGTGACCTTTGCCAGCGCGCTCGGCCCCTGGTACGAGGAATGCGTCGAGTCACACGGCCTCAAGGGACGGCTTGCGGGCATCCGCATGCTCGACGGCGCATTTGCGTCCGTCTCCGATGTGCAGGAGGAAAAAGAAGAGCTGCTGGTTGAACTGGCCAACCGCGCCGTCACCGAAGACGAGGCCGACGTCGTCATCCTGGCCGGCGCCCCGCTCGCGGGCCTGGCCGACCGCGTGAAGGACCGCATCCCCGTGCCCGTCGTCGACCAGATGGCTGCCGCCATCAAACAGGCCGAGGCCCTGGTCAGCCTGCAGGTGCGCAAGGCCACGGCCGGCACCTTCCGTCGGCCTGCGGCCAAGCCCACGTTGGGTCTGGCGCCAGCGCTGGCGCGGCGTTTCAGTGACACGACGACCAGCAGCAGCCAGTAATCCCCGAGTCTGGCGGAGCAGGCCTGCAAGCTCCCGCTTCTGCACGAAACAAGCTTCCAGTCCTGGCAACAAAAAGCCCCGCAGACCTTGCAGCCTGCGGGGCTTTTTTTGGGGCTTCGCCAAGCGCAGCCCGAATGGCCAAGGCTTACGCCGCGACCGTATCCGCCATAGCCGTGTAATCCTTGACCTGGTCAAAGTTCAGGTACTGGTACACGCTGTCGCTGGCGGCGGTCAGCACACCCATGTCGGCCATGTACTCGGCCTTGGTCGGGATGCGGCCCAGCTTGGAGCAGATGGCGGCCAGTTCGGCGGAACCCAGATACACATTCGAGTTCTTGCCCAAACGGTTGGGGAAGTTGCGGGTCGAGGTGGAGAACACCGTGGCGCCCTCCTTCACCTGGGCCTGGTTGCCCATGCACAGGCTGCAACCCGGCATTTCCATGCGGGCGCCGGCCGAGCCCAGCACACCGTAGTGGCCTTCTTCGGTCAGCTGCTTGGCGTCCATCTTGGTGGGCGGCGCCATCCAGAGCTTGACCGGAATGTCGCGCTTGTTTTCGAGCAGCTTGGAGGCGGCGCGGAAATGGCCGATGTTGGTCATGCAGCTGCCGATGAACACTTCGTCAATCGCCGCGCCGGCCACGTCGGACAAGGTTTTCACATCGTCCGGGTCGTTCGGGCAGGCCACGATGGGCTCGTGCACGTCGGCCAGGTCGATCTCGATCACGGCGGCGTATTCGGCATCGGCGTCGGCCTTGAGCAGCTGCGGGTCGGCCAGCCAGGCTTCCATGGCGGCGATGCGGCGCTTGATGGTGCGCACGTCCGAGTAACCCGTGGCGATCATCCACTTCAGCATCGTGATGTTGCTGTTGATGTACTCGATGATCGGTTCCTTGTTCAGGTGCACCGTGCAGCCGCCGGCAGAACGCTCGGCCGACGCATCGCTCAGCTCGAACGCCTGCTCGACCTTCAGATCGGGCAAGCCTTCGATCTCGAGAATGCGGCCCGAGAAAATGTTTTTCTTGCCCTGCTTGGCCACGGTCAGCAAGCCGGCCTTGATGGCGTACAGCGGAATCGCATTGACCAGGTCACGCAAGGTGACGCCGGGCTGCATCTTGCCCTTGAAGCGCACCAGCACGCTCTCGGGCATGTCCAGCGGCATCACGCCGGTGGCGGCGGCAAACGCCACCAGGCCCGAGCCGGCCGGGAAGCTGATGCCGATCGGGAAACGGGTGTGGCTGTCGCCGCCCGTGCCCACGGTGTCGGGCAGCAGCATGCGGTTGAGCCAGCTGTGGATGATGCCGTCGCCGGGACGCAGCGGAATGCCACCGCGGTCGCTCATGAAGTCGGGCAGCTCGTGGTGCATCTTCACATCAACGGGCTTGGGGTAAGCCGCCGTGTGGCAGAACGATTGCATCACCAGGTCGGCGCTGAACCCCAGGCAGGCCAGGTCTTTCAGTTCGTCGCGGGTCATGGGGCCGGTCGTGTCCTGCGAGCCGACCGAGGTCATCTTCGGTTCGCAGTAGGTGCCGGGACGCACGCCCTGGCCTTCCGGCAAGCCCACGGCGCGGCCGACCATTTTTTGCGCCAGGGTAAAACCACGGCCGTTGTTGACAGGATCTTGCGGCAAACGGAACTGGGTGGACACGGGCAGGCCCAACGCCGCACGTGCCTTGGCGGTCAGGCCGCGGCCGACGATCAGCGGAATGCGGCCACCGGCGCGCACTTCGTCAAACAGCACATCGCTCTTGAGCTTGAACTCGGCAACCACCTTGCCGTCTTTCAGCGCCTTGCCGTCGTAGGGGCGCAGCTCGATCACGTCGCCCATGGCCATCTGGCTCACGTCGAGTTCGATCGGCAGCGCGCCGGAGTCTTCCATGGTGTTGTAGAAGATCGGGGCGATTTTGCCGCCCAGGCAGACGCCGCCAAAACGCTTGTTGGGCACGAAGGGAATGTCTTCGCCGGTGAACCACAGCACCGAGTTGGTGGCGGATTTGCGCGAGGAGCCGGTGCCGACCACGTCGCCGACATAGGCCACCAGATTGCCCTTGGCCTTGAGCTCTTCAATGAACTTGACCGGGCCGCGTTTGCCGTCCTCCTCGGGCGTGACGCCGGGGCGGGCATTCTTGTGCATGGCCAGCGCGTGCAGCGGAATGTCGGGGCGGCTCCAGGCGTCGGGTGCGGGTGACAGGTCGTCGGTGTTGATCTCGCCGGCGACCTTGAACACCGTCAGCATGATGGACTGGGGCACTTCGGGGCGGCTGGTGAACCACTCGGCATCGGCCCAGCTTTGCAGCACGGCCTTGGCGTGCGGGTTGCCCTTGTCGGCCTTTTCCTTGACGTCGTGGAACTGGTCGAACATCAGCAAGGTGTTTTTCAGGCCGTTTGCCGCCTCGGCGGCCACGCTTTCCTGCGCATCATCAAGCAACTCGATCATGGGGCTGATGTTGTAGCCGCCCAGCATGGTGCCCAGCAGCTGCGTGGCTTGTTCACGCGAGATCAGCGCGCATTTTTCGCTGCCGTGCGCCACGGCCGCCAGGTAGCTGGCCTTGACCTTGGCCGCATCGTCAACGCCGGCGGGCACGCGGTGGGTGATCAGCTCGACCAGGAATGCTTCTTCACCCTGGGGCGGGCTTTTCAGCAGCTCAATGACCTCTGCGGTCTGCTTGGCAGACAAGGGCAGCGGCGGAATGCCCAGTACCGCACGCTCGGCAACATGGTTGCGGTAGGTTGACAAGAATTCAGACGACATGCGGGCTACTCCTGTGTTCAAAATCGTTGGAAATTATTGGAAATCGTGGGGCTTACTTGGCGGCCGGCGCCGGCACGGCGGCGGGTGCCTCGGCCGCCGCCGTTGGGGCCGCCGGCTTGGGCGCATCCAGCACGCTGGGCGCCGGGTTGCGCTTCAGGGACTCGGCCACAGCCACCTGGGCCGGGCTCATGCATTCATCGGCCAGGCGGATGCCCTGCTTCTGGTTCATCAGCATGGATTTGTTGGCCAGTTGCAGCCACACCGCTCCGGCCTTCTGGTCCTCCAGGCGAATGGCGCCGGTGGTGGTGGCGACCGGGAACATGCGGTATTTGAAGTTCTTGCCCTGCACGTCAAAGTAGCCGGGGGCCTTGGCGTCGGCCGTCAGGGTGACCGATGCACCGAGTTCGCAAGGAAGCTGGCCCACATGCACACGTTCGGCAATCGCCAGTTCGGCCGGGGTCAGCGCGGCTTCGGCGGCTTCAATCCCTGCGGCCACGTTCTTGGCGGCACTCTTGAGGTTGGTGCGGCTGGCGCTGACAGCGGGCTTCTTGGCCGCTGCAGCTTTGGCTGCGGGCTTGGCGGTATTGGCGGTATTGGCTGGAGTTTGCGCCGTCGCCAGGCTGGCGCTGGCCAGCAAGACGGCAGCGGCCAGGGCAGCGGAAAGGCTTGGGGTGTGGATGGTTTTCATAGGAGGTTCGTGGTGTAGGGGCGCTCAGTGCAGCGCCTCGAAATAGGTTTGCGCCTCGGCGGGCAGCGCCCGGCCGGTCTGGTGCGCGCGCTCCA
>CAZWDK010000143.1:0-1528 GCA_964633095.1 uncultured Polaromonas sp. | reverse complement strand
AAATAGGTTTGCGCCTCGGCGGGCAGCGCCCGGCCGGTCTGGTGCGCGCGCTCCAGCAATTGCCAGTAATAGCGGTAGCTTGCGCGGTCATGCAGTTTTCCGTCAAAACTAATCGGCGCCCAATCAGCACGGGCGGCGGCAGCTATTATTTTTGTAGCATCCTCAATCTCGGCCTCGCTGGGCGCAAAGGCCTCCAGGATGGGGCGAATCTGGCTCGGGTGAATGCTCCACATGCGGCTGTAGCCCAACTCGTGGGCAGCACGGCGTGCGGCGCTGGTCATGGCCGCCATGTCATTGAACTCCGTGACCACGCAATGCGAAGGCACCTTGCCATGGGCATGGCAGGCCGAGGCAATTTCCAGCTTGGCGCGCAGCACCAGCGGATGCATGAACTGGCCCTGGCTGCTCATGGCGTCGGCCGGAATCGCGCCGCCATGGGCGGAGACGAAATCCATCAGGCCGAAGCTGAGCGACTGCACCCGGGGATGCGCGGCGATCTCGAAGGCGTTGTGCACCGCAAGCGGTGACTCGATCAGCACATGCAGCGGCAGAGGGCCGGCCGACGCCGCATTGAGCGCCTGCTCGGCCTTGATCACGTCAGCGATGGACTCCACCTTGGGCACCATGATGTGCGAGAGCTTGCGGCCCGCCTTGCCGGCAATGAGGGCCATGTCGGCCTCAAACGCCGGATGGTCCACCGCGTGCACGCGAACGGCGACGCGGGCCCTTCCCTCGGATTCCTTGCTGGCCAGTAGCGCCAGCGCCACCACCATGGCGGCGTGCTCGGCTTCGCCGCCTACCGGCGCACCGTCTTCGCAGTCCAGCGTCACGTCGAAAACGCAGGCGCCAAACTCTTCAATCATGTCGGCCTGCAGCTGCAGGCTTTTGCGCATCCGCGCCTCCACGCCGCTGTAGTGGTCGCAAACAGGCAAGAAACCTGCAGCCGCCTGAGCACCAAGGAGAACGTCGCGCGGATGTTTCACTGTTTGAAAAGCTGGTGAAATCAGAGCAGGTGCTTGACGCCGTCCTGTTCACCTTGCAATTCGGCCAGGGTCTTGTTGATGCGCTCCTGGCTGAACGCGTCGATCTCCAGGCCTTCCACCAGCTTGTACTCGCCGCCTTCGCAGGTGACGGGGAAGCCGAACATCACGTCTTTCGGAATGCCGTACTGGCCGTCCGATGGAATGCCCATGGTGACCCATTTGCCGTTGGTGCCCAGCGCCCAGTCACGCATGTGGTCAATCGCTGCGTTGGCCGCCGATGCGGCAGAAGACACGCCACGCGCTTCGATGATGGCCGCGCCGCGCTTGCCCACGGTGGGCAGGAACACCTCGGCGTTCCAGACCTGGTCGTTGATCAGGTCCTTGACGTTTTTGCCGTTCACGGTGGCAAAGCGGTAGTCGGCGTACATGGTGGGCGAATGGTTGCCCCAGACGGTGAGTTTTTCGATGTCGGCGACCTTGGTGCCGGTCTTGGCGGCGACCTGGCTCAGCGCGCGGTTGTGGTCCAGGCGCAGCATGGCGGTGAA
>CAZWDK010000142.1:1345-8187 GCA_964633095.1 uncultured Polaromonas sp. | reverse complement strand
CTCGTCGGCCACCGTGAGCTTGGAAAAGCGCAGCAGCCGGGTCTGCCACAGCTGCATCACGCGGGCGCGCAGCTGGGCCTCGTTGGCCGCCAGCTCGCGCGGCGTCAGCGCGTCCTTGGCGGCGTTGAGGGCGCGCGCCAGCGCCTTGATGTCATCGCGCGCCGTCAGCAGCTGGGCAATGTCGCGTTCGGCATCCAGAATGCTTTTGCGCTGCACTTCGGTCGGGTGGGCCGTGAGCACCGGCGAGACAAAGCTGTGCGCCAGCGTATTTGCTATTGTTTTAGGAGCTATTCCCGCCCATCGCAGGCGGGCCAAGGCCACTTCGATGCTGCCTTCCTGGGTGTCGCCGGCGCGTTCATGGACGGCGCGGCGGCGGATATGGTGGCGGTCTTCGGCCAGGTTGGCCAGGTGGCTGAAGTAGGTGAAGGCGCGGATCACGCTGACGGTCTGGTCGCCCGACAGGCCCTTCAGCAGCTTTTTAAGCGCCTTGTCGGCTTCCTGGTCGGCATCGCGCCGGAAAGCCACCGAGAGCTTGCGTATCTGCTCGATCAGCTCGTAGGCGGCCACGCCTTCCTGCTCGCGAATCACATCGCCCAGGATGCGGCCCAGCAGGCGTATGTCTTCCACCAGGGGGCGTTCGTTGTCCCTGGCGCGCCCGGGCGCCTTGTCGACAGCGTTCTCCTTGACGGTTTCATTGACCTTTTTGACGCGCGCGGAAGTGACCATCTTGCCCTCTAGTTTTAGGTGCCACATGCTAGCATTCACTTCCCCCCTGGATTACAAATAGGTTACGAGTGTCTGCTGCGTTTCAAACCGTCAAAAAAGCCGTGAGCAAAAAAGTTGTCATCGCCACCCGCGAGAGCCGCCTGGCGCTGTGGCAGGCCGAGCATGTCAAGGCCCTGCTGGAAGCGCGCCTGGGCTGGCAGGTCGAGTTGCTGGGCATGACCACCCTGGGCGACCAGATCCTGGACCGCTCGCTCAGCAAGGTCGGCGGCAAGGGCTTGTTCGTCAAGGAGCTGGAAGTCGCGCTCAGCGAAGGCCGGGCCGACCTGGCGGTGCATTCGCTCAAGGATGTTCCCATGGACCTGCCCGAGGGCTTTACGCTGGCCTGCGTGCTGGAGCGCGAAGACCCGCGCGACGCCTTTGTCTCCAACCAGTTTGCGTCGCTGGCCGACTTGCCGCAGGGCGCGGTGGTGGGGACATCGAGCCTGCGCCGGCTGGTGCTGCTCAAGGCCTTGCGGCCCGATTTGAGAATTGAACCGCTGCGCGGCAACCTCGACACCCGCCTGCGCAAGCTCGATGAAGGCCAGTACCAGGCCATCGTGCTGGCGGCCGCCGGGCTCAAGCGCCTGGGGCTGGAGGCGCGCATCCGCAATACGTTCGAGCCGACCGAGATGCTGCCCGCAGCCGGGCAGGGCGCTTTGGGCATTGAGGTGCGGGCCGACCGCGCCGACCTGGTGGAGGCGCTGGCCACTTTGGCCCACGCGCCGACCTGGCTGGCCGTGACGGCCGAGCGCACGGTGTCGCGCGCCATGGGCGGCAGTTGTTCCATGCCGCTGGCGGCCTTCACGCAAGGCCCGGCCGCAGAAGGCAGCGGCCATGCCATGCAATTGAACGCGGCCTGGGGCGACCCGGCCACGGCCGAGGCCCAGCCCGGCGCGCCCCTCGCACCGCTGGTGCGGGTGCAGCAAACCGCCGTGGTGCGCAGCTTTGCCGAGGCCGAGGCGCTGGGCGAGGCGGTGGCGGCGCAACTGCGTGCCGGCGGCGCCGTCTGGGCCGGCAAGCCGCCCGCCGCCTGAGGCCGGGGGCGGTGTGATTCGCACTCCCCCTGTGATCGTGACCCGGCCCGCGCAGGATGCGCTGCATTGGGTCCAACAGCTGCAGCAAGCCGGCCTGGCGGCCGAGGCCTTGCCGCTGATTGAAATTGCCTCGGCCGAAGCTGATGAGCAGGCGCTGCAGCAGGTCTGGCAAACGCTGGACCGCTACGCCGCCTGCATGTTTGTCAGCGGTAACGCGGTGGAGCATTTTTTTAGACAAAATAGGGCTCAAGCCCAGCAAGAACGGGCGCAGAATGCTATCAATACAATAGCGGATTGCGGCCCGGAAAAGCTGCCGCCTGCGCTGCGCTGCCTGGCGCCCGGCCCGGGCACGGTGGCCGCGCTGCTGGCTGCGGGTGTGCCCGCCGGGCAAATTGATGCGCCGGCGCCCGACGCCAGCCAGTTTGATTCGGAGGCCTTGTGGCAGGTTGTCGGCGCGCGCGACTGGCAGGGCCGCCGGGTGCTGATCGTGCGCGGGCAAAGCCTGGGCGCCGACGGCCCGGGCTCGCCGGGGCGCGACTGGCTGGCCCGCCAATGGCAGGCCGCCGGGGCGCAGGTCGATTTTGTCGGCGTTTATCAGCGCCGCGCCCCCCGGCTGAGCGCGGCGCAGCTGCAGCGCGCCCAGGCGGCCGCAGCCGATGGCTCGCTCTGGCTCTTCAGCAGTTCGGAAGCGGTGGCCAATCTGGTCAGCCTGCCCGATCTGTCGCGGCTGGACTGGCGCCGCGCCCGCGCCGTGGCCACGCACCCGCGCATTGCCGAGACCCTGCGTGCCGCCGGCTGGGGTGTTGTTGTGGCGTCACGCCCGGCGCTGCAAGACGTCATGGCCGTTGTTCGCTCGATAGAATCACACTATCCATGACCGAAGGCCTGCCCACTCCGCCACCAGCCGCCGCGACCGACGACGCGAGCGTGCCGGAACACGCGCTGATTCCGGCGCCCGTGCAAGTGGCGGCGCCCGAGGCCTGGCTGGTGCCGCGCAAGTGGGCCTTGCTGCTGCTGGTGCTCGCCGCCGGCGCTTTGCTGGCCAGCGGTTTGCTGTGGCAAAAGCTGGGCAGCATCCAGGAAGAACTGGCCCGCCGCAGCACGGATTCCGGCGCCCAGGCCATCGAGGCGCGCACCCTGGCGCGCCAGGCCCAGGAGGGCATGCGTGAGCTGTCGGCCAGGCTGGCGCTTCAGGAAACCCGGATCAGCGAAGTCAGCCTGCAGCGCACCCAGCTTGAAGAGCTGATGCAAAGCCTGTCGCGCTCGCGCGATGAAAACCTGGTGGTGGACATCGAGTCCGCCTTGCGCCTGGCCCAGCAGCAGGCGCAGCTCACCGGCAGCGCCCAGCCCCTGCTGGCCGCGTTGATGTCCGCCGAGCAGCGCCTGTCACGCGCCGCCCAGCCGCGCCTGAACCCCCTGCAGCGCGCGATTACGCGGGACATGGACCGCATCAAGGCGGCCAGCCTGACCGACGTGCCGGTGTTGCTGCTCAAACTCGACGAGCTGTCGCGGCTGGCCGACGAATTGCCGCTGGCCAACGCCATGGTGGCCGGTGTCACGGCACGCGGCACCATGGCCGCCAGCCCTGCCGCGCCTGCCGCGGCGGCCTCCGCAGCGCAGGCTGGCGCGTCGGCGGACAAGCCTTCCCTGCCGGCGTTTGACAAGCTGGCGCTGGGCGCCTGGTCGCGGCGCGCGTTGGAGCTGCTGCACGAGGAGGCCCGCAAGCTGCTGCGCGTGAGCCGCATCGAGCAGCCCGAAGCGGCCCTGCTGTCGCCCGAGCAGGCGTTTTTCCTGCGCGAAAACTTCAAGCTCAGGCTGCTCAACGCGCGCCTGGGCCTGCTGTCGCGCCAGACCGAGACCGTGCGCGCCGATCTGGCCAGCGCCAATGGCTGGCTGCTCAAGTACTTCGACCCTGCCTCGCGTAAAACCCAGGTGGCCGCGCAGCTGTTGCAGCAGGTGCAGGCGCAGCTGAAAACCAGCGAGCTGCCGCGCCTGGACGAGACCCTGGCCGCGCTCGCCACCGCGGCCGCTGGCCGCTGAAAAGACAGGTAGACACAGCATGCGTGCCGCTCTCTGGCTTTTGGCCCTGTTCGGCGTGGCCGTGGCGGTGGCCCTGTTCGCGGGCAACAACCAGGCGATCGCCACGCTGTTCTGGCCGCCGCACCGGGTCGATATTTCGTTCAACCTGCTGATCCTGCTGCTGGCCGCCCTGTTCACGCTGCTTTACCTGGCCTTGCGCGCCATGTCGGCGCTGTTTTCACTGCCGCAAGAGGCCAAGCGCTGGCGCGCCCAGCAAAGGGAGCGCGCCATGTACGGCGCCCTGATGGACGCGCTGGCGCATTTGCTGGCGGGGCGCTATATCCGCTCGGCCAAGTCGGCGCAAAACGCGCTGGCGCAGGAGCTGAGCCTGGGCCAGCTGGCCGATAGCTCCGGCCATGGCCATGCCGGCGGCCACGGCGTGAACCGCTCCAGGCAGCTGCGTTCGCTGGCGCATTTGCTGGTGGCCGAGAGCGCCCAGTCGCTGCAGAACAAGGCGCTGCGGGACCAGCACCTGCAGCTCGCGCTGGAGAGCTCGGCCCAGCGCAATGCGCTGGAAGTGCGCGAGGGCGTGCAGTTTCGCGCGGCCCGCTGGGCCCTTGAAGACCGGGACGCCGACGCCGCCCTTGACTGGCTGATGCAGCTGCCGCAGGGCGCCGCACGCCGCACCCTGGCCCTGCGCATGAAGCTGCGCGCCACCCGGCAGGTGCGGCAGACGGCGCAAGCGCTGGAGACGGCGCGGCTGCTGGCCAAGCACCGCGCGTTTTCGCAGGGCGCCGCGCAAAGCATTGTGCGCGGCCTGGCGCTGGAGCTGCTCAATGACGCGCACGATCCGGCCCAGCTGCAGCAGGCCTGGCTGGCGCTCGATGACAACGAGCGCGCCATGCCCGAGCTGGTGGTTCACGCCGCATCGCGCCTGATGGCGCTGCACGGCGATGCCGGGCTGGCCCGTTCCTGGCTGTTGACGGTGTGGGACAGCATGGTGCAGCCCGGCTCCGGCATGGGTGACAACCTGCGCATCAAGCTGATAGGCGCTCTCGAGACAAGCCTGGACTCCCTGGATGCGGCCTGGCTGGCCCGGATCGAAGCCGCGCAGCTCAGCCGTCCGCGTGACGCGAATCTGCAGTACCTGGCCGGCATGGCCTGCCTGAACCGGCAGCTCTGGGGCAAGGCCAGGCAACTGCTGTCGCAGGCCGCCCTGGGCCTGCAGGACGCTACCTTGCACCGCAACGCCTGGCGCGCCCTGGCACTGCTGGCCGAGCAGCGCGAGGATGAGGCGGCGGCCGCCGAAGCCTACAAGCGCGCGGCCCAGCTTTAATCCGCCAGCTTCTTGCCCCGTTTTGCTGTACCGCGGCTCTGTTTGCGGCACTGCAGCGTAATCACGCATTGAATCCGGGCCCTGCTCACGCTGCAACAAGCGTGCTAGGCATGAATGCCGGAAGGCCGTTGCAGCCTGGCGGCAAGGCGCCATGCGCCGGCCTTTGAAACCCAGGCATCGCCCTTTGAGCGTGGACAGGCCCTGGAAACGCAACAAACTGGCGCAGCCAGGCCACCAGAAGGTGGATGGCGGAACTGGAAGGCAAAAAAAAAGCCCCGCGGGGCGGGGCTTCTTCAAGGCTCAAGGGATGCGCTGTCTTTGAAGCTCAGTGCATCGGGGTCTCAAACGGCAGCGGCAGGGTGCCCAGGTCGCGTTTGGTCTCGACCAGCACCAGCGGCGCCTCGGTCGCGACCACCAGCGGCGGACGCTCGCGCGGCACGTGGATCGGCTTGGCCTCGGCGGCGATGGCGGCCTGCACCTCGGCAATCTTGGCCGCATCGGAGTTGATCCACTGCAGTCCCGAGGTCTGGGCGACCTGCGCCAGGTCCTGCAGGGGCAGGGTGTAAGCCTGAACCTTGGGCAGTGCGCTGGTTGCAGGCGCCGGTGCAGCAGCGGCCGCTGGCGCCATCGCCGGCACGGCTGCCGCTGCGGGCGCGGCGGCAGACGCCGGTACCGCGTCGGCGGGCGCTGGCGCAGCTACCGGTGCTACAAATTCAGCAGCTACTGGTGCCTGTTCCTGCTGGGCTGGCGCCTGATTGGGCTCTGCATTGGCGGCGGACTCGCTGCGCTCGCCGTTGTCAACGCGTTCGCGGCGCTCGCGGCCATAACGGTCACGGCTGCGGCGTTCGCGGGGCTGGCGCGGCTCGTCGCCGGCGTTGCCGGTTTCATCCAGCGCTGCGGCGGGCTGCGGCGTGGCTTCGCCGGTCGGCTGGCTGGCAGCCACTTCCGCCACGCCCGCGTTTTGGCCTTCTGGACGATCGCCACGGCGCTCACTGCGACGGCCACCGCGCTCGCCGCGTTCCCTGCGAGCTTCGTTGCGGCCGGCGGCCTGGCGCTCGCCGTCCTGGGCCGGCGTTTCCTGGCGCGGCGCGGCAGCTTCGCCACCCATGGCGGCGGCCATGGCGGCCTGGTTCGCCAGTGCGAGATCCTGCTCTGCGGCATCACGCGGGATGCCGCGCTCGCCACCGCGTTCGCCGCGGTCACGGCGGCTGCGCTCGCCACGGCCGTCGCCGCGCGCCTCGCGGCCCTCATGGCGGGCCTGGCCTTCGGCGCCGGCTTCGCCGCGCAGGTCGGCGCGTGCCTCACCGCGGGCTTCTCCGGCCTGGCGCTCCGGGCGTCCCTGGCGATCCTGGCGGCCAGCTTCGGCGCTGCGCTCACGGCGTTCGCCACCACGGCCTTCGCGGCTTTCACCGCGTGCGGCTTCAGGACGGGCATCGGCTCTGGCTTCGCCACGGCCACGGCCACCACGGCGGCCATCGCGGCCGGCACGCTCGCCACCGCGGTCGGCGCGTCCTTCGCCGCGGCCATCGCCGCGTCCTTCCGTGCGCTCCTCACGGCGCGCGTCGCCGCTGCGCTCGTCTTTTTTCACTTCTTTGGCCGCAGGCGCTGCTGCCGGGGCGGCCGCGCCGCCAAACAGGCTCTTGAGCCAGCCAAAAAAGCCTTTTTCGGCCGCAGGTGCCGGAGCAGGC
>CAZWDK010000142.1:0-1245 GCA_964633095.1 uncultured Polaromonas sp. | reverse complement strand
CAGGCTCTTGAGCCAGCCAAAAAAGCCTTTTTCGGCCGCAGGTGCCGGAGCAGGCGCCTGGCGCGCCGCCGTTTTTGCGGCTGCGGGAGCGGCCACGGGCGGCTTGGGCGGGGCCACAGGCGCCGGTGCATCGGGCAGAACGCCCTTGATGACGGGTTCCTGCTTGTTGTGCTTTTCCTGGCTGCGGCGTGTCACCGTGGTCGGGTCTTCAACTTCCACGGCCATCTTGTAGCTGGCTTCGATGTTGTCCAGGCGCGGATCGTCGTGTTTCAGGCGCTCCAGGCGGTAGTTGGGCGTTTCCAGCGTCTTGTTGGGCACCAGCAGCACGTTGATGCGCTGCTTCATTTCGATCTTGGCGATCTCGGAGCGCTTTTCATTGAGCAGGAAGGACGCCACATCGACCGGCACCTGGCACAGCACCGAGGCCGTGCTGTCTTTCAGCGACTCTTCCTGGATGACGCGCAGAATCTGCAGCGCCGAGCTTTCGGTGTCGCGGATATGGCCGGAGCCGCCGCAACGCGGGCAGGGAATCGAAGCGCCTTCCGACAGTGCCGGGCGCAGGCGCTGGCGGCTCATTTCCATCAGGCCGAACTTGCTGATGGTGCCGAACTGCACGCGGGCGCGGTCCTGGCGCAGCGCGTCGCGCAAGCGGTTTTCCACATCGCGGCGGTTGCGCGACTCTTCCATGTCGATGAAGTCGATGACGATCAGGCCGCCCAGGTCGCGCAGGCGCATCTGGCGCGCCACTTCGTCGGCGGCTTCCAGGTTGGTGCGGGTGGCGGTTTCCTCGATGTCGCCGCCCTTGATGGCGCGGGCCGAGTTGACGTCGACCGACACCAAGGCTTCGGTGTGGTCGATCACAATCGCGCCGCCGGAGGGCAGTTGCACGGTGCGGGCATAGGCCGACTCGATCTGGTGCTCGATCTGGAAGCGCGAGAACAGCGGGGCATCGTCGCGGTAGCGTTTCACGCGGTGCTCGTGCTCGGGCATCACATGGGCCATGAACTGGCGCGCCTGTTCGTAGACATCGTCGGTGTCGAACAGGATGTCGCCGATGTCGCTGTTGAAGTAGTCGCGGATGGCGCGTATCACCAGGCTGGATTCCTGGTAAATCAGGAAGGCGCCCTTGCCGCCCTTGGAGGCGCCGTCAATGGCATTCCACAGCTTGAGCAGGTAGTTCAGGTCCCACTGCAGCTCGGGCGCGCTGCGGCCAATGCCGGCGGTGCGCGCGATGATGCTCATGCC
>CAZWDK010000141.1:6522-8293 GCA_964633095.1 uncultured Polaromonas sp. | reverse complement strand
ACCAGTGGAAAAAAGAGCACGAGCAGGTCACGGCGCTGGGCGGTTTGCGCATCATTGCCACCGAGCGCCACGAGTCGCGCCGCATCGACAACCAGCTGCGTGGCCGCTCGGGCCGCCAGGGCGACCCCGGTTCATCGCGCTTTTACCTGAGCCTGGACGACCCGCTGATGCGCATTTTCGCGGGCGACCGCGTCAAGGCCATCATGGATAGGCTCAAGATGCCCGATGGCGAGGCCATCGAAGCCGGCATCGTCACGCGCAGCATCGAGAGCGCGCAACGCAAGGTCGAGGCGCGCAACTTCGACATCCGCAAGCAGCTGCTCGAATACGACGACGTGGCCAACGACCAGCGCAAGGTGATTTACCAGCAGCGCAACGACATCATGGATGCCGCCAGCCTGCAGGAGCAGATCGCCTCCCTGCGCGAAGGCTGCTTCACCGATTTGACGCGCCAGTATGTGCCGGCTGAAAGTGTCGAAGAGCAATGGGATGTGGCCGGAATCGAAAAAGTGCTGCGTGACGAGTGGCAGATCGAGTTGCCGCTGCGCCAGGACATGGAAGCCGCTGCGGCGATCACCGATGATGACGTGCTGGAGAAGGTCATTGCCGCTGCCGACGCGGCCTTCGCCGACAAGGTCGAAAAAATCGGTGAGGAAAACTTCACCCAGTTCGAGCGCATCGTGCTGCTGCAAACCATAGACAGCCAATGGCGCGAACACCTGAGTGCGCTGGACTACCTGCGCCAGGGCATTCATTTGCGCGGCTATGCCCAAAAGCAGCCCAAGCAGGAGTACAAGCGCGAAGCCTTTGAGCTGTTTGGCCAGTTGCTCGACAGCGTGAAGAACGACGTCACCAAAGTGCTGATGACGGTGAAAATCCAGTCGGGCGAGCAGCTGGAACAGGCTGCCGAGGAAATGGAGAACCGGGCAGAAAACATCGCCAACGTGACCTACACCGCGCCTACCGAAACCGGCGGGGTCGAGACCACGGTCGACGAGGAATCGCAACGGCGCTTGCCCGCTGCCCTGGGCCGCGCCATGCCGCGCGTGGGCCGCAACGAGCCTTGCCCCTGCGGTTCGGGAAAAAAATACAAGCTTTGCCACGGCAAGCTGAACTGAGTACACGTTGACGTAACCCCTTGGATTCTGGAGTCAAGAACATGCCTGTCAATCTGGTGGCCACGCCCGCTGCAGACCTTTACCCTGTGCCCGGTGTGCGCTGGGGCGTTGCCGAGGCTGGCATCCGCAAGGCAAACCGCAAGGACCTGGCCGTGATGCTGCTGGAAGACGGCGCTTCGATAGGGGCCGTCTTCACGCAAAACCGTTTTTGCGCCGCACCGGTGCAGATTTGCCGTGAACACTTGAGCAGACAGTCGGGCATTCGCGCCATGCTGATCAACACCGGCAATGCCAATGCCGGCACCGGTGACGATGGTTTGAGCCGTGCGCACGCCAGCTGCATCGCGCTGGCCCGTGAACTCGATCTGGCGCCCGAGCAAATCCTGCCCTTCTCCACCGGCGTGATCATGGAGCCGCTGCCCAACGAGCGCATTGCCGCGGGCCTGCCGGCCGCGCTGGCCGACGCCAGGGAAGACAACTGGGCCAACGCCGCCGAGGCCATCATGACCACGGACACCGTGGCCAAGGCGTTCTCAAGCCGCGTCACGCTGGGCGGTGTGCCGGTCACCATCACCGGCATCAGCAAGGGGGCCGGCATGATTCGCCCCAACATGGCGACCATGCTGGGTTTTATCGCGACCGACGCCTGCGTG
>CAZWDK010000141.1:5178-6422 GCA_964633095.1 uncultured Polaromonas sp. | reverse complement strand
GCCACCAAGTTCATGACGATTCAGGTCGAGGGCGGGAAAACCGGCGAGGAATGCCGCCAGGTGGCCTATGCGATTGCCCATTCGCCGCTGGTCAAGACGGCCTTTTTTGCCAGCGACCCCAATCTGGGCCGCATTCTGGCTGCCGTGGGCTATGCCGGCATTGAGGACCTCGATCAAACCAAGATCGATTTGTACCTGGACGATGTGCTGGTGGCCAAAAACGGCGGCCGGCATGCGGACTATGTCGAGGCCGACGGCCAGCGCGTGATGAAACAAAGCGAGATCATGGTGCGCGTGCTGCTGGGCCGCGGTGCAGCCAACGACACCGTCTGGACCTGCGACCTCTCTTACGACTACGTCAAGATCAACGCGGACTACCGCAGTTAAGCCATGAACGAGCAGTTTGAACGCCTGATGGCGCGTGTTGAGTCGCTGGTCACACGCATTGAATCGGTTTTGCCGCAGCCCTTGTCGGCCCCCGACTGGAGCGCCTCCGTCGCTTACCGTTATCGCAAGCGCAGCTCGGGCCACGGTTCGCTGGAGCCCGTCAAGCACATTGGCCACATGCGCCTGGGTGATCTGAAGGAAATTGACGAGCAGAAAGAAAAGATACGGCGCAACACCGAGCAGTTTGTCGGCGGCAAGCCCGCCAACAATGTGCTGCTGACCGGCTCGCGCGGCACCGGCAAATCCTCGCTGATCAAGGCCTGCCTGAACGAGTATGCAACCCGGGGCTTGCGCCTGATCGAGGTCGACAAGGCGGACCTGACCGACCTGACCGACATCGTCGATGTGGTGTCCGGCCTGTCCGAGAAGTTCATCGTCTTTTGTGACGACCTCAGCTTCGAAGAGGGCGAGCCCGGCTACAAGGCGCTCAAATCGATTCTGGATGGCTCGGTGGCGGCGGCCACGCCCAATGTGCTGATCTACGCCACCAGCAACCGGCGCCACCTGCTGCCCGAGTACATGACGGAAAACCTCACCTACACCCACACCGACGATGGCGAGGTCCATCCCGGTGAGGTCGTCGAGGAGAAAATCTCGCTGTCCGAGCGTTTTGGCCTGTGGGTCAGCTTTTATCCCTTCAGCCAGGACGAGTACCTGACCATCGTCGCTCAGTGGCTCTCGTCCTTCGGCGTTGACCAGCAAGCCATTGAGGCGGCCCGGCCGGCCTCGCTGGTGTGGGCGCTGGAGCGTGGTTCGCGCAGCGGCCGTGTGGCCTACCAGTTTGCGCGCGACTATGC
>CAZWDK010000141.1:0-5078 GCA_964633095.1 uncultured Polaromonas sp. | reverse complement strand
TGGAGCGTGGTTCGCGCAGCGGCCGTGTGGCCTACCAGTTTGCGCGCGACTATGCGGGCCAGCATGCTGGCACCTGAGCGCCCATGACGGCACAGGTTCTGGTGGCCGATGCTGGCCTGCCGCGTGAAGGCGGTCTGGATCGCAAGGTGGTCGATGTGGCGGTCGGCGTGCTGGTGCGGGCCGACGGCGACTTCCTGCTGACCTCGCGCCCGCCTGGCAAGGTCTACGAAGGCTACTGGGAATTTCCGGGCGGCAAGCTGGAGCAGGGCGAGAGCGTCGAGCAGGCCCTGCGCCGCGAACTTCAGGAAGAAATCGGCGTCACCATCGCCGCCGTGCATCCCTGGAAGGTCGAGCTGGTGGATTACCCCCACGCCCTGGTGCGGCTCAACTTCTGCAAGGTGTTTGACTGGACCGGCGAGCTGCAGATGCACGAGGGCCAGTCCTTCGCCTGGCAGGGCTTGCCGGTCACCGTGCAACCGGTGTTGCCGGGCACGCTTCCGGTGCTGGCCTGGTTTGCCGAAGAGCGGGGCTTTTCCGGTGCGACGCGCTGATCGTTCTTGCGGTTCGGCTGATGCTATCTAATTCATAGCTGCCTGCGCCCTTTTTTATTGGGCTTGCGGCTTGTTTGATGCATAAGAGAGGGCTGGGTCGGCAAACTCCCATTGCTTGCTGGCGCCCAGCACTGCATGGGGGTAGGGCGCCTTGCCGCGCGAGCCGTTGTAGCGGCCCAGGCCCAGGAACAGGTCGCCTTTTTCCCGGTCCAGGTAATGGCGCAGGATCACGCAGCCAAAGCGCAGATTGGTCTGCATGTGAAACAGCTTGCCTGGGTCGCTGTCGCCAATCACCCGTGTCCAGAAGGGCATGACCTGCATGTAGCCGCGCGCGCCAACCACACTCACGGCGAACTTGCGGAAATTGCTTTCCACCTGGATCAGGCCCAGCACCAGCGCCACGTCCAGGCCGGCGCGCTTGCTTTCGTACCAGACGGTTTGCAGGAACTCCTTGCGGACCTGCCATTCCGGTTTTTTCTTTTTGAGCCGTTCGCTCATGGTGCCCAGCCAGCGCAGGTAGGCGAGGCGGCTTTCGGTGTCCCTGAACTCCGGAACCGGTGGCGCCTGGTTGGCCACGGCCGAACTCAGCGCCGTGCGCACCGAGTCCATCAGTGGCTCTTCAACTTGTGCGCCGGCGCTGGCTTGCTCTGAAAAAAATAGCGGCATGCACCCGACAGATAAGGACTGCAGGCACTTTCTTCTTGAAATATGCCCTGAGGCCAATGGGGTGGCGATGCCGGGTGCTGTCACAGGGCCAGTTTTCCCTTGAGGAAGTCAAGCGCACCGGCTGCATCGATCTTGCTGGAGGCGGTGTCGCGGCGGTGCTGGTATTCGAGCTGGCCTTCCTTCAGGCCGCGGTCACCAATGGTGACGCGGTGCGGCACGCCAATCAGTTCCCAGTCGGCAAACATGGCGCCGGGTCGCTCGCCCCGGTCATCCAGGATCACGTCCACACCGGCTGCGAGCAGCTCGCCATAAAGCTTGTCGGCCGCCGCCTGGACCTCGGGGAAGCGGTCCGGGCTGATGGGGCACAGCACCACGGTGAAGGGCGCAATCGCGTCGGGCCAGATGATGCCGCGCTCGTCGTGGTTTTGTTCGATGGCGGCGGCGGGCAGGCGGCTGATGCCTATGCCGTAGCAACCCATTTCCAGGAACTGCGGCTTGCCGTTTTCGCCGAGGAAGGTCGCGTTCATGGCCTGGCTGTATTTGGTGCCCAGGTAAAACACATGGCCGACTTCAATGCCGCGCTCAATCGCCAGCACACCCTTGCCGTCGGGGGAGGGGTCGCCCGCCACCACGTTGCGCAGGTCGGCCACCAGCTCGGGTTCGGGCAGGTCGCGGCCCCAGTTGACACCGGTGGTGTGAAAGTCGGTTTCGTTGGCGCCGCAGACCCAGTCGGCCAGCGCCGCCACCTCGCGGTCCACCACCAGCTTGACCGGTTTTTGCAGGTTCAGCGGCCCGAGGTAGCCCGGTTTGCAGCCAAAGTGGTCCTCGATTTCGGGCAGCGTGGCGAAGCGGAAGTCGGTCAGGCCGGGCACCTTGCCGACCTTGACTTCGTTCATGTCGTGGTCGCCGCGCAGCAGCAGCAGCCAGACCTGTGTCTTGACGACCTTGCCGGCCTCATCCAGCGTGTCGGTGGCCAGCACCAGCGACTTGACGGTGGTTTCCAGCGCAATGCCCAGCAGCTCGGCCACCTCGGCGCAGGTGGCCTTGCCCGGGGTCGGCGTTTTGGTCATGGCCTGCGAGGCCGCCTTGCGCGCACCCTGCGGCGCCAGCGCTTCGGCCTTTTCCATGTTGGCGGCATAGTCGCTGCCGGGGCAGTAGACGATGGCGTCTTCACCGGTCGCGGCAATCACCTGGAACTCTTCGCTCAGGTCGCCGCCAATCGCGCCGCTGTCGGCGGCCACCGCCCGGTAGGTCAGGCCAAAGCGGTCAAAAATGCGCCGGTAGGCCTGGGCCATGACCTGGTAGCTGGCCTTGGCGCTGGCCTGGTCGCGGTCAAAACTGTAGGCATCCTTCATGATGAACTCGCGCCCGCGCATCAGGCCAAAGCGTGGACGGCGTTCGTCGCGGAATTTGGTCTGGATCTGGTAGAGATTTTTTGGTAACTGTTTGTAGCTTTTGATGTCCTGCCGCATCACGTCGGTGATGACCTCTTCGCTGGTCGGCTGCACCACGAAATCGCGGCCGTGGCGGTCCTTGATGCGCAGCAGCTCGGGGCCCATTTTTTCAAAGCGGCCGGTTTCCTGCCAGAGCTCGGCCGGCTGGATCACCGGCATGGTCATTTCAATCGCCCCGGCGCGGTTCATTTCCTCGCGCACAATGGCCTCGACCTTGCGGATCACGCGCAAGCCCATGGGCATGTAGTTGTACACGCCGGCACCCAGTTTTTTGATCATGCCAGCCCGCGTCATGAGTTGGTGGCTGACGACTTCCGCGTCGGCGGGGGCCTCCTTGAGGGTGGAAATGAAGAACTGGGAGGCTTTCATGGGCTATTTTTCTGGAATTCCGGGTTGGGCGAGGGGCTGGAGTCGGGCGGTGCGCTTGGCTATGCGGCCTGCGCTGTGCATAATGGACTCAGTTTAAAAATTTTGAGGTTTGATTATGCTTGACCGGGACGGCTTTAGGCCCAACGTCGGCATCATCTTGCTCAACCAGAGAAGTCAGGTATTTTGGGGCAAGCGTATCCGTACCCACTCGTGGCAATTTCCGCAGGGTGGCATTGACCGGGGCGAAAATCCCGAGCAGGCCATGTTCCGCGAGCTGCACGAGGAAGTTGGGCTGATGCCGCAACATGTGCAGGTGCTTGCCCGAACCCGAGACTGGTTGCGCTATGAGGTGCCTGACCGGTTCATCCGCCGCGATGCGCGCGGACATTACAAAGGCCAGAAACAGATCTGGTTCCTGCTGCAGCTGGTCGGTCACGACTGGGATTTGAACCTGCGCGCAACCGACCACCCCGAGTTTGATGCCTGGCGCTGGAACGATTACTGGGTGCCGCTGGATGTGGTGGTGGAGTTCAAGCGCGGCGTCTATGAAATGGCGCTGACAGAGCTGTCGCGCTTCGTGCCGCGCTTTGGCGCGCGGTTTGAGTCGCGCCCCGACCATCGCAACCGCTATTTGCGCGGCGGCTTACACCAGCGCGACCAGGTGATCGGCCATGCCGCCGATTCCGGGCTCTCCACGAACCGCTTCGGCGCCTCGTTTGAGCTGCCGCCTGGCGCCACCTTTGAACCCGATCCGCAGACCAGTCTGGGTGCGGATAGCCGTGCGACCAAACCATGAAATTTAAACCGGCCCTCGCGGCATCTACAAGCCTGCTGGCGCTGCTGTTGGGCATCAGCGCCACCGTCTGGGCGCAAACCACTGCGGATGATCCGGACTGGAAAGAGTCGGATGTGCCGCCGCCACCTGCTTTCGATGTAGGCAAACTCATTACGTTTGAGGTGTCGCCCAACTCATCGCTGGTATACGGCGTTGACCCGGCCTCCATCCGCATCTCCGGCAGCGACAGCCTTGTGCGCTATGTGATGGTGGCCACCAGTGCCAGCGGCGCCAGAAACGTGATGTACGAAGGCATACGCTGCTCCACCGGCGAATTCAAGACCTATGCGCGTTACTCGCCAGACGGCCGGTGGCATGCGGTGAGCAACCCTGAGTGGCGCTCCATGTTCGGCAACATGCCTTCCAAGCATGCTTTGCGCTTCGCCAAGGCCGGTGCCTGCGACAATGCTGCGCCTGCGCCCTCGGTCGAGGTATTGGTGGGGCGCCTGAAAAACCCGAATTACCGGATTACCGAATAAACGGCCGGGTCTCGTTGCCGGGCGTTGCGCTCTTAGCGGCTCAAGACCAGGTTGGTGCGGTGAACCATTTCCGGCTCGCCCGTGTAGCCCAGCAGTTTCTCGAATTCCGAGGAAGCCTTGCGGCAAATCAGCCGGGCTTCAGAGCTCGAATAATTGGCCAGGCCGCGGGCGATTTCTGCGCCGCCGGCATCCCTGATGGCAATCACGTCGCCGCGCGAAAAATCGCCCTCTACCCGGGTCATGCCAATCGGCAGCAGGCTCTTGCCTTCGTCGCGCACCTTGCTCACGGCGCCGGCGTCCACCGTGACCGAGCCGCGCATCTGCAGGTGATCGGCCATCCATTGCTTGCGGGCCTGCATCTTTTGGGTTTGCGCCACCAGCAGCGTGCCAATCGCCTCGCCCCGGGTCAGCCGGACCAGGGCCTGAGGCTCGCGGCCCCAGGCTATGACCGTGGAGGCTCCTGAACCTGCCGCGCGTTTTGCCGCCAGGATCTTGGTGATCATCCCGCCCTTGCCGATGCTGGAGCCGGCGCCGCCCGCCATGGCTTCCAGCGCCACATCGCCGGCTTTCGCTTCATGCACAAACTGGGCCGCCGGGTTCTTGCGCGGATCGGCGCTGTACAGACCTTTCTGGTCGGTCAGAATCACCAGCGCATCGGCTTCGACCAGGTTGGCCACCAGCGCACCCAGGGTGTCGTTGTCGCCAAACTTGATCTCGTCGTTGA
>CAZWDK010000140.1:5592-8302 GCA_964633095.1 uncultured Polaromonas sp. | reverse complement strand
GGCCAGGAGTTCGTGATGGTGCTGTCAGGCCGGGTGCGCATCGAGTTCGAGACCGGCGAAATCATCGAAGTCGGGCGCCACGAGTCGGCGTACTTCGACAGCGGCATAGGCCACATCTATCTCTCGCTGGGCCGTGCCGATGCGCAGGTGCTGGTGGTGATGAGCGAGTAGCGGCGGGCTGCGCCCCAGCGATCGAGTCCCTATGCGGTCTCCTTGCCGGCGACCACCTGCCAAAAGGCTTCCGCCGGGGCGGACAAGGCGGCGCGTTGGCGGAAAAGACGGATCTCCACCGGAATATGCCAGCGAGGGCTGCCGGCAGGCAAGAGTGTTCCGGCCTTGAGCTCGTCCTTGATCAGGCTCTGGGGCAGCCAGGCAATGCCCCGTCCTTCCAGGGCCATGGTCTTGAGCAACACGGCGTGGTGGGCTGTGAACACGGTGGTAAACGGTTCTTCTTCAAGGGCCGCAGGCATCAGGGCGCGCATGATGCGCCCCAGCCCCGACTCCTGGCTGTAGGCCAGAACCGGCTGCCTGCCTTGGGGTGAATCGTCGATCCAGTGTTGCGCTTGGCCATTGGCAAGCGCCGCCGTCACGGGAAGCAGAACGTCGTCGCTGACCCGGCAAAACGTAAACTGGATGTCGTCGAGACGGGACGGCACGGACGAATGGCCGTGGCACAGCAAAAACTGCATGCGCCGCTGCAGCATCAATTCCTCGCACGCGACCAGGTTGTCCGAAATGATCTGGATCGGCCCCAGTCGCAACTGCGCCTCGATGCCGCTGAGCCAGTTGGGGAAAAAGCTCAATGACAACACATGCGTGGCGGCGAACCGCAGGCTCATCGCCTCCTGCACATGCGCGGCACGGGCCTTGAGGCGCGAGACCTCCAGCCGTTGCAGCAGGTCGTCCACAGAGGGGTGGAAGCGTTTGCCGGCCTCGGTCAGCGACACCGGCTGGGCACTGCGGTCAAACAGATCAACACCAACCCATTCTTCGAGTGATTTGATGTGGCGGCTGAACGCGGGTTGCGCAATGGCGCGTGCCTGCGCCGCACGGGAGAAATTGCCGCTGTCGGCCAGCGCCAGGAAGTCTTCCAGCCATTCGAGATCAAGGGGGCGGTTGCCGGGGCCCATAAATGAATAGTTCTATGCGTTTCGAGTATTGGACGGGGTGGGGCGGGCTGGCTGATCATTCGGCATCTTTTCCTCAACCTATGACCCAGGAGCATCCATGCCAACCATCGCCAATTATCGGGGGATTATTCCCGCCATCGCCTGCCCGTTTACCCCCGACAACCGCATCGACGAGCCTGCCCTGCGCCGCCTCGCCTCCTGGCTGGCGGGCCACAAAGGCGTGGTGGCCGTGATGACCAATGGCCACACCGGTGAAGTGTTTTCGCTCACGCCGATTGAACGCGCCCAGGTCACGCGCATCGTGGCCGACGAACTCAGGGGACGCATGCCCGTCATTTCGTCGATTGTCTGTGAAGGCCTGACAGAAGCCGCGGAGCATGCGCGGCTGGCCAAAGAAGCGGGCGCCCAGGCGCTGGATGTGATGCCGCCCCACCACTGGCTGCGTTTTGGCTTTCATTCGGATCACGCGCTGCAGTATTTCGATGCCATCTGGCAAGCCTCGCAGCTTGACCTGGTGTGCCACGTCTATCCCGCGCGGACCCAGGCCTCGTATTCGTCCGAGCTGCTGGCCGATCTGGCACGCCTGCCCTACGTGCAGGCCTTCAAGGTGGGCCAGCGCGAGATGAGCAAATATGCGCGTGACATCAAGGCGATCCGCGATGCCGACGCCTCCAAGGCGATTCTGACCTGCCACGACGAGTACCTGCTGGCCTCCATGGTGCAGGGCGTGGATGGCGCGCTGGTGGGTTTCGCCAGTTGCATCCCGCAACTCATCATCGACCTGTTCGACGCCGTGAAAGAAGGCGACCTGCACAAGGCCATGAAGATCCAGGGGCTCATTACCCCGATCAAGGAGGCCGTCTATGGCGCGGGCGAACCGACCGGCGAAGCCCATGCCCGCATGAAGGCAGCCATGAAATTTGCCGGTGTACTGGAAAGCGCTCATGTGCGCCCACCCACGCATGCACCGTCGGCCGCAGAAAACGAACTGATTCGCCAGGCCGTCGCCAACGCCGGTCTTCTCCAATAAGTTACAGCCCCTTTGAGGAGACAAACACCATGAAGCGCCAACAATTCCTGCGCACCCTGATGGCCACGGCCTTGCTCGGCATCAGTGCCGCCTCCATGGCGCAGGCCTGGCCGAGCAAGCCGGTCAGGGTGATCATTCCGTTTCCGCCCGGCGGTACGCTGGACACGGTAGGGCGCATGCTGGCCCAGAAGCTGACAGAGCAGACGGGTCAGAATTTTTTTATCGAAAACAAGCCCGGTGGCCAGGGCATGATAGGCGGCGACGCGGTGGCCAAGGCGCCGGCCGACGGCTACACCCTGCTGTTTAACGCGTCCACTTTCACCACCGCCCCGATGACCGTGAAGTCTGCGCACTACGACGTGGCGCGCGACTTTGTGCCGCTGGCGCTGGTCGCCAAGGCCCCGCTGTCGGTAGCCGTCAACAAAAACCTGCCGGTGCAAGACCTCAAGGGCCTGATTGCCTATGGCAAGGCGCATCCGGGCCAGTTGTCGTTTGCCATTGGCTCGACCGGTTCGGCCGGGCATCTGTCCACCGAGCTGCTGCGCCGCTC
>CAZWDK010000140.1:0-5492 GCA_964633095.1 uncultured Polaromonas sp. | reverse complement strand
GCACAGCGACTGAACGCCGAGGTCAACAAGGCGCTTGCCGGTGAGATGCGCGAGAAACTGGTGCAGTTGGGTCTGCTGGTGGGCGGCGGGTCGATGCAAGACTTTGCACGCTTCCAGCGTGAGGACATGGCCCGGTCCGCCAAGATCATTGCCGAAGGGGGCATCCGTGCCGAGTGAGGTGCCGGGTCAAGCCGCCAGCGAGTGCCATGCGCTGGTCACCGGCAGCAGCTCGGGTATTGGGCTGGCGATTGCGCGGCACTTGCTGGAGCAGGGGTGGCGAGTCAGTGGCTGGGACCTGGCGGCTCCTGCGCTGGTGCAGGCGAACTTTACCCCGGTGAGCGTCGATCTGATGGATGAAAACGCCATTGCCCAAGCCTTGCAGCTCCAGCCGCCGGTGACGGCACTGGTGCATGCGGCGGGCTGGATGCGTACGGCCCCGCTGGGCGCGCTGGACCTGCAGGCCGGCGAAGCCATGTGGCGCCTGCATGTGCAGTCTGCTGCACAGCTGGCGCAGGCACTGGTGCCTGCCATGGCCGGCCGTGGCTTGGGCCGCGTGGTGCTGATCGGCAGCCGCGTGGCCCAGGGCATGGCCGGGCGCAGCCAGTATGCGGCGGTAAAGGCCGCCTTGATTGCGATGGCGCGCAGCTGGGCCGCCGAGGTGGCGGCCAGCGGCGTGACGGTGAACGTGGTCTCGCCGGCCGCCACCCAGACCGCCATGCTGAGCGACCCGGCGCGCGCCGGCAGCCTGCCTCAGCTGCCGCCCATAGGCCGCTACATCGACCCGGCCGAGGTGGCGGCCCTGGTGTCTTTCCTGCTGTCGTCCCAGGCTGCGGCCATTACCGGGCAAGACCTTCAAATCTGCGGCGGCGCATCGCTGCCGCGCTAAGGAGCTTATTTCATGAAAATCATTGACATCATCGAATCGACCCGGCCCATCAAGTCGGATATCCGCAACGCCTACATCGACTTCTCGAAGATGACGCTCAGCCTGGTGGCGGTGGTGACGGACGTGGTGCGGGACGGCAAGCCCGTGATTGGCTACGGCTTCAATTCCAACGGCCGCTATGGCCAGGGCAGCCTGATCCGTGAACGGTTCCGCCCCCGCGTGCTGGAGGCGGCACCGCCGACGCTGCTGGATGAAACCGGCGACAACATCGATCCGCACAAGGTCTGGGCCTGCATGATGTCCAACGAAAAGCCCGGCGGCCATGGCGAGCGCTCCGTGGCCGTGGGCACCATCGACATGGCGGTGTGGGATGCCGTTGCGAAGATCGAACAAAAGCCGCTGCATGAGCTGCTGGCGCAGCGCTACGGCAATGGCCAGGCCAATCCGCGGGTCTTCGTTTATGCGGCGGGCGGTTACTACCACCCCGGCAAGGGCCTGGACGGCTTGCGCAGCGAGATGGCCAGTTACCTGGAGCGCGGCTACTCGGTCGTCAAGATGAAGATTGGCGGCGCATCGCTGGCCGAAGACATGGCGCGCATCGAGTCCGTGCTCAAGCTGCTGCAGCCGGGGCAGCAGCTCGCGGTCGATGCCAATGGCCGCTTCGACCTGCCAACGGCCTTGGACTACGGCAAGGCGCTGTCCGCCTACCCCCTGTTCTGGTACGAGGAAGCCGGCGATCCGCTGGATTACGAACTCCAGGCCCGGCTGGGCGAGCTGTACCAGGGCAGCCTGGCCACCGGGGAAAACCTGTTTTCCATGCAGGACGCCCGCAACCTGATCCGTCATGGCGGCATGCGGCCCGACCGCGACTGGCTGCAGTTCGACTGCGCCTTGAGCTACGGCCTGGTCGAGTACCTGCGCACGCTGGACATGCTGAAGGCCCATGGCTGGTCGGCCAGCCGCTGCATTCCGCATGGCGGCCATCAGATGTCGCTGGCCATTGCGGCGGGTCTGGGGCTGGGCGGCAACGAGTCGTATCCCGACCTGTTCCAGCCTTACGGAGGCTTCCCGGACGGTGTGCGGGTCGACAACGGCTATGTGAACCTGCCGGCCTTGCCGGGCATTGGATTTGAAGGCAAGGCGGACCTGTATGCCGAGATAACAGCGCTCACCAACTGATCACGGCGCGCTCAGCGCCCGCAACACGTTTTCGGGCGTGGCCGGCGCGGCCAATTTGATGCCTTGCTCCGGACGGGCCGCCGCGAGGGCATCTTTGATCGCCTCAAGAACACTGATCGCCAGCATCAGCGGCGGCTCACCGACGGCCTTGCTGCCAAAGACGTTGTCCTCGCGGTTGGGCTCGGGCCAGAGGTCCACCTTGAAGTGCTCGGGCACATCGCCGGTCGCGGGAATCTTGTAGGTGCTGGGCGCGTGGGTGCTTAAGTAGCCCTTGTCGTTCCAGACCAGTTGCTCAGTCGTGAGCCAGCCCATGCCCTGGATGAAGCCGCCCTCGATCTGGCCGATGTCGATGGCCGGGTTGATCGAGGTGCCGACATCGTGCAGGATGTCGACCTTCAGCACGCGGCTCTCGCCGGTCAGCGTATCAATCGCGACTTCGCTGCAGGCGGCGCCGTAGGAAAAGTAATAGAACGGCCGGCCGGTCAGCGTGTGCTTGTCGTAGTGGATCTTGGGCGTTTTGTAGAAGCCGTCGCTCCACAGTTGCACGCGGGCGTGGTAGGCCTTGTCGACCAGGTGCTCAAAGCTCTGCGTTCCCTTGGGCGAGCTGACCTGGCCCTGCTGAAACACCACTGCCTCGGGGGCGCAGCCCTCGTGGTCGGCTACATATTTCACGAGGCGCTCGCGCACCTGGCGCGCGGCAAACTGGGCGGCGCGGCCGTTGAGGTCGGTGCCGCTGGAGGCCGCGGTGGCCGAGGCGTTGGGGATCTTGCTGGTGTCGCTGGCCGTGACCCGCACGCGCTCGAACGAAACGCCCAGTTCGTCGGCCACGATTTGCGCGACCTTGGTGTTCAGGCCCTGGCCCATTTCAGTGCCGCCGTGGTTCACCTGCACGCTGCCGTCGGTGTAGACATGGACCAGCGCGCCGGCCTGGTTGAAGAAGGTTGCGGTGAACGAGATGCCGAACTTCACCGGCGTGATGGCAATGCCGCGCTTGATCACCGGACTGCTTGCGTTCCATGCCGAAATGGCCTCACGTCGGCGCCGGTATTGCGCAGTCAGCTCCAGTTTTGATAGCAGCGGCTGGAGGATGTTGTCTTCCACCTTCATCTGGTAGTGGGTGACGTTGCGCTCGTCCACGCCATAGAGGTTGCGCATGCGCACATCCAGCGCGTCCAGCCCCAGCTGGCGCGCGATGTCGCCCAGGATGGCTTCAATGATGATCACGCCCTGCGGGCCGCCGAAGCCGCGAAAAGCCGTGTTGCTTTGCGTGTTGGTCTTGCAGCGGTAGGAGGCGATCTCGACATCGCTCAGATAGTAAGCATTGTCACTGTGAAAAACAGCGCGGTCAGCCACAGGGCCGCTCAAGTCCGCGCTGAAACCGCAATTGGCCGCGAGCATGAGCTTGAGGCCGGTGATGAGGCCGCTGTCGTCGAAACCCACCGTGTACTGGTAGGAGAACGGGTGGCGCTTGCCGGTGACCATGAAGTCGTCGTCGCGGTCCATGCGCAGCTTGACCGGTCGGCGCAGCTTGTGGGCGGCCAGGGCCGACCACACGGCCATGTGGCCCGACTGGGTTTCCTTGCCGCCAAAGGCGCCGCCCATGCGGCGGCACTCGACCTTGACGGCGTTGTTCTCCAGGCCCAGCGCATGGGCGACCCAGTGCTGGATTTCACCGGGGTGCTGGGTGCTCGAATAAATCCACCACTGGTTCTGTTCCAGCGGCAGGGCATAAGCCACCTGGCCTTCGAGGTAGAAATGTTCCTGGCCGCCGACTTCGAGCTCGCCGCTGAGCCGGTGCTTGGCCTTGGCAAGGCCCTGCTCGGCGTCGCCGCGCCGCACAAACACCGGCGGCAGCACGTAGCTTTCGGCCTTCAGCGCGTCCTGGACCGTCAGGATGGCGGGCAGCGCCTCGATGTCGAGCACGACCTTGCGCGCAGCGCGGCGTGCCTGCATCACGGTGTCGGCCACGACCACGCCGACCACCTGGCCGATGTGCTCGACCTTGCTTGTGGCAAAGATCGGTTCGTCATGCGAAAAGGTCGCCAGGATCGGGTCGCCGGGAATGTCATGCGCCAAAATCACGTCGCGCACGCCGGGCATGGCCAGCGCGGCGCTGGCGTCAACGCCTTTGAGTTTGCCGTGCGCCACGGTCGAGAGAATGGGCGCGGCGTACAGTGTGCCCTTGATCTCGGGAATGTCGTCGATATAGGTGGCGGCGCCGGCCACCTGGGCTCGCGCGCTTTCGTGGAAGTGGGAGGCGCCGGCCGCTGGCGTGGTGGCGCGTTCGAGGAATTTCTCGGGGGCGTTCATACGGTTTCTCCGGCGAGTTTGAAGGACTCCAGGTTGATCTGCTGCAGACCCTGGCTTTCGAGCCAGAAACGCTGCATCAGGTTGCCGAGCACTTCGCTGCGGTAGGCGGCCGAGGCGCGCATGTCGGATATCGGCTGGAACTCGGCACGCAGCGTGGCCGTGGCCTGCTTCACCGTGTCCAGCGTCCAGGGCTGGCCGCGCAGGGCGGCTTCGGTTTTGACGGCGCGCACCGGGGTCGGCGCGACACCGCCCGCACCGATAGACACGCGGGTGACGAGCTTGTTTTCGAGGCTCAGGTTGATCACCAGGCAGACGGCGGAGATGTCGTCGTCGTAGCGCTTGGAAATCTTGTAGGCGCGCAAGAATTCTGCCCCCACGCTTGCCACTTCGTGTGCTGCGCTGCCCCCCGGGGGGGCGCTCGGTTCCCCGGGCATGGGCCGCGGCACCTTGATCCAGGCCAGCACCTCGTCGGCCGCCATCACGTTCTTGCGGTAGCCGGTGTAGAGCTGCTCCAGCGGCAGCTCGCGGTGGCCACGTTGGCTCATCAGCACCACGTTGGCGTTCAGGGCAATCAGCAGCGGCATCGAGTCGCCGATCGGCGAGCCGTTGGCGACGTTGCCGCCCAGCGTGCCCGAGTTGCGCACCGGCAGGCCGGCGAAGCGGTTGGCAAAGCTCTTGAGCTGCGGACGGTCCTGGAGCAAGGCGTCAAACGCATCGGTCAGCGGCACCGCGGCACCGATCGCGAGGTGGTGGTTGTGACGCTCGATGCGCCGCAGTTCCTTGACCTGCGTGACATCCAGCACCTGATCGAACTGCATATGCATCTTGGTGACCCAGAGGCCGGCGTCGGTGCAGCCGGCCACGATTTGCGCCTTGGGGTGGGCACTACGGGCGGCCAGAAGATCGGCCAGATTTTGCGGCAGGATATAAGAAGAATTTGGCTGCAGCCCTTGCCTTGATTGCGCAAGCTGCTCCAATTTTTGCAGCAGACTGGATTCGTCCACTGCCACGGCAGGCAGCTCGGCCATCTTCTGCGCGGCGTCCAGAATCGGCCGGTAGCCGGTGCAGCGGCACAGGTTGCCCGAGAGTTCTTCCTGGGCCAGTTCGCGCGTGATGG
>CAZWDK010000139.1:0-8326 GCA_964633095.1 uncultured Polaromonas sp. | reverse complement strand
TCTTGCTGGCCGCCATCTGGGGCTCCTCCTTTCTTTTCATGCGCCTGGGCACGGTCGAGTTTGGCGCGCTGCCGACAGCCGCCGTGCGCGTGGCCGTTGCCGCCCTGTTCCTGCTGCCCATCGTCTGGCTGCGCGGCCTGATGCCTGAGCTGCGCAAGAACTGGAAGCGGATTTTTTTCGTCGGCGTGCTCAACTCCGGCATTCCCTTTGCCTGTTACTCGTTTGCCCTGCTGTCCATCACGACCGGGCTGTCGGCCATCCTGAATGCCACCGTGCCCATGTTTGGCGCGCTGGTGGCCTGGGCCTGGCTCAAGGACAAACCCGACAGCTCGCGCGTGCTGGGCCTGGTCGTCGGTTTTGCCGGCGTCGCCATGCTGGCCTGGGACAAGGCGACCTTCAAGCCCGACGCCTCCGGCGTGGCGCCGGGCTGGGCCGTGCTGGCCTGTTTGCTGGCCTGCGTCTGCTATGGCATTTCGGCCAGTTACACCAAACGCTATCTGGCAGGCTCGAACCCGCTGGTCACCGCCGCCGGCAGCCAGATAGGCGCCACGCTGGGCCTGGCCCTGCCGGCGCTGTGGCTGTGGCCCGCGCACATGCCGGGCAGCACGGCCTGGCTGGCGCTGCTGGCGGTCGGCGTGCTGTGCACCGGCCTGGCTTACATCCTGTTTTTCCGCCTGATTGAAAACGCCGGCCCGCAACGCGCGCTGTCGGTGACCTTTCTCGTGCCAGTGTTTGCCGTGCTCTACGGGGTGCTCTTCCTCGGCGAGGCGGTGACAAGCTGGATGGTGATCTGCGCCGCCGTGATCGTGTGCGGCACGGCGCTGTCGACCGGGCTGCTGAAGCTGGGTGCCAGACCAGCACAGTAGACCGGCCGGGCTTACTGCAAGGCGCCGGCCACCCCATTGATGCTGAGCGCCAGTATGAACATGTTGAAGCCAAAGGAGAGCACGCCGTGCAGCAGCGTGAGGCGGCGCATGTCACGCGAGCTCACCTGCACGTCGGACACCTGGGAGGTCATGCCCACGACGTAGGCGTAGTACAAGAAATCAAAGTAGTCCGGCTCCTGGCCACCGGGAAACTCAAGGCCGGGCCCGCCCGGCTGTTGGCGTTTGGCTTGCTGGTAATAGCGGTGCGCGTAGTGGAAGGCAAACACCGCATGAATGAAGCACCACGAGCCCGCCAGCGCCACCATGGACAGCACCAGATGCAGCGCATACGGCCAACCCGAAAGAGCGCCTACCCGCTGCATCAAGACGGTGATGGCCGCCACGGAGGCCAGGGTGGCCAGCAACAGCAGCAAAAACAGCACCACGCTGGGTTCGTCCTGCGCCTGCGCCCGCTCTCGCGTGCGTCTGGCATCAAAGCGCAGGCAAAGCCACCAGGACAGCAGCAAATAAACGGCAACCGCCGCACACCAGCCCAGCAGGCCGCGAAATGGCCAGGCCGTGGGAACGGGCAGCGCCGCGGCGATCAGGCCCGCCAGCAAGCCATAGCCCAGGCGCTGCGGGCCGGTGGTTTCAGCAAGATGTTTGCGCATGCCGCCGATTGTGGGGCATGGGCACGGGTGCTAAGGGGATCACATTTCGGCATTGCCATGCAAAAAGGGCATGCTGCTGTTTTCATGGCAACAAGCCATCCAGCATGGAACGCATGCGCCGCCAGTGCGAACCTTCCCAGAACACGCGATGGCACATGTCGCAGATGCTGAAGCGCTGGTAGTGCTCGCGCACGCGCGGGGGCAGCATGGCCGCGACCCGCGCCTTCTCGATCGCATGCAAGGGCGCATTGCAATACAGGCACAGCGTGAACGGCCGCGCACCGCGCGCCAGGTCGAGCCGATCGAAGACTTCGCGCAGCTGCTGCTCCGTTCGCAGTGCGTGCACATAGCAGCCGTGGGTGATGGCGCGGCGCTTGAGCAGGTCGCGGTCCCGCGTCAGGACAATGCGGCCCTCCACAGCGGCGATGCGCTCGATCTCCTCATCGCGAAAGTAGTTGTCGTACAAGGTGTCGAAGCCGGTCATGCGCAGCAAATGGGCCAGCCCGCCCAGATGCGCATCGGCGACGAAGCGCGTCACGCGCAGGGCCCGGCCGCGCACGCGCAGCAGCGGCGTGACATCGAGCGCTTCGAACTTCGGATAGACGGCCACGCGATCGCCCTCGCACAGCAGTCGATCAAAGCCGACCGACTCGCCGTTGACCAGCACCAGTTCGACCTCGGTGTGCGGCACACCCAGCGCTTCGATCATGTGCTTGGTGGTCGCCGCCCGCGCGCAGGTGCAAGCGAACTCGCGCCCGCGCCGCTCGGGTGCGAGAAATTCATTGAGCTCCTCGTAGAAGCGAAAGCTCGCCACGGCCATGACCGGCACACCAGAGCCACGGGACGCACACGGCCGGCGGCGAGCGCGAGCGCAGACCGGCCTTCGCCCAACTCAGTGCACAGGGGTCTTGCAAAAACGCCCGTGCGGCTGCGAGCTCATCAGCGCGTGGAACTGGTCGTGCGACATCCGCAGCAGGCGCTCGTGATCACCGCCTTCCATGTAGACGACGTCGCTGGCTTCGAGCTCGTCGTCGACGATCGTCTCTATGCCCCAGGCCATGCCGACCGGGGGCACTGCACCGAGCTCACAGTCCTCGAACAGCGCCGCGATGCGGCTTTCGTCGACGAGCCTGAGTTCCTTGCGGCCCAGGATGCGGGCGAGTTCGCCCACCATGACGGTCTTGTCGGCCGGGATGACAGCCATCACGCAGCCTGTGTCATCTTCAAGAATCACCGACTTGGCGAGCTGGTTCGGCTGAACATGGGCGCTGCGGGCGGTCTCTGCGCTGGTGCGGCTGTGCGCATGGGCGCAAATCTCGTAGCGGGCGCCGCGCTGGTCCAGGTAGTTGGATAGATGCGAGGGAATCGGCATGACTGCCTCCTTGGCTAAAACAACGGACCGTAGTCCGGACAGCGGCGCGGCATGGGATACGCCGGCCGGTCTATTAGTTTAGTCCTGACTGTGCCGGCTCGCCAGTCATGGCGACGCGGGGAAAACCTGGCGGATGCGACGCCGCACTCCAATGGTGCGCAAAAACTGCGCCCGGCGTGCGGCGCAATCCGCTGGCCAATCAAGGCCTGGGACAGTGAATCACCCTTGAGGCAGGCTAAACAGGCTGGTGGCTTCGAGGTCCAGCACCTCGGTACCGGCCGCATTAAAAAGCTGCCAGCGCCAGCGCAAAATGCCCAAATGGGCTTGCCCCCGGGAACGCCGGGTGTCAAGCACGGTGGCGCGAAGCGATAGCTGGTCTCCCGGCCGCACCGGGTGCGGCCATTTCACATAAGCCAGGCCGGGTGACGCAAAGGACTCCGAGCCTTGCAGCGCCGCATCGGCAACCAGCCGCATCGCCATGCTGCAGGTATGCCAGCCGCTGGCGATCAGGCCGCCAAAGCGGCCTTGCGCGGCCGCTTCGGTGTCGGTATGAAACCATTGGGGGTCATAGGCTTTGGCGAACTGCCGTATCTCGGCCTCGCTGACGGCGTAAGGCCCGGCCTGCAGGGTCTGCCCTATCTGGAATTCGGCGAATTTCATGCCGAATCAAAGCGCGGCGTGCGTTTTTCGTTCAGCGCCGCGAAGCCTTCACGGGCGTCCGCGCCGGCAAAACCCAGCATCTCCAGCGCGAGTGAATGCTCGAAAGCCGGCCAGGCCGCGCGCAGCCAGTGGTTCAGGCTGCGCTTGGTGAAGGCCAATGCCGTGGGGCTGCCAGCGGCCAGCGTGCGGGCCACCTCACGCGCCTTGTCCAGCAACTGCTCGTCCGGCACCGCCAGGCTGACCAGGCCTATGCGCTCGGCCTCGATGCCATCGAGTGTCGAGCACATCAACAAGTGGTATTTGGCACGGGCCATGCCGCACAGCAACGGCCAGATGAGTGCGGCATGGTCGCCCGCGGCCACGCCGAGCTTGGTGTGGCCGTCGATGATTTTGGCCTTGTGGCCGGCGATCGACACATCGGCCAGCAAGGCCACCGCCGCTCCCGCGCCCACCGCGGCGCCGTTGATGGCTGACACGATGGGCAAATCGCAATCGATCATGCCCTGCACGATGGCGCGGCCTTCGCGCATCACGCGCAGGCGCGCGGTTTCGCTGACCAGCATGTCTTGCACGAGCTCGAGCGTGCCGCCAGCGCAAAAGCCCTTGCCGACACTGCGCACAAGAATGCAGCGCACCCCGGGTTCGGCCGCCAGTTGCGCCCAGACCGTGCCCAGCGCCGCATGGCCCCGGGCATCGGTGGTGGGCATGCCGCCCGCGGGACCGAACACCAGCTCGGCCACGCCCTCGTCGCCGATCTCCGCATGCAGGTCAGGTGCGATGTCTATGCTGCGGCTCATTGCACACCCTTCTAGTAGGTTTCAAGATGGAGCCGACCTTCCTGTTTCAGGGCAGCACCCACCGTGTCCCACGACAGGCCGGCCTGCTGCGCCACATCGCGCAAGGCCAGCACCACGCCCTCCTCCATGCTCTTGAGTCCGCACACATAGAAGTAGCTGTTCGGGTCTTTCAGCAAGGCGGCCAGGTCGGCAGCCCGCTCGCGCATCGCATCCTGCACATAGCGCTTGGGTTGCTCCGGCGTGCGCGAGAAGGCGAAGTTGATGTCGATGAAATCCTTGGGCAGGTTCTGCAGCGGGCCAAAGTACGGCAGCTCGGCTTGCGTGCGCGCACCGAAGAACAGCATCAGCTTGCCGCCCTCGAACTTGCCCGAGGCGCGCAGGCGGCGCCGCCACTCGGTCATGGCGCGCATGGGCGCGCTGCCGGTGCCGGTGCAGATCATCACGATGTTGGAGCGTGGATGGTTGGGCATCAGGAAGGAACTTCCGAACGGCCCGATCACCTGTACCTGGTCGCCGACCTCCAGGTCGCACATGTAGTTGGAGCCGACGCCGCGCACCGGCTGGCCCTGGTGGTCTTCGAGCACGCGCTTGATGGTCAGCGAGACATTGTTGTAGCCCGGGCGCTCGCCGTTGCGCGGGCTGGCGATCGAGTACTGGCGCGCGTAGTGCGGCTTGCCGTTGGCGTCGACGCCGGGTGGCAGGATGCCGATCGACTGGCCTTCGAGCACCGGGAAGGGCATCGCGCCGAAGTCGAGCACGATGTGATGGGTGTCGTAGTCGCGGCCGACCTCGGTGACGCGGAAGTTGCCGACCACCGTGGCGCTGGTCGGACCGGTCTTCGGGCCGTACAGGTTGGTGTAGGCGTGCGCCGCCGACCAGGGCGGAAGCGTCGCGCCCCAGACGGACGAGACAAAGGGCGTCTCGCCGGACTCGAGTTGCGTAGCCGGCACCGGTACCGGTGGTGGCGCCAGTGCCGCGCCATCGTCGGCCTCGACGCCTTCGGGCAGCGGAACTTCGGCCGGCAGCACGTCCCAGGTCAGCTGCTCGGCGGTGCTGTAGGCCTTGACCTTCAGCACTGTGCGCCAGTTGTCGATGGAGCCGGTCGGACAGGGCGAGATGCAGTCCATGCACAGATTGCATTTGTCGGCATCGACCACGTAGTTTCGTGAATCATGCGTGATGGCCTGGACCGGGCAGATGGCTTCGCAGGTGTTACAGCGAATGCATATCTCGGGGTCGATAAGGTGCTGCTTGATGGCGATGCTGCTGGCCGTGGTCATGAACTTGTCTCCTTGGGGCTGATGCATTGGGCACAAGGGGCCACGTGGGCCCCTTGTGCTCAGCGTCGCGTTTACAGTCTGTCAGTTGAAGCGGACATATTCGAAATCGGCGGGCTGGCGGTTGATGCCCATGACCGGTGGCGCGATCCAGTTGGCGTACTTGCCCAACTCAACCACGCGGCCCATGAGCGAGGCCACGTAAGCGCGGTCCTGGCTGCTGGGCAGCCAGCTGTCCACCTTGGCGTACCATTCGGCGTCGCTTACCACCCGGCCATCCGGCGACACCTTGACGCCCGACAGCGCACCAATATTGCGGTGAAAAGCCTTGTGCGGCACACCGAGCCTGACAGGAATGCCAGCTTTTTCAAGCACCTTGTTCCAGCGCTCGACACCGGCCACCGAGTCCTTGATGTAGTCGTCGCGCAGCACCTCGTTGAGCGCGTTCAGCATCGGCACCTCTTTTTCAACAAGCTGGCCATTGCGTGCCTCGAGCACCTTGTAGGTCTGGCCCTTGAGCACATGGTCATCCACGCGCTTGCCTTCCTCATAGCGGCCTTTCAGGCCCGTGCTGTAGAAGGTGGCGGCATTGCTGGACTCGTCGGCACCGAACAGGTCAATCGTGACGCTGTAGTGGAAGTTGATGTAGCGCTGGATGGTCGGCAGATCGATCACACCGGCGGCGCGCAGCCTGTTGACGTCATCGGTCTTGAGCTCGTTCATGACCTGCGCCGTGCGCTGGATGACGCGGGAGATGCCGCTCTCGCCCACAAACATGTGGTGTGCTTCCTCGGTCAGCATGAACTTCGTGGTCCGGGCCAGCGGGTCGAAAGCGCTTTCGGCCAGTGCGCAGAGCTGGAACTTGCCGTCGCGGTCGGTGAAGTAGGTGAACATGAAGAAGCTCAGCCAGTCGGGCGTGGCCTCATTGAAGGCGCCCAGGATGCGCGGATTGTTCTCATCGCCGCTGCGGCGCTCCAGCAGGGCGTCGGCCTCGTCGCGCCCGTCGCGCCCGAAATGCTTGTGCAGCAGGTAGACCATGGCCCACAGGTGGCGGCCTTCCTCGACGTTGATCTGGTAGAGGTTGCGCAAGTCATACATGCTGGGCGCCGTCAGTCCGAGGTGACGCTGCTGCTCGACCGAGGCGGGCTCGGTATCGCCCTGCGTCACGATGATGCGGCGCAGGTTGGCGCGGTATTCACCAGGAACGTCCTGCCAGGCCTTCTCGCCCTTGTGGTCGCCGAAGTGGATGGTGCGGTCAGCGTCGCCGGGGTTGAGGAAGATGCCCCAGCGGTAGTCGCGCATCTTCACATGGCCAAACTGGGCCCAGCCCTGCGGGTCCACGCTGACGGCGGTACGCAGGTAGACCTCCGAGTTGGTCGAGCCTTCGGGGCCAATGTCGTCCCACCAATTGATGAAGTTGGGCTGCCACTGCTCAAGCGCACGCTGAAGCGTACGGTCTTCGCCGAGGTTGACGTTGTTGGGAATCTTTTCGCTGTAGTTGATAGTTGACATCATGATCTCCGTTGCGTAAATGAGCTTCGGGGGAAATTTCTCGGTTGTGGTTCGCCACCCGGTTCGCACCACACCACTTGCGTCCTTAGACCCGGTTCCAGTCGAACTGGGCCTTGTCGCCTTTGCCGTAGACCTTCAGCGCACCCTTTTCGCCGACGGCGTTGGGGCGCTGGAAAATCCAGTTCTGCCAGGCGGTGAGCCGGCCAAAGACACGGGTGAACATGTTTTCGGGTCCGTTAAAGCGCAGGTTGGCCTCCATGCCCGTGAGGGCATCGGGCGACATGGCCACGCGCTCCTCGACGGCGATACGGACTTCGTCGGCCCAGTCGATGTCGTCGGGGTTTGACGTGACCAAACCGAGGGCGAATGCAGCGTCGGCATCGAGCGGCTGGCCAAGCTTGGCGCGTACCGCATCCAGCGCGGCCTGTTCGCCGTAGAAACGGCGGCCCAGGCGACTCTGTTCTGTGACCATCGGGTACAGGCTGAAGTTGATCTCGCCCACGGTGATCCTGGGCGCGCCGGACTCGTCGTCCGGCAGCGCCAGGTGGTAGCTGCGGTCGCAGGCCAGGGCCAACTCGAGAAACGTGCCGACAAAGCAAGATCCCGACTCGATCAGCGCGAACAGGCTGCGCGACGACACATCCAGGCGGCTGAACGTGCGGCGCAGCAGGCCAATGGTTTCACGCACCAGCCAGTGGTTTTGATGGGCCAGCAAGGTGGCATCCATCGCCAGCACCGCAGCCGGATCGCCCTGGGTTTTGATGAGCCAGGTGCCGATGTCCAGCTCGTTGGTGCGCATTTGCAGGATGGCATCTTCCAGTTCGCGCGCCATCTGCAGCGGATACCAGGCGGCACCGGCGGCTTCAATGCCCGCGATGTCGGTGGGTTGCGCGCCGATGGGTCCCTTGACGGTCCAGGTAGCGCAACGCTTGGCGCGATCGATCTCGACCGTCACGTTCGGGTAGCGCAGTGCGTCTGCCTCGACCACGCACTCCACCGGCGGCAGCATGACACCCTTGCCATCGGCCGGCCGGTCGCTCTTGGCGGCCAGTTCGAGCGCCCGCTCTCTCACCTTCTGGGCAAAGACCTGCGGCTTGGCGATGTCGTCCACCAGACGCCAGTCCTTGGCCTTCTGGCCGCGCACGCCCTCGACACTGGTGCAAAACAGGTC
>CAZWDK010000138.1:0-8373 GCA_964633095.1 uncultured Polaromonas sp. | reverse complement strand
GAATCTGGTAGCACAGCGACTTGCCGCCGCCGGTCGGCATCAGCACCAGCGCGTCACCGCCTTGCACCACATGCTCAACAATCGCCTGCTGCTCGCCGCGAAAGCTGTCGTAGCCGAAGACCTGGCCCAGAATGTCCTGCGGCGTCGGATGGGGCGAAGAAATGGGCAATGAAGACAAGGTGGAGGCCAGGAAATCGGGGGTGACGGGGAGGGGTGTTTGCTATGAAATCAATAGCTGATTGCGCCTGTGGGGTATGGGCTGCTGGCTGATTTGATGCGCAAAACCTTACATCTGCTCCCAGGGCAGGCCTTCAAAGCGCCAGCCCGACAGCGTGGAGCGGCGAAACTGCTCGTCGAGCTCGCCCTCAAAGCCGTGCACCACATGCCGCACATCGCTGAAACCGGCCGCCTCCAGCGCCTTGCCGGCCTCCAGCGTGCGCTTGCCGGAGCGGCAAATCAGCAGCACCGGCTGGTCCTTGCCGCTGGCCTCGCGCGCCACCGCCTCGGCAAACCTGACCGGGTCGGGTTGCAGGTCGGGGTATTCGTACCAGGCCACGTTGACCACGCCGGGCGGGCGGCCGACGTAGAGCGACTCGATTTCCATGCGCACGTCGACAAACAGGGTGTCGGGCCGCGCCTGCAGCGAGGCCCAGGCTTCTTGGGGTTGGAGGTTTTTCATGAATGGGTCGGGAGGCGAATGCCCCTATTGTCGGGGATAGCCCGGACCCGCATTCCGGTACCAGGCTGTTGATGGGAATTGGCCCCAGGCCCAGGCCGGCGCAGCGGGACACCTAAAATGTGCCCATGAAGCAGATCACCTATACCCGCGGACAGCAGCTCCCCGCCATCCTGGCACAACGCATCGCCATCCTCGACGGCGCCATGGGCACCATGATCCAGCGCTTCAAGCTGAGCGAAGCCCAGTACCGCGGCGAGCGCTTCAAGGACTTTCACAAAGATGTCAAGGGCAACAACGAGCTGCTGAGCCTGACGCGGCCCGACGTGATCCGCGACATTCACGAAGGCTACCTGGCGGCCGGCGCCGACATGATAGAAACCAACACCTTTGGCGCCACCACCGTGGCCCAGGCCGATTACGACATGGCCGAGCTGGCCATCGAGATGAATTACGAATCGGCCCGCATTGCCCGTGCCGCCTGCGACAAGTTTTCCACGCCCGAAAAACCGCGTTTTGTCGTCGGCGCCCTCGGCCCCACGCCCAAGACCGCCAGCATCAGCCCCGACGTGAATGACCCGGGCGCGCGCAACACCAGCTTCGAGGAGCTGCGCAAGGCCTATTACGAGCAGACCGAAGCCCTGGTCAGGGGCGGCAGCGACCTGTTGCTGGTCGAGACCATTTTTGACACGCTCAATGCCAAGGCGGCGCTGTTTGCCATTGACGAGTACTTCGACAATTCCGGCGAGCGCCTGCCGCTCATCATCAGCGGCACCGTCACCGACGCCTCGGGCCGCATCCTGAGCGGCCAGACCGTCACCGCCTTCTGGCACAGCGTGCGCCATGCCGCGCCGCTGGCCATCGGCCTCAATTGCGCGCTCGGTGCCGCCCTGATGCGGCCCTACATCCAGGAGCTGGCCAAAGTGGCCGGTGACACCTACGTCAGCTGCTACCCGAACGCCGGTCTGCCCAATCCCATGAGCGACACCGGCTTTGACGAGACGCCCGACGTGACCTCGCGCCTGCTGCGCGAGTTCGCCGACGAAGGCCTGGTCAACATCGTGGGCGGCTGCTGCGGCACCACGCCCGAGCATATTGGCGCGATCCACCAAGCGGTGGGGCCGCTGGCGCCGCGCCATCTGAATGCGGGCGTTTTCTACAAGGATGCGGCCTGAATGACCGCGGTCTCGCCGCTGTCCAGCAGCCGCTGGTAGTTGTTCTTCAGGATGACGCCGGCATAGTCAACATGCTCGCGCATCAACTGCTCGGCACGGGCGCTGTCGCGCTCGATCAGGGCTTCCACGATGCGCAGGTGGTTGCCATGCGAACGCAGGGGCACGGCATGCGCCACGTCCCACAACACGATGCGGTCTGACGCGCAGGGAATGTTGTGCGTCTGTGTGGCAAGGCGGCCCAGCCAGGGGTTGGCCGAGGCCTCCAGGAACTGCTCCTGACCCACCAGAGGCGATGCGGGATTTCCCGACCCCCGTCTGCCCTCAGCGGACACCTTCAACAGACTTCTGTTTTTGACAGCCTTTTGACAGATGGCGCAGATTACATTGCGTCAGCCTAATCCAAAGAGGCCATTGCCTGACCGGGAAAATGATTTGCCATGAACGGCAAAGGAAGGCCTTGGGCGAGCACCTGGCTGAAGAAACCGTGACATCAAGTCACTCAATTAAAGAAAACTCGAGGAGACTAAATGGAAAAGAAAATTTGCGCGGCCATGTTGGTCGCGGCTTGTTCCGGTGGGGCGTTTGCGCAATCGAACGTTACCATTTCCGGCTTGATCGATCTGCGCTACGCGCATACCAGCGGCGGCGGGATCAGCAGTGACGCCATAGACCCCGGCGACAACAACCGCCTCAAATTCAAGGGAAGCGAGGATCTTGGCGGCGGATTAAGCGCCATCTTCACGCTTGAAAACCGTTTTGACGGCAGCACCGGCGCGCTTGAAGGGAAGAAGGCCGGTCGTGTTTTCTGGCAGGGCGAGTCCACGGTCGGACTGTCGTCGGCACAATTTGGCACGGTGCGTCTCGGGCGAGCCAATACCCCTATCGCCCAGCGCTCGGCGCTGGAACCGTTTGAGGGCAATACCGTCGGCGATTTGAGCGATTACCAGAAAGCCGGCTATGCGTCTGAAGTCGACTCGAAGGGCAAGGCCGTCAACGACGCCGGTGGCTCGACGCGTGTCGCCAACAGCGTGTATTACAACAGCCCCAACCTGGGCGGCTTTGTCGGTAGCGCCGTATTCGGCGCCGAAAAACAAGGCTTGGATCCAGCAGACCCGACAGTTCAGGGCAATCGAGGTTACAGCCTCGGCATGCGCTATGCGAGCGGTCCTTTCATGGGCTTGATTGCCTATGAGCGCAACGGCATTCGCTCGACTTACGTGCTGGCTGGCGGAACCTATCAGATCGACGCCCTCAAGCTGTTTGTCAGTTATGGTGGCCATACACCGAACGGCGCCTCGCGCATCAACGTCGGCACGGTAGGCGCCACCTACAACCTGACTCCCGCCGGCCAACTGCGCGTCGGTTACGGCACCAACCGCACCACAAAAGACGACAAGATCGGCCTGGGCTATTACTACTCACTGTCCAAACGGACCATGCTGTATACCGACGTCGCCCATGAGCGTATCAAGGCCACGGGAATCAACACGACGGGATTCGATATGGGTATACAACATAGTTTCTGACACAAATAAAGCAGGCATTGTTTTATCGAGTCAATACCCACCAGGACAAGCATGGCCATCGTCCGTGATGGTGGGTGACAAGGAGAGCCGGATCAGGGCATTGGCGGCCTGCGCCATTGCAGGGAATAGGCCAACGGCGTACCGGCCAATTTTTTGTAAATCGGCTGCATAATTCATTGTCGTGCTGGCTTGCCCGCGTTAGACCTTGAAGGAATAAGGCGGAAGCTGAGGCGACAGAGGATTGGTGAATTGCTGATGGCCAGCAAACGATCTCGATTCAAGAACTTTGCCACCAGCCATGAAGAGCATCAACTTGTATGAGCTGATGTTCTTCATGGTGCAATTTTTGAATGCGCTGGCGTGCCATCGAACCGCCAAATGCAAGGATTCTTAATCCCAACATTCATTGCCCTGCTCAATTGAAGGTGATACCAGCTGTATGCGCATACTCCTTGTCGAAGACGGAGAAGAATTGGCCACCTGGCTGATCAAGGCGCTGGAGCAAAGCAATTTCTCAGTCGAATGGAGCAACGACGGACTGGTGGCTGAAAGGATTCTTGCCACCGAAGAGTTTGATGCCGTCATCCTTGATCTGGGCCTGCCGGGGAAAAGCGGACGCGACGTGCTGACCAGCCTGCGTGCATCTGATAACCGGGTGCCGATATTGATCCTGACCGCTCGAGACTCATTGACCGAACGGATTTCCAGCTTAATCGAGGGGGCTGACGATTTTCTGCCAAAACCATTTGTACTGGCCGAGCTGGAAGCGCGGTTGCTGGCATTAATCCGGCGTAGCCGTGGCCGCGAGCATCCCCGCTTCAGCTGCGGCAGCTTGACGCTTGACGTCGGTGCCAAGCAGTTTCATGTCGGTGAGACGCCCTTGGCCCTGACGCCGCGTGAATATGCCATGCTGCATGCGCTGATACAGCGCTCCGGCGAACCTGTATCCAAGCAGTTTTTGCTTGATCGGGTATTTCCGCGTGGCGATGATGTCAGTTTGGAGGCGATAGAAGTGCTGATCTATCGACTGAGAAAAAAGTTGGCCAGCGGGGCGATACGGATTACCACCATGCGCGGATTCGGCTACTGCCTGGAAAGTGATGCAGAAGGCCGTGAGCACGCTTAAGCGCAAACTGCTGGCCCTGCTGCTGCCCTCGCTCATACTTTTATTGTGCGGCGAGCTCTGGCTGAACTACCAGGCATTGCAGATCGCAGCAAATTCGGCCTATGACCGTTCGTTGCTGGGTGCCATCAAATCGATCGATGCCAATATATCGACCAAAACCGGCGGTCTGGGCATGGAGCTGCCCTATACCATGCTTGAGTTTTTTCAGCTTACGGCAAGTGGTTCGGTGTTCTATCGGGTTTCTACGGAAGACGGTCTGGTCACGCTGGGCAATGCAGACCTACCCACGCCCTCGAGCTACCTCCAGTCGGGCGTGCCGCATTTTTACGATGCGCTGTATTTTGGTGAGCCCGTACGAATTGGCATCTATAGCCGCCCGCTAAGCAAGCCTCTGTATGGCGCCAGCCCGCAACGGGTCGTCATACAAGTGGCGGAAAGCATTAATTCACGCACAACTTTTGCGCGGAGCCTGTTGCTGCAGGCGGCGCTACTGGACGCACTGCTTGTTTTATTGATCGCATTGCTGCTGGCCGTTGGCGTGGTGCTGGTTCTCAGGCCATTGCAGAAGCTGCGCCGTGAAGTGACCGAGCGGGCGCAAGATGACATGACACCTATCAATCCCGCGCAAGTTCCTTCCGAAGTGCGGCCTTTGGTGGATGCCGTCAACAAGCACATGGAACGCTACCGGCAGTTGGCTCTCAATCAAAGTCAGTTCCTGGACGATGCATCCCATCAACTCCGTACCCCGCTCGCCGTATTGCGCACCCAGATCGAATATGCGATGCGCGAACCCGAACTGCCTCGCGTGTCCGAAGCGCTGGGAGCCATGCAGCGCTGTATCGATCATGCAACGCGCTCCACCAACCAGTTGCTGTCGCTGGCGCGCGCCAACAATGCGGACATGGCCACCGCAACCATGGAGCGCCTTGATCTCAATGAACTGGCGGAAGATGTAGGGCGCCTTTTCTTGCCGGAAGCACGCAAAAAAAAGCATGATTTTGGTTTTGTTGCCGCAAAACAAAAAATAATGGTCGTGGCGATCGAACCCCTGCTGCGCGAAGCGATTGCCAACCTGGTGGACAACGCAATCTGCCACCTGGCCGACAATGGGCTCATCACGCTGACTGTCAGTGGCGATGCATTCACTGCGAAGGTCACCGTGGCAGACAGTGGACCGGGAATCCCGGAAGAGGAACGCTCACATATCGGCGAGCGCTTTTGGCGCGGAAAAACAGCGCAAGCTGGCGGCACGGGGCTCGGCCTGGCGATTGTCAAGACCATCGCCGAATTGCACGGTGGCAAACTCACCGTGCGTGATGGCCCGGACCAGATCGGCACGACGATGGAGCTGGCTCTTCCTGCCTCCAGAGGCGACCACTAACTTTGTCAGGTTACAAATAATGCACGGGCTTATCACCAAGTTTCGAACTCTGCTTGTAATCCCTTTTCTGGCGTCCCTTGCTTGCTCGTCTTTTGCATCCGGCAAGCCTGAATGCATTGCGCCGGCCATGCCCGGCGGCGGCTTTGACGTCACCTGTGAACTGGTACGAGCCGGTTTGCAGGCGACCCAGACCTCCCTCGAGCCCGTGCGCACCACCTATATGCCGGGCGGCGTGGGAGCGGTGACCTTCAACGCCGTCATCGCCCACCGGAATGCCGAACCCAATACTTTTGTTGCCTTCTCTGGCGGCTCGTTGTTCAACATTGCCCAGGGCAGGTTTGGCAAATACAGCGAGCGGGACGTGAAATGGCTGGCAGCGCTCGGTGTTGACCATGGCGTGCTGATTGTCAAGGACGACTCCCCGTACGCAACACTCGACGACCTGGTGGCGGCGCTGAAGAAAAAGCCGGATGGCGTGGTATTTGGCGGAAGCGGTACTGTCGGTAGTCAAGATTGGATGAAGGCATCGCTGGTCGCCCGGGCAGCCGGCGGCAACTTCAAAAAGATGCGCTTTGTCGGCTTCGAGGGGGGCGGCGAGGCCAATGCCGCCTTGCTCGGCAAGCATGTCGACGTTGTATCCGGCGACGCATCGGAAGCTATTGGCCTGATCAAGAACGGCGCAAAACTGCGCATCCTCGTCGTCTTTGCAAACCATCGGTTGCCGGGACGACTGAAAGATATTTCGACCGCCAAGGAAAGGGGATATGACATCGAATGGGCCAACATGCGTGGTGTGTACATGGGGCCGCAGGTAGCGGAAGCAGACTATCTCCGCTGGGCTGGAATCTTTAACAAAATGCTGGCACACCCCGCATTCGATGCCTTGCGTGAGGAGCGTGGCCTCCAGCCCCTTACCAAAACCGGTGCGGACCTGGATGCCCTGGTTCGTGAGACGGTAAAGAAATACAGAGAACTTGCGTTTCAATCGGGCTTGCGCATTACGCCTCCCTGAGCGCCTGTCGGATCCGGGAATCATTGGCGGCAAATCGACTGCAGCGGTCCATTTTTTACCCGGCTCTCACGGCTCAAGCAGGCCCAGAAGGAGCGCCCAAGCCTGTGGCGCCCCCCCACCCGGCCTTGCCCCATAAGCGCGTGCCGTACGCCTTGTGGCTATCCAGGGCCCCTCTGTGGCCAACCAGAGCGATGCCGGATTTTTCGACGCCGTCTGTCCCTGGTGGACAGCTCAGACAGACTTTCGTTTTTGACAGCTTTTTGACAGATGATGCAGATTACATTGAGTCGTCATAAATATTGTTGGAGACAAAATGGAATCAAGTCACTCTATCCAGGGCGTTCCTGCCCGCCACCCCATTCTTCCTGGTCGCGGCCAAGCAGGCCTGCGCCTTCATAAAACGCGTTCCGTTTTAGCCGCCGCTGTTTTGGCCTTGGCTGGTGCTGCCAGCGTTTCGACGCCGGCCGCTGCCTTTGACGGCTGGCACCTGGAAAACGCAACCGCCATTCCAGGCAAGGGCGCCGGCTGGGATTACGTATCGCTGGATGCCGCTCGCAACCACCTGTTTATCGGGCACCGCGGACAAGGACTGCAGGTGGTCGATATGTCGACCCGCAAGTTGATCAAGGTCATCGGAACGACGGCGAGTGACAGCTCGAACGGTGCGACCCTGATGCCCGAACTCGATCTCGGGATTTCCTATAACGAAAACGGCACGATCACCCCGTTCAAGCTGTCGACGCTGGAGGCGCAGCCTTCCGTCAAGCTCGGCGACGAACTGGATGCGACCCACTACGATCCGGCGACCAAACGCATTGTTGTCAACATGGCCGCAGGCAAGGATGGCACGGAGTTGCTCGTGCTGGATGCGCCCTCGCTCAAGGTCGCTGGCACCATCAAGGTCACGACCAAAAAGCCGGAACATGCTGAAGCCGACGGCAAAGGCAATTTCTACATGGCTTCCCGGGATGAGAGTTCGGTCTATCGCATCAACACCAAGGACATGAAGGTGACCGCCCAGTGGCCAACGCCGGGCTGCGCCCAGACCAATGGCCTGGCGCTGGATGCCGCCAACAACCGGATTTTCCTGGGCTGCCGCGGCAGCGCAACGGTCAAGCCTTCGTTTGCGGTCATGAACGCCGAAACGGGGGCCATCATCTACACCCATGAAATCGGCGGCGGCAATGACGACGTGATTTACGACGCCGAGTTGAAACGTGTTTTTCTGGCCAACGGCGTCAACGCTGTCCTGAATGTCTTTGAACAGGTGAACGCCGATACCTACAAGCCGTCGGAAGCGCTGGGAACCCCGGCCGGCGTGCGCACGATGGCGATCGATCCGAAAACCAAGAAAATTTACGCGGTCACGGCCGAGGGCAGTGCGGACTATTCCAAGAAGATCACGACCAGCGTGTCACCCTATTACGCCAACACGTTCTTCACGGACAAGTTTTACGTGCTGACCTACAGCAAATAA
>CAZWDK010000137.1:5928-8417 GCA_964633095.1 uncultured Polaromonas sp. | reverse complement strand
AACTGCTGGCCTGGGCGCCCGAGGGCGTGGCGGCCGGCAAGCCGGTCTGGCTGGGCCTGCAGCTGGCGCACCAGCCCGAATGGCATACCTACTGGAAAAATTCGGGCGATTCCGGCCTGCCGACGGTGCTGGAGTGGCAGCTGCCGGCCGGCGTCACGGCCGGCGAGATCGCCTGGCCGGCGCCGAAAAAGATAGCGGTGGGCTCGCTGGCCAACTACGGCTACGAAAACACCGTGCTGCTGCCGGTGCCGCTGACGGTCGCGCCCGGCTTCGGCGGCGCGCAGCTCGACATAGGACTCAAGGCCGCCTGGCTGGTCTGCCGCAAGGAGTGCATTCCGCAAGAGGGCGAGTTCAGCCTGCGCCTTCCGGTCAAGAGCTCCACCGCCATCAGCGGCCAGGCGTTTCAGGCCGCCTTTGCTGCCGCCCCCAAGGCCCTGCCCACCGGTGCCAGCCAGGTCGAGGTCGGCGAAAAAGCCATCAAGTTGGCGCTGCATGGCCTGCCTGCCGCCCTGCAGGGCCAGACGCTGGCGGTTTTCCCGGAAACCGGCAGCGTGATCGAGCCCGCCGGAGCCTGGCAGCAGGCCTGGCAGGGCGCGGTGTGGACGGCGCAGCTGCCGCTGTCGGCCCAGCGCAGCGCCAGCCCGGCGCTGATGCCGCTGGTGGTGGCCTTCAATGACGCGGCCTACCGCATCGAGGCGCCGGTCAAGGGCAGCTGGCCGCCGGTGGCCGCGGCCGCCGCGCTGCCGCCGGCGCTGGAAGCGGCGCTGAAGGCCAATGCCGCGCTGGGGGCCGCGCCTGTGCAGACCCGCAGCGCACCGGTGGGCCTGCTGGCCGCCTTGCTCGGTGCGCTGCTGGGTGGCCTGGCCTTGAACCTGATGCCCTGCGTGTTTCCGGTGCTGGCCATCAAGGTGGTGGGTTTTGTCAACGTGAAAAGCCAGGCCACGCGCGTCACCACCGGCCTGGCCTACAGCGCCGGCGTGCTGCTGTCGTTTTTGGCGCTGGGCGCCCTGCTGCTGGGCCTGCGCGCGGCGGGCGAGCAGCTGGGCTGGGGCTTTCAGCTGCAAAGCCCGGCGGTGGTGGCCACGCTGGCGGCGCTGTTCACGCTGCTGGGACTGAACCTGGCGGGCCTGTTTGAGTTTGGCAGCGTTCTGCCGGGCCGCCTCGCCGGTTTCCAGGCGAAGAACCCCACGCTCAACGCCTTTTTGTCGGGCGTGCTGGCCACCGCCATTGCCTCGCCCTGCACCGCGCCCTTCATGGGCGCCTCCCTGGGCTATGCGCTGGGTCTGCCGGCCGTGCAGGCCTTGGCGGTGTTTGCGGCGATTGGCCTGGGCATGGCCCTGCCCTATCTGGCCGCCAGCGCCATTCCGGCCGTGGCGCGCGCGCTGCCGCGCCCGGGCGCCTGGATGGTGACCTTCAAGCAGCTGATGGCGTTTCCGATGTTTGCCACCGTGGCCTGGCTGGTCTGGGTGCTGGGCCAGCAAAGCGGCATCGACGGCGCGGGCGCGCTGCTGGCGCTGCTGGTGCTGATGGCGCTGGTGATCTGGGCCTTTACCCTGCGCGGCGCGGCCCGCACCCTGCTGGCGACTTTTTCCATCGCGCTCGGCATCCTGGGGCTGTGGGCGATGGGCCCCAACATCACCAAGGCAGGGGCGGCGGCGCCTGGCATCGCGGCGTCCGAACGCTGGCAGGCCTGGCAGCCGGGCCGGGTCGAGCAGCTCACCGCCCAGGGCCAGCCGGTGTTTGTCGATTTCACCGCCGCCTGGTGCGTGACCTGCCAGTACAACAAGAAAACCACGCTGGCCAACGCCGCCGTGCTGGCCGACATGGAGGCCAAGAACGTCGCCCTGCTGCGCGCCGACTGGACGCGGCGCGACCCGGCCGTGACCGCCGCGCTGAGCCAGCTGGGCCGCAGCGGCGTGCCGGTGTATGTGATTTACAAGCCCGGCAGCGCGCCCCGGGTGCTGTCCGAGCTGTTGTCGGTCGATGATGTGCGGGCCGAACTGGCACGCCTGTAATTCGTCCTGCGCATTCCGCCCCAACCGATCCAGCGCACACATTGGAGTCTCATGATGCCCCCGTCCGCCGCCGAGCGCATGCCGCACATCCTCAAGCACTGCCGCACCATTGCGGTGGTGGGCCTGTCGCCGAAACCGTACCGCGCCAGTTTTGATGTGGCGCGCTACATGCAGGCCAATGGCTACCGCATCATTCCGGTCAACCCGAATGCCACCGAGGTGCTGGGCGAGAAAGCCTATGCCACGCTCAGCGAAGCGGCGCAGCACGAAACCATAGAGCTGGTGAACTGCTTTCGCAACAGCCCAGACATTCCGCCCATCGTGGACGAGGCCATCGCCATAGGCGCTCGGGCGGTGTGGATGCAGCTGGGCATCAGCCACCCGGCCGCCGCCGCCAAGGCCGAGGCCGCCGGCCTGCTGGTGGTGCAGGACCACTGCGTCAAGATCGACCACCGCGTGCTGTTGTCGCGCGGG
>CAZWDK010000137.1:0-5828 GCA_964633095.1 uncultured Polaromonas sp. | reverse complement strand
GCCCTGACTCACTATTTCTTTCGAGAGCCCCATGCCTGACAACTATTTGCCCGAGGTCAGAGACCAGTACGAGGCCCTGCCCTATCCGCCCTGCAATCCGCAGGACGAGCGCCAGCGCCTGGTGCGGACCTGGCTGGAAGACCTGCCCATGATCAACCATTACTGCTTTGCCGGAAAGCAGTCGTTTCAACAGGGCTTCCGGGCGCTGGTGGCCGGCGGCGGCACCGGCGACGCCACGATTTTTCTGGCCGAGCAGCTCAAGCACACCAACGCCGAGGTGGTGCACCTGGACATGAGCGCGGCCAGCATCGCGCTGGCGCAGGAACGCGCGCGGCTGCGCGGCCTCGGCAACATCCGCTGGGTGCACGACTCGCTGCTCAACCTGCCCAGGCTGGGCCTGGGCCTGTTTGACTACATCAACTGCAGCGGCGTGCTGCACCACCTGGCCGACCCGGACCTGGGCTTCAAGGCGCTGCGCAGCGTGCTCAGGCAGGGCGGGGACCTGCCTGGCGCCATCGGGCTGATGGTGTATGCCACGACGGGCCGCACCGGCGTCTACCAGATGCAGGCGCTGATGCGGCTGGTCAACGTGTACCAGAACGACACGCAGCGCAAGATTGCCAACACCCGCGACCTGCTGGACAGCCTGCCCGCCAGCAACTGGTTCAAGCGCAGCGAACACCTGCACCATGACCACAAGATGGGCGACGCCGGCATTTACGACCTGCTGCTGCATTCGCAGGACCGCTCCTATTCCGTGGGCGAGCTGTATGACTGGCTGGGCGATGGCCCCAGCACGGGCGCGGGCGGCCACGGCCTGCATCTGGCGTTCAGCGATGTGCAGCGCGGCCGCTCGCCCTATTTGCCGCATATGGTGCTGGGCAGCAAGCCGCCGGCCATGGCCGGCGCCCTGCGCAGCATGCCGCAGCGCCAGCAGCACGAAATGGCCGAGCTGATGATTGGCGACATCATCACCCACTCGCTCTATGTGACCCGGGATGCCAGTTGCACCGCGCCCTACGGCAATGCCGAGTACATCCCGTTTTTCTACCACGAGCCCCTGACGGGCGAGATGGCGGCGCAGGTCTTTGGCAGCAACCGCGGCCAGCCTTTCATGCTCAGGCACCAGCATTCCGGCGTGTCCGTCATGGTCAACCCCGGCAAGTACGGGCCGCAAATCCTGCGCCTGATCGATGGCCAGCGCAGTTTTGGCGAGATCTTTGAGCAGTTTCGCGCCGACTGGCGGGGCCAGGCCGCCGCGCCCGACAACGAGGTCCTGTTCGCCGACTTCGCCGCCTCCTTCGAGGCCTTGAACGCGCTGGAGCGCCTGCTGTTGCGCCATCCCCGGGCCGACGCCAAAGCGGCCTGAAGCGACGGCCTCAGCCGAGGCTATGGATAGGGGTGGAGTGGCGTGGCCTGCTCCGGTTTGGCCGCATGGTGGTGCTCCAGCAGGTGAATGACTTCCTTGACGATGGCATACATCACGGCCCGGTCGCGATTGGGGTGGTCCGAGAGCGTGACCGTGGTGGCGCCGGCGGTCACGACGCCCTCAGCATCGTCTTCCGTTTCCTGCGCGTACGCAAGCGCCACCCGGTACTTGGTCATGAGCGGCCCGCAGGCGCGCCAGTCACGCGTCCATTGCGGCAGGGCCTGGGCGTTGTCCCAGAGCGTACCGGCACTTTCATAGCACTCCTCAATATGCTGGTGGCCCAGCAACTGCGCCAGATGCCGTTCCTTGGCGATACAGCTGCGGAAATACTCCTGGTCATTCATGCGCATGGTCGTGCCCTTTTAGAGTGAAGCCAAAACCCGGCTCCATGGTAGGGCCGAAACAGGGCCGCGCCTAGTACGGCGAAGCCTGCTTGACGACAGGACGGCAACCCGGTAAACAGGGCCACTCACAGCCAGGCCTTCACACCTGAGACAATCCAGCCATGTTTGCTCCCCTCCAAAACGACAGCTTCCTGCGCGCCTGTCTGCGCCAGGCAACGCCCCATACCCCCGTCTGGCTGATGCGCCAGGCCGGCCGCTATTTGCCCGAGTACCGCGCCACGCGCGCCCGGGCCGGCAGCTTCATGGGCCTGGCCACCAACACCGACTACGCCACCGAAGTCACCCTGCAGCCGCTGGAGCGCTACCCGCTGGATGCCGCCATCCTGTTCAGCGACATCCTGACGGTGCCCGACGCCATGGGCCTGGGCCTGTCGTTTGCGCTGGGCGAAGGCCCGAAATTTGCCATGCCGGTGCGTGACGAAGCGGCCGTGGCCAGGCTCGAAGTGCCCGACATGAACAAGCTGAGCTATGTGTTTGACGCCGTCACCTCGATCCGCAAGGCGCTCAATGGCCGGGTGCCGCTGATAGGCTTTTCGGGCAGCCCCTGGACGCTGGCCTGCTACATGGTCGAAGGCGCGGGCTCGGACGACTACCGGCTGGTCAAGACCATGCTGTATCAGCGCCCCGACCTGATGCACAAGATGCTGGCCATCAACGCCGATGCGGTGGCGGCCTACCTGAACGCGCAGATCGACGCCGGTGCCCAGGCCGTGATGATTTTTGACAGCTGGGGCGGCGTGCTGGCCGATGCTGCCTTCCAGCGCTTCAGCCTGGCCTACACCGCGCGCGTGCTGGCCCAGCTCAAGCGCGACCAGGGCGGCGTAACAATCCCGCGGCTGGTGTTCACCAAGGGAGGTGGCCAGTGGCTGGAGGCCATGGGCCAGCTCGACTGCGAGGTGCTGGGACTGGACTGGACCGTCAACCTGGCCCAGGCGCGGGCGCGGGTCGGCGAGAACGGACCGCATGCCAAGGCCCTGCAAGGCAATCTGGACCCGAATGTGCTGTTTGCCCAGCCGGCGCAAATTGAGGCCGAAGTGGCCGCCGTGCTGAACAGCTTTGGCGCGCCGCATGCCGATATCCACAGCAGCGGCCCCACCCATATTTTCAACCTGGGCCATGGCATCAGCCAGCACACCCCGCCGGAAAGCGTCGAAGTGCTGGTCAACGCAGTGCACGCTCACTCTCGCAGCATGCGCGCGGCGCGGCCTTGAAACCGTCTGTCGGCACCCTAAAAAAGGGGGCTCCAAGGGTTTACCCGAGGCACGACTAACACAGAATCAGGCCCTGCCCGACTGACTTATGCACAAAAAATTTGTTGCGCGGCATCATTCAGCTGTCCCGGCTCTCTACCCTGCTATCAAAGCCATAGCACTGCTAAGTTGTTGATTTATATAGAAAGTTTGAGCTGCTTTTTTTCCGTGCATTTTAAGGAAAGCCTTGATTTACAAGGCTTGGCGACGATCACGGGCAAGCTGTCAACAAAGTTATCCACAGAAATTTGGGAAATCTTCAAAACAATGTCAAATCAAGGACTTAGCGCATTGTGTGGATGTAACTTTGAAGAGATACCCAGAACTGGGTATACCCGATGACTTGCTGGCTGCAGGTGGTCGTGGCCACGCCCGCCCACAGCGCCATCGCCGGGCCCCTGACTTACCGAAGTGAGTCAACGCCAAGCCCAGGCAGCCTGGTGCGTGTGCCCCTGGGCCGGCGCGAGGTGCTGGGCGTGGTGTGGGCCGCGCTGCCGGACAGCGGTGATCTGCCGCCCGCGCAAGCCAAAAGCATCGCCAGCGTGCTGGAAGGGCTGGCCCCCCTGCCCGCCAGCTGGCGGCGGCTGGTGGCCTTCACCGCCGCCTATTACCAGCGCTCGCTGGGCGAGGTGGCGCTGGCCGCCCTGCCGCCGCAGCTGCGCGACCTGACCGGCGTGCAGCTGGCGCGCCGCCTCAAGCGCCCGCTGCAAGACACCAGCAGCGCCGAAAACGCTAGCGATTTAACAGCACTTACAGCACAGCAGGCGATGGCCCTGGCCGAATTTGATGCCGACAAACGGCCGGCCCTGCTGTTTGGCGCCACCGGCAGCGGCAAGACCGAGGTCTACCTGCGCGCCGCCGCGCGCGTGCTGTCGGCCGACCCGGCCGCCCAGGTGCTGGTGATGGTGCCCGAGATCAACCTGACGCCGCAGCTGCAGGCCCGCTTTGAAGAGCGCTTTGCCCATCTGGGCAAGGAAAAGGTGGTGGCGCTGCACAGCGGGCTGACACCGGCCCAGCGCCTGAAAAGCTGGCTCGCCGCGCATGCCGGCCAGGCCCGGCTGGTGCTGGGCACGCGCATGGCGGTGTTGGCCTCGCTGCCCCAGCTGCGGCTGATCGTGGTCGACGAGGAGCACGACCCCAGCTACAAGCAGCAGGAAGGCGCACGCTACTCGGCGCGCGACCTGGCGATCTACCGCGCCAAGCTGGAAAGCGAAAGCGCCGGCGCGGCCAACGGGGCTTGCCGCGTCATGCTGGGTTCGGCCACGCCCTCGCTGGAAAGCTGGCAGGCGACGATCACCGGCCGCTACCAGCGCCTGAGCATGAGCGAGCGCGTGGGGAGTGTGGCCCCCGCGCCTGCCGTTCCGCGTGCCTCCGGCGGTGCGCCGCCCCATTCACAGGAAGAAGGGGCTCATGTTCCTGGGGGCGGCCCGACGGAAAATTCTGGCGCGCCGAATTCCGCCGCTGGCTTGCCCATCGTGCGACGGCTGGACATGAACCACCAGCCCAAACACAGCATCATCGCGCCGCCGCTGCTGGCGGCAATTGCCCAGCGCGTGGCGCGCGGCGAGCAGTCGCTGATTTTTTTGAACCGGCGCGGCTACGCCCCGGTGCTGGCCTGCCACGACTGCGGCTGGAAAAGCGAATGCCCGCACTGCAGCGCCTACCGGGTCTTTCACAAAATCGACCGCACGCTGCGCTGCCACCACTGCGGCTTCACCGAACGCGTGCCGCGCGCCTGCCCCGGCTGCGGCAACATCGATATCGCGCCGGTCGGGCGCGGCACCGAGCGGCTGGAAGAACACCTGGCCGAGCTGCTGGCCGGCGTGAAGCGGCCGGACGGTGAGGCCGTGCGCATTGCCCGCATAGACGCCGACACGACCCGGCTCAAGGGCGCGCTGGAGTCGCAGCTGGCAAGCGTGCATGCCGGCGAGGTCGACGTGCTGGTCGGCACGCAAATGATTGCCAAGGGCCATGACTTTCGCCACATCACGCTGGTGGCCGCCGTCAACCCCGACGGCGCGCTGTTCTCCAGCGACTTCCGCGCACCCGAACGGCTGTTCGGCCTGCTGATGCAGGCGGCGGGCCGGGCCGGCCGCGACGCACGGCACAGCGCGGCCAGCGAGATGTGGGTGCAAACCTTTCACCCGGAGCACCCGCTGTTTGCCGCCCTGCGGCAGCACGACTATCCGGCCTTCGCCGCCCGGCAGCTGCAGGAGCGCCAGGCCGCCGGCATGTCGCCCTTTGGTTTTTCCGCGCTGGTGCGGGCCGAGGCGCGCACGCAGGAGGTGGCCCAGGGTTTCCTGAACGCCGTCGCCGAAGCCGCCCGGATTTTGCAGATCGAAGGTCATGAACAGGTCACGCCCTACCCGGCGGTGCCCATGACGATACAGCGCGTGGCCAACATCGAGCGCGCCCAGATGCTGGTGGAAAGCCGCTCGCGCGCCGCCCTGCAGCGCTTTCTGACGGCCTGGCAGCCGCTGCTGTTTGAAACGCGCCAGCAAGGCGAATTCAAAAGCCTGGTGCGCTGGGCGGTGGATGTGGACCCGATCGCGATTTGAGCGGATGGGGGTATCGGCTACTTGCGGACTGTCAAGCGTGAATGCGGGTGATTCCAAAAGACTGATTGCGGTCGGTCGGTTTCTTGCACTTGAAGGGAAGTCCCTGTAGAGAGGGTGCGCTGTAGGGTCCGAGGGAGTGTCGGGATTTTTGTGTTCGAGGCGGTTGGTTGATTTGCTCTCGACTGAT
>CAZWDK010000136.1:0-8457 GCA_964633095.1 uncultured Polaromonas sp. | reverse complement strand
CAGCAACAGCAACAGCAACAGCAGCAGCAGCAGCGAGTCCAGCAAGACCAGCAACGGCAACTGCACGAACAGGCGCAGCGGCAGCAACAAGAGCAGCGCAGGCAAGAGGCCGATGGCGCGCGTCTCCGCGAGCCACGGCCCGAGGGCGGACCGAACCGCCACCGGGAGCCGTGAGGCCGAGGCCAGCAGCCACCGGCACGCTACAAAATCAATAGCTGCATGCGCATGCCGAGCGCCAGCCCTCAGGGTTGCCCATCACGCAAAACTACCTAAGGGTCTTACCCGGTATCGCCGCACCAGCCGGCTGGCTAGGATGACCCACTGTCTTTCACGGGCGCTGCGCCTACCACTGCAGCCTGCTGGCCCCGTGAATTCAACCCTTACCTGCCGGAGAACAATTTGTCCGTGGAGTTCATTCTTGAAACGCGAGGGCTGACCAAAGAATTCAAGGGCTTCGTCGCCGTCAACAATGTGGACCTCAAGGTTCAGCGCGGGCATATCCACGCGCTGATCGGCCCCAACGGCGCCGGCAAGACCACTTTTTTCAACCTGCTGACCAAATTCCTGACGCCGACGCGCGGCAGCATTGTCTACAACGACCACGACATCACCCATGAACAACCGGCGCAAACGGCGCGCCGCGGCATCGTGCGCTCGTTCCAGATTTCCGCCGTTTTCCCGCACCTGACGGTGCTGGAAAACGTGCGCGCCGCGCTGCAGCGCAACCTCGGCACCTCGTTTCACTTCTGGAAGGCCGAAGACAGCCTGTTTCACCTGCACGCACGTGCCCGCGAGCTGTTGGCCGAGGTGGACCTGAGCGCCTTGGCCGACGAGCTGGCCGTGAACCTGCCCTACGGCCGCAAGCGCGCGCTGGAGCTGGCCACCACGCTGGCGCTGGAGCCCGAGCTGATGCTGCTGGACGAACCCACCCAGGGCATGGGCCACGAAGACGTGGACCGCGTGACGCAGCTGATCAAGAAGGTCTCTGAGGGCCGCACCATCCTGATGGTCGAGCACAACATGAACGTGGTGTCGTCGATTGCCGACCGCATCACGGTGCTGCAGCGCGGCACCATCATTGCCGACGGCCCCTATGCCGAGGTCTCGGCCAACCCGCTGGTGATCGAAGCCTATATGGGCACGACCGATGCCGCACTGCAGGGAGCGCATTAGAAGATGTTGACCCCCACGCTTTTCACTTCGTGTAATACGCGAGGCCTTGCAGGCCGCGGCTCGCCAGACGCTTCGCCTCTGTCGCCTGTCCAAACCTGCTCAAGCAGGTTTGGAGCCGTAGGCTCCAGCCCCTCAGGGGCCCAGGCCCTCCTTGGGGCGGCCCTGCGGAGGCCTGCATGACGAAAGAACTGCTGCGCATTGAAGACCTGCACGCCTGGTACGGCGAGTCGCACATCCTGCATGGCGTGAACCTCACCGTCAGCGAGGGCGAAGTGGTCACGCTGCTGGGCCGCAACGGCGCGGGCCGCACCACCACCATGCGCGCCATCGTCGGCCTGACCGGCACGCGCAAGGGCTCCATCAGGATCAACGGCGAAGAAGCCCTCAGGCTGGCGCCCCACAAGGTGGCCCGGCTGGGCGTGGGCTACTGCCCCGAAGAGCGCGGCATTTTCGCCAGCCTGTCGGCCGAAGAAAACCTGATGCTGCCGCCCGCCATTGCGGCCGGCGGCATGAGCATCGACGAGATCTACACCATGTTTCCCAACCTGAAGGAGCGCGCCGGCAGCCCCGGCACCCGCCTGTCGGGTGGCGAGCAGCAAATGCTGGCCGTCGCCCGCATCCTGCGCACCGGCGCGCGCTTGCTGCTGCTCGATGAAATCTCCGAAGGCCTGGCCCCGGTGATTGTGCAAAAACTGGCCGAGATGATACGCACGCTCAAGGCCAAGGGCTACACCATCGTGCTGGTGGAACAGAACTTTCGCTTTGCCGCGCCGCTGGCCGACCGTTTTTATGTGATGGAGCATGGCCGCATCGTCAAGCAGTTTGCGCAAAACGAGCTGCAGGACAACATGGCCATGCTGCAGGAGTACCTCGGGGTTTAGGCCGTCCCGCCGCTGTTCCTTATTGATTCGTTTTGTCATTTCTTTAGCCCACCCACAGGAGACCTCATGAAACTCAAGACCCTCGTCATTGCCCTGGCCGCCGGCCTGGGCACGGTCTGCGCCTTCGCGCAAGCCTCCGGTCCGGTCAGGATCGGCATGATCACCGACATGTCCAGCCTGTACGCCGACATCGACGGCCCGGCCGGTGCTGAAATGGTCAAGTGGGCGGCGCAGGACTTCGGCGGCAAGGTGCTCGGCCGCCCGATCGAAGTGTTGTCGGCCGACCACCAGAACAAGCCCGACATCGCCAGCTCCAAGGCCCGTGAATGGATGGACAAGGAAGGCCTGTCCATGCTGATAGGCGGCACCAACTCCGGCACCTCGCTGGCCATGGCCAAGGTGGCGGCCGAGAAAAAGCGCCCCTTCATCTCCATCGGCGCCGGCTCGGCCCGCCTGACCAATCAAGACTGCACGCCCTACACCGTGCACTATGCCTATGACACCGTGGCACTGGCCAAGGTGGCGGGCTCGGCGCTGGTCAAGGCCGGCAACAAAAGCTGGTACTTCCTGACGGCCGACTACGCCTTTGGCCACTCGCTGGAAAGCGATGCCGCGGACGTCGTGAAGGCCAATGGCGGCACCGTGGCAGGCACCGTGCGGCACCCGCTCAATGCCTCCGACTTCTCGGCCTTCCTGCTGCAGGCCCAGTCGTCCAAGGCACAAATCCTGGGCCTGGCCAATGCCGGCGGCGACTTCACCAACGCCATGAAGGCGGCCAAGGAGTTCGGCATCACCAAGTCCATGAAGGTCGCCGGCCTGCTGGTGTTCATCAACGACGTGCACAGCCTGGGCCTGGCCAACACCGAGGGCCTGCAGCTGGCCGACAGCTGGTACTGGAACCAGGACGACGCCTCGCGCAAGTTTGCCAAGCGCTTCTTCGACAAGTACAAACGCATGCCGTCCAGCCTGCAGGCGGCCGACTACTCGGCCGCGGCCAACTACCTGAAAGCCGTGCAGACCGCCGGCACCACCGACGCCGACAAGGTCATGAGCACGCTGAAGTCCATGAAGTTTGACGACTTCTACAGCAAGGGCCAGATCCGCGCCGACGGCCGCATGATCCATGACATGTACCTGTACCAGGTCAAGAGCGCCAAAGAGTCGGGCACGCCATGGGACTACTACAAGACCGTGGCCAAGATTCCTGGCGAGCAGGCCTTCACGACGGTGGCCGAATCCAAATGCTCGGTGTTCAAAAAATAAGCTGAGCCGGGCAGGGGTGGCCGTTCGCGCGTGCGGCCGGCCACTTTTTTGTGTAGTCAAGCATTCTCTAGCCGTGAACTGACGGGCCGCCATGGAAATTTTCGGTATTCCCCTTCAAGCCTTTCTGGGCCAGCTGCTGCTGGGCCTGGTCAATGGCGCGTTTTACGCCCTGCTCAGCCTGGGCCTGGCCGTCATCTTTGGCCTGCTGGGCATCGTGAACTTCGCCCACGGCGCGCTCTACATGCTGGGCGCCTTCGCCGGCTGGATCATGCTCGACCAGTTTGGCATCAACTACTGGGCCGCGCTGTTGCTGGCGCCGCTGCTGGTAGGCATTCTCGGCGTGGTGATCGAGCGCCTTTTTCTGCAGCACCTGTACAAGCTCGACCCGCTCTACGGCCTGCTGCTGACCTTTGGCCTGGCGCTGATCGCGGAAGGCGTCTTTCGCGAGCTGTACGGCGTCTCGGGCCAGAACTACAGCGTGCCCGAGCTGCTGTCGGGCGCCACCAACCTCGGTTTCATGATCCTGCCGAACTACCGGGCCTGGGTGGTGCTGGTGTCGCTGCTGGTTTGCCTGGGCACCTGGTTCCTGATCGAGCGCACCCGCCTCGGCGCCTACCTGCGCGCCGGCACTGAAAATGCGCCGCTGGTGCAGGCCTTCGGCATCAACGTGCCCATGATGGTGATGCTGACCTATGGCGCAGGCGCTGCGCTGGCGGCGCTGGCCGGCGTGCTGGCCGCGCCCATCATCCAGGTCAATCCGCTGATGGGCTCCAACCTCATCATCGTGGTGTTCGCCGTGGTGGTGATTGGCGGCATGGGCTCGATTCTGGGCTCCGTCATCACCGGCCTGGGCCTGGGCCTGGTCGAAGGCATGACCCGCGTGTTTTACCCCGAAGCCTCCAACATTGTGGTGTTTGTGATCATGGTCCTGGTGCTGATGGTCAGACCCGCCGGCCTGTTTGGCAAGGAAGCCTGAAGCATGACCCCCTCCGCCACCGCCCCCGTGACCGCCCCTGTGAGCCAGCCCGCCATGACGCAAGCGACCCAATCCAGCCAGGCATACAGCCATATCACCCGCATCACCTACCTGGCGCTGCTGGCGCTGGCGCTGATCGCGCCGGTCATAGGGCTGTACCCGGTGTTTGTCATGAAGCTGCTGTGCTTCGCCCTGTTTGCCTGCGCCTTCAATCTGCTGCTGGGCTTTACCGGCCTGCTGTCCTTCGGCCATGCCGCATTTTTTGGCTCGGCCGCCTACGTCACCGGCTGGTTCATCAAGTCGCAAAGCTGGACGCCTGAACTGGGCATCCTGGCCGGCACCGTCGCGGCCGGCCTGATTGGCCTGGTCGTCGGCGCGGTCGCCATCCGGCGCCAGGGCATTTACTTCGCCATGATCACGCTGGCGATCGCCCAGATGGTGTTTTTTGTCTGCCTGCAAGCGCCGTTTACCGGCGGCGAAGACGGTTTGCAGGGCGTGCCGCGCGGCCGCCTGCTGGGCCTGCTCCCGCTCGAATCCGACACCACCATGTATTACTTTGTGGTCGCGGTCTTTGTGCTGTGCTTCCTGGGCATCTCGCGCATCGTGCATTCGCCCTTTGGCCAGGTGCTCAAGATGATCCGCGAGAACGAACCCCGCGCCATCTCGCTGGGCTACCAGGTGGACCGCTACAAGCTGCTGGCCTTTGTGCTGTCGTCCGCCCTGGCCGGCCTGGCCGGCTCGCTCAAGACCCTGGTGATGGGCTTTGCCACGCTGTCGGATGTGCACTGGTCGATGTCGGGCGAGGTGATCCTGATGACCTTGCTGGGCGGCGTCGGCACCTTCTTCGGCCCGGTCTTCGGCGCCGGCATCGTGATCTCGCTGCAAAACCTGCTGGCCGACAAGGTCGGCTCCTGGGTCACCGTCATCATAGGCGCCATCTTCGTGGTCTGCGTGCTGGCCTTCCGCAAGGGCGTGGTCGGCGAGCTGCAGGCCTTCATCGAGCGCCGCCGCCAGGCGAACAAGGCCGCCTGGCCGCAGGCCTGAGCCCGCCGATGCGCCTCAAGCCTCGTCCATAAACCGCACCTTGACACTCTTGCCCTTGACGCGGCCACGGCTGAGCCTTTGCTGCGCTTCGCTGGCAATGGCGCGGTCCACCGCCACATAGGTCGAGAACTCGTTGACATTGATCTTGCCAACCTGCTCGCGCGTGAAACCGGCCTCGCCGGTCAACGCGCCCAGCACATCGCCGGCGCGGATTTTTTCCTTGCGGCCGCCGACAATCTGCAGCGTGACCATGGGCGGCAGCAGCGGCTCGGTGCTGGCAGGCGTGAGCTCGGCCAGCTTGTGCCAGTCGGACTCGGCCTTTTGCAGCAGCTCGATTTTGCCGACATAGCCCATCTCGTCCATGCTGGCCAGGCTGATGGCCCAGCCCTCTTCGTCGGCGCGGCCGGTACGGCCAATGCGGTGAATGTGCACCTCGGGGTCGGGCGTCACATCGACATTGATCACCATTTCCAGCTGCGAAATGTCCAGGCCGCGTGCGGCCACGTCGGTGGCCACCAGCACCGAGCAGCTGCGGTTGGCAAACTGCACCAGCACCTGGTCGCGCTCGCGCTGCTCCAGCTCGCCGTACAGCGCCAGCGCGCTGAAACCCTGGCTTTTGAGCACCTGCACCAGGTTGCGGCACTGCAGCTTGGTGTTGCAAAACGCCAGGGTGCTGGCCGGGCGGTAGTGGTTCAGCAGCAGCGAGACGGCGTGCAGGCGCTCGCTCTCCTTCACCTCGTACCAGCGCTGGCGGATTTTGCTTTTCTCGTGCTGCGCCTCTACCCTGATGGTCTGCGGCTCCTTCATGAACTGCTGGCTGATTTTGGCAATGCCCTCGGGGTAGGTGGCCGAGAACAGCAGGGTTTGCCGCTCATCGGGACACTGTTTGGCCACGGTGGCGATGTCGTTGTAAAAGCCCATGTCCAGCATGCGGTCGGCTTCGTCCAGCACCAGGGTGTTGAGCGCGTCGATATTCAGCGTCTCGCGCTCCAGGTGGTCCATGATGCGGCCCGGCGTGCCGACCACGATGTGGGCGCCGTTCCGAAGACTCGCCACCTGATTGCGCAGCGGCACACCGCCGCACAGCGTGACGACCTTGATGTTTTCCTCGGCCCGCGCGAGCCGGCGGATTTCGGTGGCGACCTGGTCGGCCAGCTCGCGCGTCGGACACAGCACCATGGCCTGCACCGCAAAACGGCGTGCATTGAGGTTGGCCAGCAGTGCCAGCGCAAACGCCGCGGTCTTGCCGCTGCCGGTTTTGGCCTGCGCAATCAGGTCCTTGCCGAGCAGCGCCACCGGCAGGCTGGCGGCCTGGATAGGCGTCATGCTGAGGTAGCCCAGCTGCTGCAGGTTGGCCAGCATCGCCGGGTTCAGCGGCAGGGTATTGAAGTCAGTGCTTGCTGCACCAGATGCCGGCGTCTTGGAAAGGGTACTCATGCACCGATTATCGGTGCAGGGTGTTCAAAATCCTCCTGCGCCCGGTCGCGGCACGATGGGCAGCAGCAGCTGCGAGGGGTGAGCCGCCGACACATGCACCCGGTTGACGGCCGCCTGCCTGCGCTGCGCGCGGCCTTCGGGCTCGCCGGTGTTGGGGTTCACATCGAAGCGCGGGAAGTTGCTGCTGGAGATGTCGAGGCGAATGCGATGCCCCTTCTTGAAGAGGTTGGACGTGGGCATGGGATCGATGGTGATCTCGGCAATTTCGCCGGGCGCCAGCAGCTCCGGGTTTTCCCAGGAGCGCCGGTAGCGGCAGCGAAGAATGCCGTCGGTGAGGTTCATGGCATAGCCCTGCGGGTAGTCGGCATTGGGCGGGTGCACATCGATCAGCTTGGCGGTGAAATCGGTATCCGGCGCGCTCGAGGAAATCCACAGCTTGATGACGACCGGGCCCGTCACCTCCATGTCGTCTTCAAGCGGAGAAGTTTCAAACACCAGGATGTCCGGCCGTGCAGCGAGCGGCAGATAAGGCGGTTGCGCGCCGAAAATCCCTTCATGCGTGCGCTGGTCATACGCACCGGCCGCCATCAGGGGCTCGCCCGATGTGATGGAGCCGCCAATGGTCGGCACCGGGTGCGCCGGATCGAAGTCAAACGCCAGCACGGCTTCCTGCATCTGGGCTTGGCGTTGCAGCGTGCCGTCGGCCTGCAGGTAGTAGGGCCGGAACTCGGTGCCGGGCACCGGCCAGTCGCTGGCGCTGCACCAGCGGCCGCCATGGTCAAGCCGCCCGCCCGCCGTGCGCTGCCCCGAGCCGCCCCCCATGCGGAAATAGCGCACCGCCGGATCGTCCGCGGCGCTGGGGGGCTCACCTTTGAGCCAGCGGTCGAACCAGGCCAGGCGAAAGGCCAGGTGGTTCTCGGCCAGCGTGCCATCGAGCATTGCATCCGGGCCAAAATCGACATCCCCGGCGTAGGTCACGCTGCGCTCGCCATGCGTCCACGGCCCGAGCACGAGGCGCGCAACACCCTTCTTGCGGCGCGAGATGCCGAGGTAGTTGTCCGTCGTGGTCTGGGCATAGGGGTCCCACCAGCCGCACATCAGCAGCGTGGGGATTCCGTCGAAGCGGTCATAGTGCCCGGCGGCGTAAAGCTCCGGCTGGCGCCAATAGGCATCGAAGTTGCCATGCTCCCACTGCTCGAACAGATAGTGCTCGTACTCGGGCACCCACTTCAGCGGCGAGTGCCCGCGCTTCCAGGGCATCGCGGTGAACCAGGCGGCGATGTCCTCGGCGGCCAGCGCGGCCTTGATGACCGGATCACGCTGCGCCGGGCCGGTCCGCTGGGCATTGGTGTAGGCCCAGGTCGCCTGCTTGAGCTCGAAAGCACCGCCATGGCGAATGCCGCCGCGGTAGGCATTGGCAAAGCCGCCGCACTCCAGAAACATCGCCGCCAGGCCCGGAGGCTGCTGGCTCACCAACGCGGTCTGCGTGTGCGCCGCATAAGACAAGCCCAGCGTGCCGATGCGGCCATTGCACCAGGGCTGTCGCGCAATCCACGCCAGGGTGTCGAAACCGTCGTCGGCTTCTCCCAGGTATTTGGTGAAGAGGCCTTCCGAGGCGAACCGGCCGCGGCAATCCTGCAAGACCACGACGTAGCCGCGGCGCGCGAACCGGGCCGCGACCTC
>CAZWDK010000135.1:5449-8487 GCA_964633095.1 uncultured Polaromonas sp. | reverse complement strand
GGGGCGGAATCGAACCACCGACACAAGGATTTTCAATCCTCTGCTCTACCGACTGAGCTACCGGGCCTAAGCCTTAAATTATATATCAGCTGGCGGGGCCTTTCGGCCGGCATCGGGTTTGATGCCGAATTATCGTTCAAACACCGCGTTTGCCGCGCGTGAGATCGACGCCCAACTGCTTCAGTTTGCGGTACAGATGGGTACGCTCCAGGCCGGTCTTTTCGGCCACGCGGGTCATGGAGCCGCCTTCCTTGGCGAGGTGAAATTCGAAGTAGGCTTTTTCAAATTCGTCACGCGCATCGCGCAGCGGTTTTTCAAGCAAAAAACTCTGTGTGGCCTGGGGACCAAGCTCAACCGGAGCGGGCAGGCCGCCGCCCGTCATGGCGGCTTCTACCGTGAGGTCAGCCGGGTGCACAACAGCATTGAGGATGGCGGGCTTGCGCGGCGCTGTTTTGCTCAGGCCCTGCTCCACGGCCTTGAGCAGCTTTTGCAGGGTGATGGGCTTTTCAAGAAAGGCCATGGCACCGATTTTTGTGGCCTCAACGGCAGTATCAATCGTCGCATGGCCGCTCATCATGATGACGGGCATGCTCAGCAGCCCGCTGGACGACCACTCCTTGAGCAAGGTCACGCCATCGGTGTCGGGCATCCAGATGTCCAGCAGCACCAGGTCGGGCCTGGCGCGGGTGCGGGCGGAGCGGGCTTGCGCGGCGTTTTCGGCCAGTTCGACCTGGTGCCCCTCGTCATTGAGAATTTCCGAGAGAAGGTCGCGTATGCCCAGTTCATCGTCGACCACCAGAATATTTGCCATGATTGAATTGCTGCCCTGCCAGTTGTTGTCGATAGCTAATGCGGCGTGACGCCATGTGTTGTTACGCCACAACTGCGAATGATAACGACACTTGCGCGCCCTGCACCACGCCATCCACCACACGGTTGGAAATGTCGATGCGCGCGCCGTGTTCGTCCGCGATTTTCTTGACGACCGCCAGGCCCAGGCCAGTGCCTTTGACTTTGGTCGTCACGTAAGGCTCAAAGGCGCGCTTGAGAATATGCTCGGGGAAGCCGGTGCCGTTGTCACGCACGCTCATGCGCACGCGCTGTGAGCTTTCGGAAAACTCGGTTTTCAGGATGACGCGCCCGCCCGCCTTGCCTTCCTGGGCGTCCTGCGCGTTTTGCAGCAGGTTATGGATGACCTGCCGCAACTGCTGGGAATCGCCCTTGATCGGTGGCGCATTCGCGTCCAGCTCGGCATACACGGGCACCACCGCGTTGTCGTTGGCGTAAAGATGCAGCACATCGTTGATCAGTGCGTTCAGGTCAACCGGCTTGAGTACTGCGGCGGGCAGCCTGGCGTAGTCGCGAAACTCGTTGACCAGCCGCTTCATCGCATCGACCTGGTCGACGATGGTCTTGACGGATTTGGTGAGCAAGGCCTGCTCCGGCTCGCCGACCCTGCCGCTGAGCTTCATTTCAAGGCGCTCGGCCGACAGCTGTATCGGCGTGAGCGGGTTCTTGATCTCGTGCGCCAGTCGGCGCGCGACCTCGCCCCAGGCCTGCGCGCGCTGGGCCGACACCATTTCAGAGACATCGTCAAACACCAGCAAAAACTCTTCGGTGCCCGGCATTTTGGCGCCGCGCGCAATCAGGGTGATGGCATGGTCGGGCGAACCGGGCATGGCGGCATTCAGCTCAAACGACTGCTGCCATTGCTCCAGCGCATGCGGGGCGATGTCGCCTTGCCGGTCGCCCAGCTTGTCATGAAGGTAATTGGAAAACTGGGCCAGCACAGCGCGGGCAAACACTTCCAGGCCGGGGACCTCGCCGAGTGACTTGCCGTGCCAGGCGGCCAGCGGTGCGTGCAGGATGCTGGTCGCACCCGGGTTGCTGGACTGGATGCGGCCGTGCACATCGAGCACGATCACGCCGGCGGTGAGGTTGTCGAGAATGGTTTGCAGGTTGGCGCGCGAGGCATCGAGCTGGCTCATGCTCTGCTGGACCGCAGAACGGGCCTCCAGCAGCTGCTCCGTCATATCGGCAAACGAGCGGGTCAGGCCGCCCAGCTCGTCCTTGCCCTGCAGGGCGGCCTTGGGCGTCAGGTCGCCCTGGGCGACCTGCCTGACACCCTCGGCCAGCACCAGCAAGGGCTTGGCCAGCTGGTTGCCCAAAATCACCGCCAGCAGCACGGCGCCAAACACCGCCAGGAAAAGGCTGAGCGTGAGTGTGCCTATGTACATTTTCCGCAGACCGCCGCGCGCCAGCGCACGCTCCTGGTATTCGCGGTTGGCCTCCTGCACGGCAACGGCGTTGGCCACCAGGCTTGCAGGCAATACCATGGTCACCTGCAAAAAGCGGGAAGAGCCCAGCACATTGAGGTTGGGGTTGTTCACCACTGCGATGGCCTTGACGCGCGGCGGCATGCTGGCCGCCGCAGCCAGCGCGCCGGGACTGGCAGCGGCCGCTGCGCTGTCGGTCGCCAGCTCGCCGTTGCCGCCGGGCACCACCTCGTCCAGGCCCTCGATTTGCGCGATGACGCGCTGGGTGCGTGCATTGCGCAGCTGCTGCACCGACGGTCGCTCGGGCTTGAGTAAAAAGCGCGACTCGCCGGCGCTGGCAAGCAGCTGGCCCGAGGCGCTCCAGAGCACCACATCGCTGGCCGACAGCTGGTCCCGCAAACGCTCCAGCGTCAGGCCGGCCGAGGCGCTCGGGGTTTCCGACAGTTGCTCGGCGGCCTGCTGCGTCTTGTTGCCCAGATCGGCCGCTAGGGTGTCCAGCGTGACGCGGCCCAGGTTCAGGCCGGCCGCCAGCGCCCCCTCGACCTTCACGTCAAACCAGCTCTCGATGGAGCGCGACACGAACTGGTAGGACACCACATAAATCATCAGGCCGGGCAGCAGGCCGACCAGCGCAAAGATGGCCGCCAGCTTGACCAGCAGGCGGCTGCCAAAGCGGCCACGGCGCAGGCGCAGCGCCAGGCGAAACACAATCCAGCCGATCACCAGCAGCAACAGCCCGGCCACGGTCACATTCAGCACCAA
>CAZWDK010000135.1:3834-5349 GCA_964633095.1 uncultured Polaromonas sp. | reverse complement strand
AGCTTGTACACGGCGTCGGGGTCCACCTCGGAGTTTTCGGCGATTTTCCAGCGCGCCACGCGCTGAATGACCGCCAGCGCCTCGGGCAGGCTGTCGTAATTCTGGTTGAGTGTGGCGCGCAGACCGGCGGAACTGCTGATCAGCCCCGACGCAATGTTGACGCGCCAGCGCCGGGTCAGGGGCTGGTAGGCCAGCCGTATGGTGCGGGCGGCGCTGGCCACCCGCGGGTCCGTCCAGTACCAGCGGTCGCGGTAGATGTCGGCCTCGAGCACAAAGAACAGGGGAATGCCCTTGAGCAGCGCATCTTCCACCACTGGCGGGAGCTCAAAGCGGACCACGGCCGACAGGCGAACGCCCTCATCGGCGCGCTCCACCTGCAGCTGGGTAATCTCGGTGGTAGCGGTCTGGCTGTGCGCGCCGGCCAACAGTGCGCACAGGCAAACGCCCAGCAGCCAGCGCGCAGCCCCCTTAATCACTGTGTTTTTCAAGAATTGCGTAATAAAAACCGTCGTGTTCACGCATCAAATTGTCCGGGAAGACTGTCGCTTGAACACCACTTTGGGGCAGCAAATGCCCTGGCGAGGGCATTAATAGGGCGTCGGTGTGGTGCGCAACAAACGTTTGTATCTGCATGTCACCTTCGGCCCTGAAAACCGAACAGGTGCAGTAAAGCAGCCGGCCGCCGGGCTTGAGCAGCGGCCAGAGGGTTGTGAGCAAATGCGCCTGAATGCCTGCCAACTGGGCAATATCGGTCGGACGGCGCAGCCAGCGCACGTCGGGATGGCGACGCACAATGCCCGAGGCGGTACAGGGTGCATCGAGCAAAATGCCGTCGTACAGCTGGCCGTCCCACCAGCCCGCGGGCTGGCCGGCGTCGGCCGTCACGATGCGCGCCTGCAGCTCCAGCCGGGCCAGGTTTTGCGCAATCCGCTCGCAGCGCCGGGCATCGATGTCCAGCGCCGTCACCTCGCAGTCCGCCTGCTCCAGCAGATGCGCGGTCTTGCCGCCGGGAGCGGCGCAGGCGTCCAGAATCTTCAGGCGCCTGCCATCACCACCGGCAACCCCAAGCCCCTCCAGCAGCAAAGGCGCGGCCAGCTGGGCCGCGGCATCCTGCACGGAAAAATGCCCCTCGGCAAAACCCGGCAGCGACGGCACCGGCTGGGCGCTGGCCAGGATCACACCCTGCGCGCCGACCGGAAACGCTTCAATATTGATAGCTGCCAGCGCCCGCAGGTATTGGGCCTGAGTCGTCTTTCGTTGATTAACCCGGAGAATCAACGGGGCCCGGCCGTTGTTGGCCTGCAGGATGGCCTGCCAGTGTTCCGGGTGGTCTTTGCGCACCCGGTCTATCCACCACTGCGGGTGGTTCCAGACGGCTTGCGGATTCTTCTCGGTCAGCGCCACCAGCGCGTCACGCTCGCGCAAGAAGCGGCGCAGGCAGCCGTTGATGAAACTGGCCTGGTGGCGTGTGGCCTCGCTGCGTTTGGCGGCCTCCACCGCCTGATCGACCAGGGT
>CAZWDK010000135.1:0-3734 GCA_964633095.1 uncultured Polaromonas sp. | reverse complement strand
GCATCGGCCTCGGGCGGCGGTGGGCGTTTGGCCAGTTGCTGGCGCAGGGCCTCGGCGCGGCCCAGCCAGCGCAGCACATGAAAACCCAGCGCCTGTACGCCGGGCCGCAGCTGGGCGTCGACCTCTTCGAGTGCCGCCGTCATGGACTGGCCGTCGCGCACCGCCATCAGCAAGGAAGCGGCCCCCTGCAACTGCCGCCATAGCGGGACCTGGGTGGGGACTGGGTTGGGGTTGTCTTGCATTACCTGTATTAGACCAGCCCCAAAGCCCCCTTCTCAAACCAGGGTGTCGGCCCAGATGTTGCTCGCCCAGTTCAGGGCATAGACGCCCTCGAGCTCGGTCGGGCCGGCGCTGACGCCGCCCGAGCCGGCCACCGTCTTGAAGGTTTTTTCGGCCGCCACATACTCATGCACGCTGGCCACGTGGATCACGTTTTTCGGGTCGACAAAGCTGTAGCAGGTGTTGCTCAGCATGGGCGCAGGGTTCACGTCCCAACCGGAAAGCTGCGCCACCATCGCCGCCGCCGCCACCTTGCCGTGGTTGTTGGCCATGTGGCCGCTTTTGGGCATGCCGGGGGCAATCTGGATGGCATCGCCCAGCACATGCACGTCCTTGGCGGCGGTGGACTCGAAGGTCTGGTAATTGACGCCGCACCAACGCTTGTTGGCCTGGTTATTCAGCCCCGTCTGCACCGCAATCGTTCCGGCGCGCATGGCGGGCAAGACATTCAGCACGCTGGCCTTGACGTCGTCCTGCACATCAAACTTGATGATGCCGGCCTTGGCATCGACCGCGGTCGCCTTGTGCTGGCCGCGGTATTCAAGAATGCCCGGGTACTGCTCGGCCCAGACCTTTTTGAAGAGCGGGCCCTTGGAGGTGACATCGGGGTTGGCATCGAGAATCAACACCTTGCTGCGTGGCTTGGCGGCCTTGAAGTAGGCGGCGATGACGCTTGCGCGCTCATACGGGCCGGGCGGGCAGCGATACGGTGCTTCCGGAATGGTCAGGGCGTAGACGCCGCCGTCGGGCATGGCTTCGAGTTGCTTGCGCAGCGCCACGGTCTCCGCGCCGGCCTTCCAGGCCTGCAGGATCTGGCCCGAGGCATGGGCTTGCTTCAGGCCTTCAATGCTGTCAAACATCAGCTCGATGCCGGGCGAGACCACCAGCTTGTCATAGGCGATGCTGGCGCCGCCCGCCAGCGTGACGGTTTTTTTGGCGGTGTCGACCGCGCTGGCGTAGTCCTTGACGACGGTGATGCCGTGGTTTTTCGACAGGCCCGCGTACGAGGTGGTGATGTCGCCCAGCTGCTTGCTGCCACCCAGCACCAGGTTGGAGATGGGACAGGAAATAAAGGCGTCCTGCGGCTCGATCAGCACCACGTCAATTTTGTAATCGGACAGCAGGCGCACGTATTTGGCGGCCGTGGCGCCGCCGTAGCCACCGCCAATCACCACCACCTTGGCCTTGGACGGAATGCCGGACAGGCTGGCGCAACCGGCCAGGCCCAGCAGGCCCAGGGCGGCGGTCGATTGCAGAAAGCTGCGGCGCGGGAAGCCGGCCGCGGCGGCCGAATGAAGAGGCGTATTCATGATATTCAGTCCTTGCATGCTTTTGTTGTTCCGGCTTACTTCTTCTGGGCGGCAAAGTAGGCCGCGAGCGACTCGATCTGCGCGTCGTTGTAGCCCTTGCTGATCTGGTGCATCACCGTGGCCGGACGGGCGCCGGACTTGAAGGCTGCCATCTGGGCAATGATGTAGCTTTTATCGAGGCCCGCCAGCGAGGTCACGCTGGAGCCCGGGACCACCTTGCCGTTGGTGCCATGGCAGTTGGCGCAGGTGGCGGCCAGGCTTTGGGTGTACAGCGCCTCCTTGCCGCCGGCGCTTTGCGCCTGCGCCAGCGGGCTGAGCGCAAGGCACAGCAAGGACATCGTGAAGCCTGCAATGGTGTTGTTTTTCATGGGTTCTCCTGAGGGTTTCAGCCAGCTGACAATTTAACGCGGTGCCCCGTGCACCCTATAGGGAGTATCCAGTACGCAAGCCGCTGCGCAAGCCCTTGCGTTCGACGCATTGGTGATGGGCCCAGAACCGGCTCATCGCTTGCAGCGGGGGGTTATCGATCAGAGAACTGCGGCTCGCCAGGATGGCGGTCGCCCCGGTCCGGCCCAGACGGCAGGCATCAGGAAGCATCAAACGCGGCGGGCAGCCACTCAATGCGCGCCTCCGTGCCCGGCTCCGGCAGCCCGTGCACCAGCACCACATCAAAACGGCAGGGCGGTGGACTGGCGAAGCGCATCAAATAATGGCGCGCCGCAAAAATAATGCGCTGCTGCTTGACGGCGCCTATGCTGGCCCCGGCTCCGCCGTGCGAGCTGCCAGCGCGCTGGCGGACCTCGACAAACACCAGCGTGCCGTCGGCCGCATGCATCACCAGGTCAATCTCGCCGCCACCCCGCCCCGGCGTTCGATAATTGGCCGCCACCAATCGCAAGCCGGCTCGCACCAAATAGGCGAGCGCGGCGGACTCCGCCGCATCGCCGCGCGACTTGGTGGTAGGCTGTCGCGGCAGCGCCTTGGCGTTGCCCTGCCCCGGCGACGCCTGAGCGCCGTCCGGCGGTGACTTGACAACCTGCTTTCTGGAAAACCACATTGAACGCTTCTTTCGAATTGGCACTGGCTGCGGCACGCGCCGCAGCGGGCTTGCAACATTATCCGGAAGGCGCACTTTACGTCGTGGCCACCCCCATCGGCAACCTGTCCGACATCAGCCTGCGCGCCCTGCATGTGCTGCAGCTGGTGAACGCGATTGCCTGCGAGGACACGCGCCACACGCAAACCCTGCTGCGCCAATATGGCATAGAAAAGCCGCTGCTGGCGGTGCACGAGCACAACGAGGCGCAGGCCGCGAGCCTCGTCGTTGAGCGCTTGCAGCGCGGCGAGCGCGTGGCCTATGTCAGCGATGCAGGCACGCCGGCCGTAAGCGACCCAGGCGCAAGGTTGGTGGCCGCCGTGCGGGCCGCCGGGCTGGCCATCATGCCCCTGCCGGGCGCCAGCAGCGTCACCACGGCCTTGAGCGTGGCCGGCCTCACGGGCGAGTCGGGCTTTGTGTTCGCCGGTTTTTTGCCCAGCAAGGCGGGCGAGCGCGACCAGGCCATCCAGGCCCTGCAGGCCGATACGCGCGCCACCGTGATTCTGGAAGCCCCGCACCGCATAGAAGCGCTGGCGCGCGCCATGGCGGTGCTGCAGGACCGGCCGGTCACCGTGGGGCGCGAGCTGACCAAGCAGTTTGAGGAAATTGCCACGGTCGCGGCGCAGGATTTGCCGGCCTGGCTGGCCGCCAGCCCGCAACGCACGCGCGGTGAATTTGCGCTGGTGCTGCACCCGGCGCCCAGCCAGCAGGGGCCGCAAGACGGCAGCCGGGTGCTGCAATTGCTGCTGGCGGAACTGCCGCTGAAAACCGCCGTGAAGGTCGCCGCCGAAATCACCGGCGCACCGCGCAACGAGCTGTACGAAACCGCCCTGAAATTGAAACAACAATGAACCCGAACGCCGAGCAACTCTGGCGTGCGCCGCGCTGGACGCTTGCCGCCCTGTTGGCCGTTCTCGGCATGCTGGGGCCGTTTTCAATCGACACCTACATCCCGGCATTTTCCGGCATGGCCCGCTCGCTCGGTGCCACGCCGGTGGAAATGCAGCAGACGCTGTCGGCCTACCTGTTCGGCTTCGCCTTCATGAACC
>CAZWDK010000134.1:0-8493 GCA_964633095.1 uncultured Polaromonas sp. | reverse complement strand
AAAACCCGCATTTTTGAATACACGAGACAAGCCTATGAACACATGCCGCGCCGCCGCCTGCCTGCAACCAGCCCTGGCGCAACCAGACGTGGTAGGCAGCATGGCGCAACCGGCCGACTTGCTCGGGGCAGACGCCGAGGAGTGGCGCCGCCTGATCAAGACCCTGGGACTCTTCGCCGAGTCTTGATGCGCTTGCGTTCCACGAGTCCATTCGCTTCCCTCGCCTACCTAACTACAAGGAGACATTTCATGCAAACACGTCGCAATTTCATTCAGACCTCCGCAGCGCTCGCGGCAGCGACCGCCGGCCTCGCGCCTTTTTCCGCCTTCGCGCAGGCGCTGGAGCAAGTCAAGATTCTTTATGGCTTTTCGGCCGGCAGCTCAGGAGACATTTGCGCGCGCCGCGTGGGTGACAGGCTCGGCAGCACCGCTTACGCCAAAAACAACGCGATCGTGGACAACAAGGCTGGAGCCGGTGGCCGCATTGCGCTGGAAGCACTCAAGATGGCTGCGGCGGACGGGTCTGTGTTGGCGATGACACCGTTCTCATGCATGTCGCTGTATCCGCACATCTACAAAAAACTGGCTTATGACCCGCTCAAGGACTTTGTACCGGTGGGGACCGCCTCCGTGATACATCATGGCCTGGCTGTCGGGCCCCTCGTGCCAGGCTCCGTCAAGAACGTCCAGGACTTTCTCGCGTGGGCCAAGGCCAACCCGAAAGACGCCAGCTATGGCTCGCCCGCAGCCGGTTCAACCCCTCACTTCATTGGTGCCTTGCTGGGCATGAACAACAACGTTGAACTCAAGCACGTGCCCTACCGGGGGTCGGTGCCTGGCGTGACCGATGTTGTCGGTGGACAGCTCGCCGCCATGGTCACACCGCACGGCGATTTCATCCCCAACCACAAGGCCGGCAAGCTGCGCATCCTGGCGACATCCGGAAAACAGCGCTCACCGTTCGTGCCCGAAGTCGCGACCTTCGCCGAGCAGGGCTTTGCCGACCTGACCGTCGAAGAGTGGTTCGGTTTTTACGCGCCTGCAAAAACCCCTGCAGCCGTTATTGCCGCGGCCAATGCCGCGATCAACCTCGCGATCAAGGACAAATCCGTCGTTGATTCGTTGACGGTGGTGGGGCTGATCCCGTTTGGCGGCAGCGCTGAAGACATGGCACGCAGCCAAAAGCTTGAGTTTGACCGCTGGGGCCCGCTGATCAGGAAGATCGGTTTCACCGCCGAATCCTGATGCCTGACTGATGTCGGACTGATGTCTGACAGACGGGTCGCGGTGGCGATCCGTGCAGCCCGCTCATCTTCAGGCGTATGCGACCAACTTTCACCTGCCGCTACAGAAAATCCAGCTCGCTGTTGCGACTCTGCATGAGGTTCAAATTTCAGCGGTTAGAGATCAATGACATTCCGGGAACTTGTGAGTCCGCTGAAAGATTCAGTTGCCAGTGTGCAACGACATTCCAGGAATGGCCAGAAAAAAACCACTATTACCACGAGACAAGCATGAAAATTTCCTCCCTCATCACCCTGACCGGACTGGCTGGACTGGTCGCAACAGGTGCTGTTCAAGCACAAAGTGTCAGCCTCTACGGCATCATCGATGCTGGCGTTGAGTCTGTGAGCAACGTCGCGCCGGCCGGCGGCCGCATCACGCGCGTGCCCTCCAATACCGGCATCCTTCCTTCTCGGGTGGGCATGCGTGGCCAAGAAGATCTTGGCGCCGGCTTGAGTGCCATCTACACGCTTGAAATGGGTTTTGCCCCGGACACCGGCGCTTCGGGCCAAGGTGGCCGCCTGTTCGGGCGCCAGTCGACGGTGGGACTCAGTGGTGATTGGGGCGCTGTCACGCTGGGCCGTCAATGGACCATGCTGTTCTGGTCCCTCCTGGATTCGGATATTGTGGGGCCCAGCATCTATGGACTCGGCTCTCTGGACAGCTACATCCCCAATGCACGCATCGATAATTCAATTGCGTACAAAGGCAAATTCAGCGACTTCACCGTAGGCGCCACCTACAGCCTGGGCCGTGACACCGTCAATGCAGGTCCATCGCCTGCTGGAACCAATTGCCCAGGCGAAAGCGGGGTTGATTCCAAGGCATGCCGCGAGTGGTCGGCCATGGTGAAATACGACACCAAGACCTGGGGCGCAGCATTGGCTTATGACGAACTGAACGGCCGAACGCCTGCCAGCGCTACGGATGTGGTGCTGCCTGCCGGCCTGACCAGCAGTTCCAAATCCGACTCCCGGCTGGTAGTGAATGGCTACGTGAACCTGGCCAGCGTCAAAGTTGGCGTTGGCGTCATTCGACGCAACAACGACGGCAGCGCGACGCGACCCAAAAGCGACCTTTGGTACCTGGCGGCGGCTTACCCAGTCACTCCGGCCTGGACGATTGACGGAACTCTCGCCAAGCTGAACTACAAGAACGTCGACAACTTTGACTCCACCCTGCTGGCGGTGCGGTCGCTGTACAAGCTATCGAAGCGCACGACCTTGTACGCTCAAATCGGCACGATTCGCAACGATAGCCAGACCAACGTCTCTGTCAGCGGCGGTGCACCTGGCAGCAACCCCGCTTTGGGTGGATCCCAGACCGGGACGATGGTGGGCATCAACCACAAGTTCTAAGCACTCCAGTCCAAGCACTCCAGGCAAGGCGCCCCACTCATGCACTACCAGCCCCATCTGCACGATATCGGCTTCATTCTTCACGATGTGCTCAAGGCCGCTGCTCAGTTGCAGGCGCTTGAGCCCCATGCAGACTGCGACATCGAACTGATGCGGCAGGTGCTGGATGAGGCGGGAAAATTCGTCGCGCAGGAAGTCGCGCCCCTGCAAAGCGTCGGTGATGCCGTCGGCTGCAAGTTTGCGGATGGCACAGTCATTGCACCGCCGGGTTTCAGGGACGCCTACCAGGCCTTCTGGCAAGCGGGTTGGCCCGCGCTGGCCTGTGCACCCGAGGACGGCGGCCAGGGCCTGCCCGCGCTGCTGGAAGCCGTGCTCTATGAAATGCTCAGCGCCGCCAACCACGGCTGGGTCATGGCGCCCGGCCTGCTGCATGGCGCCTATGAGTGCCTGAAGCACCATGGCAGCGACGAGCTGAAGGCGCGCTACCTGGGCAAGATCGCCACCGGCGAATGGCTGGCCACCATGTGCCTGACCGAACCCCAGGCGGGCAGCGACCTGGGCCTGGTGCGCACCAGGGCCCTGCCACAGCCCGACGGCAGTTTCCTGCTCAGCGGCACCAAGATCTTCATCTCCGGTGGTGAGCATGACCTGACCGACAACATCGTGCACCTGGTGCTGGCCCGTTTGCCCGATGCGCCCGCCGGCCCGAAAGGGCTGTCGCTGTTTCTGGTGCCCAAGTTCATGCCCGACGGCGCGCGCAGCGCAGTGCATTGCGAGCGCATCGAGGAAAAGATGGGTTTGCACGGCAGCCCCACCTGCGTCATGCGCTTTGATGACGCCACCGGCTGGATCGTCGGCGAGCCCGGCCGCGGCCTGAACGCCATGTTCGTGATGATGAACGCGGCCCGGCTGCATGTGGCGCTGCAGGGCATCGGCCTGCTCGACGCCGCATGGCAGAAGGCCGACGCCTATGCCCGTGAGCGCCGCCAGATGCGCTCACCCGGACCGCGCAACAGTGCCGAGGCTGCCGATCTCATTGCCGGGCATCCCGCCATCCGCCGCATTCTGGACACCCAGCGCGCCTGGATCGACGGCGGCCGCCTGCTGGCCTACAAGACCGGCATCGAACTCGACATCGCCAGGAACCATCCCGATCCGGCGCGCCAGGGCAGCGCCCAGCGCTGGTGCAGCCTGGTCACGCCGGTGCTCAAGGCCGCGCTCACCAGCCAGGCCTTTCACGGTGCCAGCGAATGCCTGCAGGTATTCGGGGGCCACGGTTACGTGAAGGAATGGGGCATCGAGCAGATCGTGCGCGATTCGCGCGTGACCATGATCTACGAAGGCACGAACGAGGTCCAGGCGATTGACCTGTTGGTGCGCAAGATGCTGCCGGACGGCGGCTCGGCATTGGCGGCCCTGCTGGATGAACTGGGTGACGGACTGGATGCCAGCAATGTCGCGCACGCCCAGCTGTTGAGCCGCTTCGCCGGGCTGCGCTCACTCGCATCGGAACTGGTGCAGGCCGCTCCCGGCAACCCCGAACTGCCCTACTGGGTCGCGGACGACTACCTGCGCGCGCTCACGCTGGCGCTACTGGCCTGGGCCTGGGGCCAGATCGAAACGGCCATGACGCCCCAGGCCTGCGGGGAAGATGCTACACGCTGGACCGCGCCCGCAAGCGCCCTGCGCCACTGGGTACTGCCTGAATTCGACATGCGCATGGGTATCATCAAGGAGCGGCTGGACACCCGGCCGGAACCTTTTTCATCCTCAAGCTCATGCCCGAAAAATCTCCCGTCCCCGCCGTCGAGGCAGTCGATACCACCTACCTGGAAGGCCTGATCGGCTACAACGCACGCCGCGCCGCGCTGGTCATCATCGACGCTTTCCTGGAGAAAATGGCCGTCTATGGGTTGCGGCCGGTGGACTTTTCGGTACTCTCCCTCGTTCACCACAACCCCGGCATCACGTCACGCCAGCTGTGCGCGATGCTCAACATCCAGCCACCCAACCTGGTGGGCATGGTCAGGTCGATGGAAAACCGGGACCTGCTGACCCGCCGGCCCCATCCCAACGATGGCCGGGCAGTAGGCTTGCACCTGAGCGCCAGCGGGCGAGAGCTGATGCACGACGCGGAACGCACGGCACAGGAGCTGGAGTCTGACGCCGCCAGCCGCTTGACGGCAACAGAGCGCAAGACCCTGATCCGCCTGCTGCAGAAAATCTACCTCTGATGCCTGGAAACCGAGCGCCGGCGGACTCCGCCCGAAGGCCCGGTGTCACGTTCCGGGAAACACCGGCCCAGCATATTGCCCGCAACTTTTCAAGCCTTTTTGGCTGCAAGCCTAAACCGTACGGGCATAGGTAGCTATAAAACTAGTAGCAGCACAGAAATTGCGTTATATTTGGCGCAAGCTTTTTGCTTGCCAGGCTGCCGCGGCCTGAGCATGACCCGATTGTGACCAGAGGAGAAAACCGAATGAGTGCCAAAGAAAACGCAGCTGTAGGCCAGTTGCTGGAACTGCTGGAATCACGCTACGCACTGCGCGTGATGTGGGCCCTGAAAGACGGCCATCCGCAGACTTTTCGCCTCCTGCAAGACAGCATTGGCAGCATCACCCCCAACACCCTGAACACCCGCATCAAGGAATTGCGCGCCGCCGGCCTGCTCGGCCATGGCAGCGAAGGCTACACCGTCACCACGCTGGGCGCGGACCTGCTCAAACGCCTGAACGACCTGCAGGCCTTTGCCGGCAAATGGGCCGTCACCCAGACCAAGGTCAGCCCCGTCGCCGTCAAAAAGAAATAAAATTTCGCTGCGCCGTGCAAGCCCCGCGGGGTTTGCCAAACAAGACAGGCCGAGTGCCTGTCTTTTTTTGGGCGACCAGCCGCCTGGGCTGGGCCGATTGCCCTTATTTGGTGCATCGCCACCCCAGCACCTCACACATAAAAAAACCCGCAATCCAGATCGAATCCCTTGTCTTGAAAAGGGCTTTGCCGTCCCCAGTTAGTTTTTTTGTCAGTTTTAACCCCGTTTCCCCAGCATGTCTGAAAATAAACAACCCGAGCAAAATCAATCACTTAGCGGCGCTCCCAGCCCCGAAGAACTGGAAGCCGCACAGGCTGCCAACGAATTCGACGCGCTGACCCAGGCCCAGGCCGAACTGGCCTTGCTGCAGGCCAAAAACGCCGAACTGGCCGACAGCTACCTGCGCGCCAAGGCGGAAACCGAAAACGCCCGCCGCCGCGCCGACGACGAAATTGCCAAGGCCCGCAAATTTGCCCTGGAAAGCTTTGCCGACAGCCTGCTACCCGTGATGGACAGCCTGGAGGCCGGCTTGGCGATCAAGGACGCCAGCCCGGAACATATCCGCGAAGGCACGGAGGCCACGCTCAAGCAGCTCAAAAGCGCGCTCGAGCGCAACAAGGTGGTCGAAATCAACCCGGCCAACGGCAGCAAGTTTGACCCGCACCAGCACCAGGCCATCAGCATGGTGCCGGCCGAGCAGGACGCCAACACCGTGGTCAGCGTGCTGCAAAAGGGCTACCTGATTGCCGAGCGCGTGCTGCGCCCGGCCCTGGTGACTGTCGCGGCCCCCAAAGAAGTTTGAGAAGCCTGTCCGGCACTTGAAGTTTCAAAACTTATCCACAAGTCATCAACATAGTTGTCAAGGCGCCGGCCAAAGCCGGCACCACCTGAAATTCAATCTTTAACAAATCAAACTAACTGGAGTAAATCATGGGAAGAATCATCGGTATCGACTTGGGCACCACCAACAGCTGCGTGTCCGTCATGGAAGGCAACACGCCGCGCGTCATCGAGAACTCGGAAGGTGCGCGCACCACGCCATCCATCGTCGCCTACCAGGAAGACGGTGAAGTACTGGTCGGCGCCTCGGCCAAGCGCCAGGCCGTCACCAACGCCAAGAACACGCTGTACGCCATCAAGCGCCTGATCGGCCGCAAGTTCACCGAAAAAGAGGTCCAGAAGGACATCAACCTGATGCCCTACAAGATCACGGCCGCCGACAACGGCGACGCCTGGGTCGAAGTGCGCAGCAAGAAGATCTCCGCCCAGCAGGTCAGCGCCGACATCCTGCGCAAGATGAAAAAGACCGCCGAGGACTACCTGGGCGAGCCGGTGACCGAAGCCGTCATCACCGTGCCGGCCTATTTCAACGACAGCCAGCGCCAGGCCACCAAGGACGCCGGCCGCATTGCCGGCCTGGAAGTCAAGCGCATCATCAACGAGCCTACCGCTGCCGCCCTGGCCTTTGGCCTGGACAAGCAGGAAAAAGGCGACCGCAAGATTGCCGTCTATGACCTGGGTGGCGGCACTTTCGACATCTCCATCATCGAGATTGCCGATGTCGACGGCGAAAAGCAGTTTGAAGTGCTGTCCACCAACGGCGACACCTTCCTGGGCGGTGAAGACTTCGACCAGCGCATCATCGACTACATCATTGCCGAGTTCAAGAAAGAGCAAGGCGCGGACCTGAGCAAGGACGTGCTGGCCCTGCAGCGCCTGAAGGAAGCCGCCGAGAAGGCCAAGATCGAGCTGTCCAACAGCGCGCAGACCGACATCAACCTGCCCTACATCACGGCCGATGCCTCGGGCCCGAAACACCTGAACATCAAGATGACGCGCGCCAAGCTGGAAAGCCTGGTCGAAGAACTGATCGAGCGCACCATTGCGCCCTGCCGTACCGCCATCAAGGATGCGGGCGTCAGCGTGAGCGACATCCACGACGTGATCCTGGTCGGCGGCCAGACGCGCATGCCCAAGGTGCAGGAAAAGGTCAAGGAGTTGTTCGGCAAGGAGCCGCGCAAGGACGTGAACCCCGACGAGGCCGTGGCCGTGGGCGCTGCGATCCAGGGCCAGGTGCTGTCCGGCGACCGCACCGACGTGCTGCTGCTCGACGTCACCCCGCTGTCCCTGGGTATTGAAACCATGGGCGGCGTGATGACCAAGATGATCAAGAAAAACACGACCATCCCGACCAAGTTTTCACAGACCTTCTCGACCGCGGAAGACAACCAGCCGGCCGTGACGATCAAGGTGTTCCAGGGCGAGCGTGAAATCGCCTCCGGCAACAAGGCGCTGGGCGAGTTCAACCTGGAAGGCATTCCGCCGGCAGCGCGCGGCACGCCGCAAATTGAAGTGTCCTTCGACATCGACGCCAACGGCATCCTGCATGTGGGCGCCAAGGACAAGGGCACCGGCAAGGAAAACAAGATCACCATCAAGGCCAACTCCGGTTTGTCCGAAGCCGAGATCCAGCAAATGGTGAAAGACGCCGAGCTGAACGCCGAAGAAGACAAGAAAAAGGTCGAGTTCGTGCAAGCCAAGAACAATGCCGAAGCCATGGTGCACAGCGTGAAGAAATCGCTGGTCGAGTACGGCGACAAGCTGGACGCCGGCGAGAAAGAAAAAATCGAAGCCGCCATCAAGGACATGGAAGAAGCGCTCAAGGGCGAGGACAAGGCCGCCATTGATGCGAAGAACACGGCCCTGATGGAAGCCAGCCAGAAGCTGGGCGAAAAAATGTACGCCGACATGCAGGCCTCGCAGGCTGCGGCCGGTGGCGATGCGGCGGGTGCGGCTGGCGCCGAGCAGGCGCATGCCAAACCGGCCGATGACAACGTGGTGGACGCCGAAGTCAAGGAAGTCAAAAAGGGCTAAGACCCCGCTCGGGGCCTGGCCCCGATGCAGGCGAGCGGAATCCAGGCTTGAACCCAGGATTCCGCTTTCCCGTTTGCGGACCGCGGAATTTTTATTTACCGAACGCGCATTTTCATGGCCAAAAAAGACTATTACGACACGCTGGGCGTTCCCAAAAACGCCAGCGAC
>CAZWDK010000133.1:1331-8646 GCA_964633095.1 uncultured Polaromonas sp. | reverse complement strand
TGGTGGTCGAAGCCGTATTCGAGGACATGGCGGTCAAGAAGGCGGTGTTCGCCGAACTCGACCGCGTCTGCAAGCCCGGGGCGGTGCTGGCCACCAACACCTCCTACCTCGACATCGACGAGATCGCCGCCAGCATCTCGCGCCCGGCCGACGTGCTGGGCCTGCACTTCTTCTCGCCGGCCAACATCATGAAGCTGCTGGAGATCGTGGTGCCGGCCAAGGTGAGCGCCGACGTGGTCGCCACCGGCTTCGAGCTGGCGAAGACGCTGAAGAAGACGCCGGTGCGCGCCGGCGTGTGCGACGGCTTCATCGGCAACCGCATCCTCGCGGTCTACCGCCAGGCGGCCGACCACATGCTGGAGGACGGCGCCTCGCCCTACCAGATCGACCAGGCCGTGCGCGACTTCGGCTACCCGATGGGCCCGTTCCAGGTGTCCGACCTGGCCGGCGGCGACATCGGCTGGGCCACGCGCAAGCGCAAGGCCGCCACGCGCGACCCGAAGGCGCGCTATGTGCAGATTGCCGACCGCATCTGCGAGCGCGGCTGGTTCGGCCAGAAGACCGGCCGCGGCTACTACCTCTACCCCGAGGGCGCGCGCACCGGCCAGCCGGATCCCGAAGTGCTGGCCATCATCGACGCCGAGCGCGCGCGCGCCGGCATCACGCCGCGCAGCTTCAGCGACGACGAGATCATGCGCCGCTACATGGCCGCGATGATCAACGAGGGCGCCAACGTGGTGCACCAGTGCATCGCGCTGCGTCCGCTCGACGTCGACGTGACCTTCCTCTACGGCTACGGCTTTCCGCGCCATCGCGGCGGGCCGATGAAGTACGCCGACACCGTGGGCCTGCCCGAGGTGCTCGCCGACATCCGCGAATTCGCCAAGGAAGACCCGCTGTTCTGGCAGCCCTCGCCGCTGCTGCTGGCGCTGGTCGAACGCGGCGCCGATTTCGCCAGCCTCAATCAATCCGAGTAAGCCGCCCACACCACGGGCCACCCCAGGAGACACACCATGCGCGAAGCCGTCATCGTTTCAACCGCCCGCACGCCGCTCACCAAGGCGCACCGCGGCGAATTCAACATCACGCCCGGCGCTACGCTGGCCGCCTTCGCGGTGAAAGCCGCCGTGGAGCGCTCGGGGCTGGACCCGGCGCTGATCGAGGACGCGATCCTCGGCTGCGGCTACCCCGAGGGCACCACCGGCCGCAACGTGGCGCGCCAGAGCATCGTGCGCGCCGGCCTGCCGATCAGCATCGCCGGCAGCACGGTCAACCGCTTCTGTGCTTCGGGCCTGCAGGCCATCGCGATGGCGGCGGGGCGCATCGTCGTCGAGGGCGCGCCGGCCATGATCGCGGGCGGCGTGGAGAGCATCTCGCAGATCCGCAGCCGCAGCGCGACCGACAGCGGCGACAGCGGCATGGACCCGTGGATCGTGGAGCACAAGCCCGCGCTCTACATGGCGATGATCGAAACCGCCGACATCGTGGCCCAGCGCTACGGCATCAGCCGCGAGGCGCAGGACCGCTTCTCGGCCGAGAGCCAGCGCAAGACCGAAGAGGCTCAACTGGCAGGACGCTACAAGGACGAGATCGTCGCCTGCACCACCACCATGGCCGTGACCGACAAGGAGACCAAGGAAGTCACGCATCGCCAGGTCACGGTTTCCGAAGACAACTGCAACCGCCGCGGCACCACCTACGACGCGCTCGCCAAGCTGCAACCCGTGATGGGCGCCGACAAGTTCATCACCGCGGGCAATGCCTCGCAGTTGTCCGATGGCGCTTCGGCCTGCGTGCTGATGGAAGCCAGGGACGCCGAGCGCGCCAACCTGAAGCCGCTGGGCGCCTTCCGCGGCCTCGCGCTGGCCGGCTGCGAGCCCGACGAAATGGGCATAGGCCCGGTGTTCGCGGTGCCCAAGCTGCTGGCGCGCCATGGCCTCAAGGTTGACGACATCGGCCTGTGGGAATTAAATGAGGCTTTTGCTTCGCAGTCCATCTATTGCCAGCAGCGTCTCGGCATTCCCGACGAGCGGCTCAACGTGAACGGTGGCGCGATTTCCATCGGCCACCCCTTCGGCATGACCGGTGCGCGGCTCACGGGCCACGTGCTGATCGAAGGCAAGCGGCGCGGCGCCAAGTACGCCGTCGTCACCATGTGCATCGCCGGCGGCATGGGCGCAGCCGGCCTGTTCGAGATTTATTGAAACCTTGCGGGACAGACCAAGAAATTGCGCAGTAATTTTTGCTCTGTCCTCAACTGACTAGAGGCACGACATGGACCTGAACTTCACCTCCAAGGAAGAAGCCTTCCGCGACGAAGTGCGAGCCTTCCTGGCGGACAAGCTGCCCAAGCGCCTGTCCGACAAGGTCGCCAGCGGCAAGCACCTCGGCAAGGCCGACATGGAAGAGTGGCACGCCATCCTCAACGCGCGCGGCTGGCTGGCCAACCACTGGCCCGAACAGTACGGCGGCCCGGGCTGGAGCGCGGTCGAGAAGTTCATCTTCGAGAACGAATGCGCGCTGGCCCATGCGCCGCGCATCGTGCCCTTCGGCGTGAACATGCTGGGGCCGGTGCTGATCAAGTACGGCAACGAGGCGCAGAAGCGCCACTGGCTGCCGCGCATCCTCGACGGCTCGGACTGGTGGTGCCAGGGCTATTCGGAACCCGGCGCCGGTTCCGACCTGGCGGCGGTCAAGACCTCGGCCGTGCGCGGCCACGATGCCCAGGGCGAGCACTACATCGTCAACGGCCAGAAGACCTGGACCACGCTGGGCCAGCACGCCAACATGATCTTCTGCCTGGTGCGCACCAACCGCGAGGCCAAGAAGCAGGAAGGCATCAGCTTCCTGCTGATCGACATGAACTCGCCCGGCGTCGAGGTGCGGCCCATCATCACGCTGGACGGCGAGCACGAGGTCAACGAGGTCTTCTTCTCCGACGTGCGCGTGCCGGCCGAGAACCTGGTGGGCGAAGAGGACAAGGGCTGGACCTGCGCCAAGTACCTGCTGACCTACGAGCGCACCAACATCGCCGGCGTCGGCTTCTCGGTGGCCGCGCTGGAGCAGCTCAAGGCCATCGCCGCGAAGCAGACGAAGAACGGCCGCCCACTGGCCGAAGACCCGGCCTTCGCGGCGCGCCTGGCCCGCGTCGAGATCGACCTGGAGAACATGAAGACCACCAACCTGCGCGTGATCGCGGCCGTGGCCGGCGGCGGCGTGCCGGGCGCCGAGAGCTCCATGCTCAAGATCCGCGGCACCGAGATCCGGCAGGAAATCTCGTCGCTGATCCGCCGCGCGATGGGCCCCTATGCGCGGCCCTTCGTCGCCGCGGCGCTCGAAGAAGGCTTCGACGGCGTGCCCATAGGCCCGGCCTATGCGGCGTCCGCCGCGTCGCGCTACTTCAACAACCGCAAGCTGTCGATCTTCGGCGGCTCCAACGAAATCCAGAAAAACATCATCTCCAAGATGATCCTGGGACTGTGAAAGCAAGACCATGAACTTCGAACACACCGAAGACCGGCGCATGCTCGCCGACAGCCTGAACCGCTTCGTCGCCGAGCAGTACGCCTTCGAGGCGCGCGACAAGATCGCGAAGTCGGCCCAGGGTTTCAGCGCCGAGATCTGGCAGCAGTTCGCCGAGCTCGGCGTGATCGGCGCGCTCTTTCGCGAAGCCGACGGCGGCTTCGGCAGTATCGACGGTAACGGCTTCGACATCGCCGTGGTCTTCGAGGCCCTGGGCCGTGGCCTGGTGGTCGAGCCCCTGCTGGGCGCGCTCATGGCCGGCGACGCGATTTCCGCCGCCGGCAGCGAGGCGCAGAAGGCCCAGCTCGCCGGCATCATAGGCGGCGCGACGATCGCGGCGCTGGCGCATGACGAGCCCGGCGCGCATTACGAACTGGCGCGCGTGCAGACCCGCGCCGAGCGCAGCGGCGACGGCTGGGTGCTCAAAGGCGCCAAGGCCGTGGTGCCGCAGGGCGAGCAGGCCGACCTGTTCGTGGTCTCGGCACGCACCTCGGCTGCGGTGGACAGCGAGGCCGGCATCTCGCTGTTCCTGGTCCCCGCGAAAACGAAGGGGCTGCTCGTGCGCGGCTGCCCCGCCATCGACGGCGGCCGCGTGGCCGAACTGACACTAGACGGCGTGACGCTGGGCGCCGATGCGCTGCTGGGCGCCGAAGGCCAGGGCCACGCCACGCTGGAACGCGCCATCGGCCGCGGCGTGCTGGCGCTGTGCGCCGAGGCGCTGGGCGCCATGGAAGCCGCCAAGACTGCGACGCTCGACTACCTGCGCACGCGCAAGCAGTTCGGCACGCTGATCGGTAGCTTCCAGGCGCTGCAACATCGCATGGCGGACCTGCTGCTCGAGATCGAGCAGGCCCGCTCGGCCGTGATCAATGCCGCCGCGGCGATCGACGCGGACCGGCTGACGCGCGAGCGTGCGCTGTCGGCGGCCAAGTTCAGCATAGGGCGCATCGGCACGCTGGTGGCGCAAGAGAGCATCCAGATGCACGGCGGCATTGGCATGACCTGGGAACTGCCGCTGGCCCACTATGCCAAGCGCCTGGTGATGATCGACCACCAGCTCGGCGACGAAGACCATCATCTGCAGCGCTACATCGCTCTCGGCAAGCAGGTCGCCCAATGAGCGCCGCGCCGGGCCGCCCCAAGCAAGCGAACGCCCCCTCGGGGGGCAGCGAGGACACGCAGTGCCAAGCGTGGGGGCCAACATGAGCGGCGCGGTCCTGATCCGCCAGGAAGGCGCGGTTCGCGTCCTGGTCAACAACAACCCGGCGGCGCGCAACGCCATCACGGCCGGCCTGTATTCCGAGCTGCCGGCGGCACTGGCCGCGGCGGCAGCCGACCCCGAGGTCGGTGCCATCGTGCTGACCGGCGCCGGCGATTTCTTCTGCTCGGGCGGCGACCTGAACCAGCTGGCTACGCGCCGCGAACTGCCGCCCGCGCAGCGGCGCGAGAAGCTCGAGGGCCTGCACGGCATGATTCGCGCCATCCGCGATTGCGGCAAGCCGGTGATCGCCGCCGTCGAGGGCGGTGCGGCCGGTGCGGGCGTGTCGATCGCACTCGCCTGCGACATGCTGGTGGTGGCGCGCAACGCCTTCTTCTCGGTGGCCTACGTCAAGGTCGGCCTGACGCCGGATGGCGGCGCCACCGCCTTCCTGTCGGAGTTCGTCTCGCGCCAGGTGCTGACCGAGTTGTGCCTGAGCGGCGACCGCGTGCCGGCCGAGCGCCTGCATGCGATGGGCGCCGTGAACCGGCTCAGCGACAAGGGCGCGGCACTGGCCGAGGCGGTCGCCCTGGCCACGCGCGTCGCCAGCGGTCCGGCACGCGCGAGCGCACGCATCAAGGCCCTGTGCCGCCATGCCTACGGCGCCGGTCTGGAAGCCCAAATGGAATTGGAGGCGCAGTTGATGGTCGAATCGCAGGGCGACGACGAGGCGGCCGAAGGCATAGGCGCCTTCCTGTCCAAACGCGCGCCGGACTTCGCCGCGCTGCGTGGCAAGTCGAACGCGCGTTGATGCCATTCCCGTCCTTTCCTGTTGCTGCCATGCAATGGACTTCTGAACCCCTGGAGTTGCCATGTCAACGATGAATTCTTCGCTGCCGCTGTCCGGCGTGCGCGTTCTTGATCTGTCCCGTATCCTGGCCGGCCCCTGGTGCGGCATGGTGCTGGCCGACCTCGGTGCCGAGGTGATCAAGGTCGAACACCCCGGGCGCGGCGACGACACGCGCGACTGGGGATTGCGCGTCGGCGCCACCGAGACCGCCTACTTCAACAGCGTCAACCGCAACAAGCGCTCGGTCACGCTCGACCTGCAGGCCGCAGAAGGCCAGGAGATCGCCCGTGGGCTCGCACGACAAAGCGACGTCGTGATCCAGAACTTCAAGTTTGGCGGCATCGACAAGCTGGGCCTCGGTTACGAGCAGCTGCGCGAAGAGCAGCCCGGGCTGATCTACTGCTCGATCTCTGGCTATGACCGCAGCGGGCCGGAAGCCGCGCGCCCCGGCTACGACCTCGTGGTGCAGGGCGAGGCCGGGCTGATGGCGCTCAACGGCGAGGCCGACCAGCCGCCGCTGAAGTTCGGCGTGGCCGCAGTCGACCTGTTCACCGGCATGTACTCGGCCCAGGCCATCCTGGCCGCGCTGTTCGAGCGCCAGAAGACCGGCAAGGGCCGCCACATCGAGATGGCGCTGTTCGATTGCGGCCTGATGATCACCGCCTACTACGGCCTCGAAGCGCTGCTGATCGGCGAAGACCCGCCGCGCTACGGCAACGCGCACCCGTCGATCGTGCCCTACGGCGTCTTCGATGCCGAAGACGGACCGCTGGTGATCACGGTCGGCAACAACAGCCAGTTTGCGCGCTTTTGCACCGAGGTCATCGGGCGCCCCGACCTGGCGGCCGACGAACGCTTCAAGACCAACATCCTGCGCTCGGCGAACCGGGCTGAGCTGATGCCCGAGATCAACCGCGAGCTCGGGCGCAGGAAACGCAGGCAGCTGCTCGAACAGCTGACCCGCTCCGGCATTCCCTGCGGCGAGGTGCTGGGCCTGCACGAGGCGCTGACCTCGAAGCGCGCGACCGATGCCGGACTCGTGACGACGCAGCCGCATTCCGAGGCCGGCAGCGTGAACGTGCTGGCGCCGCCCTACCGCTTCGACGGCGAGCGCCTGCCGGTGCGCAGCGCCCCGCCGCAGCTGGGCGAGGGGACGCGCGAAGTGCTGCAGTCGCTGCTCGGCCTGTCCGAAGAAAAGCTTTCGCAGTTGAAGGCGAATGGCGTCGTTTGACGTTTGAATCGCCCCTCCCCCTATCAACCCTGGAGAAGACAATGCAATCCCCGCTATCCATTTTTGGCCTGACACGCCGTTCCCTGCTCGCCCTGGCGCTGCCGCTGCTCACCGGCGCGGCATTCGCGCAGGCCTATCCGAACAAGGCCATCAAGCTGATCGTGCCGTTCCCGGCGGGCGGCCCCACTGACACGGCGTCGCGCATTGTTGGCCAGAAATTGAGCGAACGACTGAAGCAGCCCGTGGTGGTCGAGAACCGCGCCGGCGCGTCCGGGTCCATTGCCGCCGCCGCCGTGGCCAAGAGCGCGCCGGATGGCTACACGCTCATGATGCTGGCCACGCCCACGCTGCTGGCGCCCCACTTGTACAAGAAGGCCGGCTACGACATCCTGAAGGACTTCGCACCGGTCGCCACGGTCTATGACTTGCCCATCGTGATGGTGGTCAATCCGACGCTGATGCCCAGCGTGACGGATTTGCAAAAGCTGATCACCCATGCCAAGGCGCAGCCGGG
>CAZWDK010000133.1:0-1231 GCA_964633095.1 uncultured Polaromonas sp. | reverse complement strand
GCGCGCATGCGCCAGGACTACGACAAATGGGGCAAGGTGATCCGTGACAAAGGCATTTCCGCGGAGTAATGTCTGCCCCCGACTGGAGACATCACGTGAACCCCATCCATCCCCCCTTTGCCCCATCGTTTCCAATCCGCAGCATCGACGATGTTCACCGCCTTGAGCAGACACCGATAGCGACGGCCCTGCCGGTGCGCAGCACCTACGAAATCTTTTGCAACTCGGCCCATGCCTTCGGCAGCAGGACCGCGCTGACCTTTCTGCGCAGTGGCGATCCGGCCGACGAACCGATCCGCTGGTCCTACGCCGAGCTGCTGGCCGGCATCCACCAGACCGCCAACCTGCTGCACTCGCTGGGCGTCGGCCCCGAGGACGCGGTCGCGGTGCTGTTGCCGGGCTGCCTCGACTACCACCTGGCGCTGTGGGGCGGCGAAGCGGCCGGCATCGTGCAGCCGCTGAATCCGCTGCTGAGCGACGACAAGCTGGTCGCGCTGATGACGGCGGCCGGCGCCAAGGTGTTGATCGCCTGGGGCTCGGACGATGAGGCCGGCATGTGGTCCAAGGCCATGCGCCTGCGCGGCCAGGTGCCCACGCTCCGGGCGGTGCTGCGCGTGGCGCCGCCGGACGAGGCCGTGGGCAGCGTGGCATCCCTGCCCGAAGACGTGGCCGACTTCAACGTCCTGCGTGCCCGCGAGCCGGCCGACCGCCTGGTGAGCGGCCGCGACATCGCCCCCACCGACATCGCCGCCTACTTCCACACCGGCGGCACCACCGGCGCCCCCAAGCTGGCGCGCCACAGCCATGGCGCCCAGGTCTTCACCGCCTGGGCCAGCGTGAAGCTGCAGGGACTCCAGCACACTGACGTCACCATCAACGGCTATCCGCTGTTCCATGTGGCGGGCGTGCTGCCGGCCTCGCTGTCGTCCCTGTCGGCCGGCGTGGAAGTGATCATTCCGACCACGGCCCTGCTGCGCAACAAGCAGGTGCTCGCCAACTACTGGCGGCTGGTCGAGAAGTACCGCCCGACCTCGCTGTCGGCCGTGCCGACCGTGCTGGCGGCGCTGGCCAATGTGCCGCTGGACGGCGCGGACATTTCGTCGATCCGCTACTGCCGCACCGGCGCTGCGGTGCTGGCGCCGGAACTCGCCGCGCGCTTCGAGCGCCTGTTCGGCCTGCATGTGCACGAGAGCCTGGGCATGACCGAGATGGCCGGCATCTCGACCATCAC
>CAZWDK010000132.1:0-8905 GCA_964633095.1 uncultured Polaromonas sp. | reverse complement strand
CTCCCGGCGCCGGCAAATCCGCCATCAGCACCGTGCCGGTGGCCGACTCGGTCATCACGATCTGGTTGGTTCCCGGGCGGTAGGCCAGATTGGTCACCGTGCCGCCAGTCGGGCTGCGCACGAAATTCGTCACCTCGCCGCGGGCATTGAGCACGAAGGCGCCGCCCAGGCTGGCGTGCGCCACGACCAGCCGGCCGTCGACATCGAGCGCCATCCCGTCCGGGCCACTGGTGCCAAAGAAAGTCTGGAACGCCCCCATTTTCGACAGCGAGCCGTCGGGCAGCAGCGGTGCGCGCCACACCGCGTTGCCGCGTGTCACGGCGACAAACAGGACCCGGCCGTCGGGGCTCAGGGCAATGCCGTTGGGGCTGGGCGCATTGGCGAGCAGCAGGTCGAGCTGGCCGTTGTCGCGCAGCCGGTAGACGCGGCCGCTGGGGTCATGCAGCCCGGTCTGCCCCTGGTCGGTGAAGTAGCAGTGCCCCAGCGCGTCAAAGGTCAGGTCATTCAGCCCCTTGAACGACTCGCTGTTGCGATGGCCCAGCACGGTGCCGACCTGCCCGGTGGACGGATCCAGCCGCAGCAGGCCGCGGCGGTAATCGGCAATCCACAGCGAGCCATCCGCATGCAGGGCGGTGCCGTTGGGCCAGCCGTCGTACTCCGCGACCAGCTGCCACTCCAGCGCGGGCGTGACGCGAAAAATGCGGCCATGCGGAATGTCGGTCAGATACAGGTTGCCGGCGCGATCGAAGGACGGGCCTTCGAGAAAGCAGTCAACGATGTGGCCGGGCTTGTTGGCGTCGGCCCAGTCGCTGCGCTGCGGCCGGCGCAACTCGTCGGGCAGGCGCGTCAGCACGCGGGCTTCGATCGGTTCGGGGGGCGTGAAGGACAAGTTCCACATGATGCGGGTGCGGTGGTGGGGCCTGGTGCGATTTTCGCCTATTCGGGCTTGACGCTCGCCAGCTTTGCGACGCCACCCCAGATCGCGGTTTCCTGCCGGATGAAGGCCGCGAAATCGGCCGGGCTCATGCCGCCGGGCTGCGCGCCCTGCTGGGCAAAGCGCTCACGCAAGGCCGGGTCGGCCAAGGCCTTCTTCAGCTCGGCCTGCAGCTTGTCCACGATGGCAGGGGGCGTTCCCCTGGGCGCCGCCAGGCCAAACCAGTTGGTGACCGTGTAGCCGCGCAGGCCCGCTTCCTTGAAGGTCGGCACATCGGGCAGGCTGGCCAGGCGTTTGTCGCCGGTGATGGCCAGGGCGCGCAGCTTGCCGCCCTTGATCTGCGCAATCGCCGTGGGGCTGGCGGTCACCAGCAGATCGACCTGCCCCGACACCACCCCCAGCATCGCCTCCCCCGCGCCCTTGTAGGGAATATGGGTGAGGAACAGCTTGCCTTCCTTTTTCAGCAGTTCCGCGGACAGGTGCGTGGAGCTGCCCGGGCCAGCCGAGCCGAAGTTGAGCTTTCCCGGATTTTTCTGGGCATAAGCGAGCAGCTCGGCCAGCGTTTTAAACGGCGAGGCGTTGCCCACCACCAGCACCACCGGCGTCTGCGCGATGGTGGTCACCGGCACCAGGCCGTTGGCGTGGTCCCAGGGCAGCTTGGCAAACAGCGCGGGCAGCATCGCGTAGGTGGTGTCGTTGGTCAGCAGGGTGTAGCCGTCGGGCGCGGCCTTGGCCACCAGGTCGGTGCCTATGGTGCCGCTGGCACCGGCCTTGTTCTCGACATAAAAGGACTGTTTGGTTTGCTCCGTCAGCTTTTGCGCGATTTGCCGGGCGGCGTAGTCCGTCGTTCCGCCGGGCGCATAAGGCACCACGATGCGCACCGGTTTCTCGGGCCAGGCGGGCTGGGCCGCCGCCAGCAAATGGGCCAGGCCGAGGCCGGCAGCGATGGCAATGTTTCTCAGGTGGGTCATGGTGGTCTCGCTCTTTTCTTCAACATTCGGGGATTGGGCCTGCTGCAAGTCGCTGCAATGCTGGAAGGCTCACTCCAGCTTGATGCCCGCGTCGCGGATCAGCTTGCCCCACTCCGCCTGCTCGGCCTTGATGTAGCGTGCCACCTGCTCGGGGCTGCCGCTCATGGGCGTGCTGCCCTCTGCGGCCAGCTGGGCAATCATGGCGGGCTGGGTCAGGGCCTTGGCCACGGCGGCGTTCAGGCGCTTGACCACGTCGGCCGGTGTGCCGGCCGGCGCCACGATGACCTTCCAGTCCACCGCCTCGAAATCCTTGTAGCCGGACTCGGCGACGGTCGGCACCTCGGGCAGGATCGCCAGCCGTTTGCTGGACGTCACCACCAGCGCGCGGAGCTTGCCGCCCTTGATCATGCCGACCACGGCCTGCGGCGTGGCAAACATGTAGTCGGTTTGGCCGCCGAGCAGGTCGGTGATGGCCGGGGCCGCGCCCTTGTAAGGCACGTTGAGCACCTTGATTCCGGCGTGCAGCGCCATCATTTCGCCGGCCAGATGGCCTACCGTTCCGATGGAGGCCAGCGCCTGTTTGACCGCCCCCGGCCTGGCCTTGGCGACCTTGACGGCATCGCCCAGCGTTTTCCATGGCGAATCGGCGCGCACCACCATCACGGTCGGCAGCTCGGCCACCAGCGCGACGGGGATCAGGTCCTTCGCCGCATCAAACGGCATGCCGGGCAGCAGCGCCGGGTTGATGGCCAGATTGGCCGTTTGCCCCATGCCCAGGGTGTAGCCGTCGGCCTTGGCTTTGGCCACGATGTCCAGGCCGATGTTGCCGCCACCCCCGGCCTTGTTGTCGACCAGGAAGGCCCATTTGGTGTCCTGCGTGATGGTGTTGGCGATGTGGCGCGTGACCGTGTCGGTGCCGCCGCCGGGCGTGTAGGGCACAACGAAACGGATGGGCTTGTCCGGCCAGGCGGTCTGCGCGCCCACCTGGGCGGTCAGGGCAGCCAGGCCGGCCCATGTGGCCAGCCCGATAAGAATGCGCCGTTGGATCTTCATGAATTGGTCTCCTGTTGCATAAGTCGTATGTCGTCGTAAGTCGTCGTGATCAGCTTGTGGCCTGCCTGGCCAGAAAAGCCTGGATGGCGTCCTCGGCATAACCGAGCTCCTGCAGCAGTTCGCGGCTGTGCTCGCCCAGCCGGGGCGGGTTCAGGCGCACACCCGGGCGTTCGCCGCCCAGCGTCAGCGGCAGCAGCACGGTCGCGGTGGTCTGCCCGGCCCGCGCGCCGTCGGGCAGCGTGATGGGGGCCAGTCCGCCGGTCGCTTTCAGGTGCGGGTCGTCCAGCAGATTCTGCGGCCGGGTGATGGGCGCAAACGGCAGGCCATGTTGTTCGAAGGTGGCGCTCAGCTCGGCCGCGCCGTAGCCTGCCAGCTGCGAGCGCAGCAGGGGCATCAGCCACTCGCGCGCGCGCACCCGGTCGTTGTTGCTGCTCAGGCGCCGGTCGGATTTGAGTTCCTGCAACCCGAAGGCCTCACAGAAGATCGCCCATTGCGTGTCGCTCACCACCGCCAGGAAGATCTGCCCGCCGTCCCTGACGGTAAACACGTCGTAGACCGCCCAGGCGGAAATCCGGCTCGGCATGGGCGCGGCCGGCTGGCCGGTCACGGCAAACTGCATCATGTGCTGCGCCACCAGAAAGACGTTGTTTTCAAACAGCGCGGACTGCACCTCCTGGCCCTTGCCCGTTCCTCGTGTCGGATGGTCGCGCGCGGCCAGCGCGGCCATCGCGCCGATCGCGCCAAACATGCCGCCCATGATGTCGTTGACGCTGGTGCCGGCGCGCAGCGGGTCGCCGGCGCGGCCCGTCATGTAGGCCAGTCCGCCCATCATCTGCACCACTTCATCGAGCGCCGTGCGGTGGTCGTAGGGGCCGGGCAGAAAGCCCTTGTGGCTGACGTAGATCAGCCGCTCATTCAGCCGGGACAGGCTGGCGTAGTCCAGGCCCAGTTTTTTCATGGTGCCGGGCTTGAAGTTCTCGCTCACGATGTCGGCCGTGGCGATCAGCCGCAAGGCCGCCTCCTTGCCCTGCGGCGATTGCAGGTCGAGTGCAATGCTTTTCTTGTTGCGGTTGAACAGCGGGAAAAAGCCGGCGCCCGAGCCGATCAGCTTGCGCGTGTTGTCGCCCGCGATCGGCTCGACCTTGATGACCTCGGCCCCCAGATCGGCCAGCACCATGCCGCAGGTCGGCCCCATCACCATGTGGGTGAATTCGACGACGCGCAGGCCCGCATAAGGCAATGGTTTTTGGGGTTCAGTCATTCACGGCTCCTTGAGAAAATCCCTTGGGCAGGCCCGCTTCCGGCGTCATGCCGTACAGCGGCTCGCCGGGCAGCCCGGCCTGCAGCGGCGCGCGCGCGGCCATCAGTTGTTCAAGGTTCACGCCGGTGCTGATGCCCATGGCCTCGAACATGAACACCAGGTCTTCCGTGACCACATTGCCGGAGGCGCCCGGCGCGTAGGGGCAGCCGCCCAGCCCACCGAGCGATGCATCAAAGGTGCGCACGCCTTCGTCGTACGCCGCCAGGCAGTTGGCCAGGCCCAGGCCGCGCGTGTTGTGCATGTGGGCCGCACCGGCATGGCGGCCGATCTCGGCGCGCAAGCGCCGGAACAGGCGCCGCACCTGCGCCGGGTTGGCATAGCCGGTGGTGTCCGACAGCCCCGACTCGTCGGCCCCGGCGGCAATGCACCGGGCGGCCAACCGGATCACCTCGTCTTCCGGCACCTCGCCCTGCAGGGTGCAACCGAAGGCCGTGGAGATGCCGGCCTCGATCTTCACGGCCGGCGCGATCTCGTTGCGCAGGGCGGCGATGTTGCGCACCTCGTCCACCATCGCTTCGCGCGTCTTGCGCACATTGGCCAGCGAATGCGCGGCGCTGGCCGACACCGGCAGCGTCAGCTTGTGCACGCCGGCCGCCAGCGCAGCCTGCGCACCGCGCAGGTTCGGCACCAGCGCCATCACGGTCAGGCCGGGCAAAGTGAGCGCGTGTTTGACCACCTCGGCCGCATCGGCCATTTGCGGCAGCAGTTTCGCGGGCACGAAGGAGCAGACCTCGATCTCGCGCAGGCCGGCCTCGTGGAGGGCGGTGATCCAGCGTTTTTTGTCAGCGGTCGGCATGCTGGCCTTGACCGACTGCAGGCCGTCGCGCGGCCCGACCTCGCTGATCAAGACCTCGGGAATCGGGGCGTGGGGCATCTTGCATTCATTTCATAATTCTGTAAGATAGAACAAAGTTCTTTCTAATGAAATATTCAACGATTCGCGAACGCTTGTCAAGCCGGCCGCCAGCAACCCCAAGGAGTCCCCCATGCCCCGCAAAGCCCAGACCGAATCGCTCGCCGACGCCCATGCCGCCCCCGGCGGCGCGGCCGCCGTCGACCGCGCCCTGACCCTGCTGTCGGCCTTTCGCCAGGGCGATGTCTCGCTCAGCCTGGCCGAACTGGCCGAGCGCACCCAGCTCTATAAAAGCACGGTGCTGCGCCTGCTGGCCTCGCTGGAACATGGGCGGCTGATCCAAAAGCTGGAGGACGGCCGCTACGGCCTGGGCAGCGAGGTGGCGCGGCTCAACGCGGTGTACGCGGCCTCGTTTTCGCTGGACCGCATGGTGCTGCCCGTCATGCGGGCACTGGTGGCCGCCACCCGCGAAAGCGCGGCCTACCATGTGATTCAGGGTGACGCGCGGCTGTGCCTGTACCGTGTCGATTCGCCGCAGCCGATTCGCGACCACATCAAGGCCGGTGACGTGCTGCCGCTGCAGCAGGGCACCGGTGGCCGGGTGTTGATGGCCTTCAGCCTCAAACCCGCAGCCAGCCTGAGCGCCCAGGACAAAAACCTGTACGCCCGCATCCGGGAACAGGGCTTTTTTGCCGCCACGGGTGACCGGCTGCCGGGCGTGGCCGGCATTTCCGCGCCGGTGTTCAGGGCCGACGGCAGCCTGGCCGCCGCCCTGACCCTGACCATGCCCGCCGAGCGCTACGACGAAGGCCATGTGCGGCATGTGCTGGCAGCGGCCCGGCAGCTGAGCGGCCAGAGCTGACCCCCGGGGCCATGGCCCGATGATTTGAGCCGTCAGTTTTGCTCCATTATTAATAGCAATCCTCCCCGGCAAAACTTGGGCTTCGACCCGAAAAGGCTCGAATCCGGCAGAAAACAGGGGGGCGGCGCATAAAAGCCCAAGGCCTGGATTTTTGAACTTTTCAAAAATTACATTCAATAAAGTCACAGATAAAACAATTTTGCGATGATTAATCTTTTGCCTGGTATCAAATAAAGTAAGCGTTATGGGAAAACCCCGCTTAACTCCTGCCGAAACGCCGCGCGCCGTGCTGTTCGACGCCTATGGCACGCTGTTTGACGTGTACAGCGTGGGTTTGGCTGCGGAGCAGCTCTTCCCCGGTCAGGGGCAGGCGCTGGGCGTGCTGTGGCGCGACAAGCAAATCGAATACACCCGCCTGGTCACTACCAGCAATGGCGGGGCGCACTACCAGCCGTTCTGGGACCTGACCCGGGCCGGCCTGCGCTACGCCTGCAAGCGCCTGGCGCTAGACCTCACGCCTGAGCGCGAACAGCAGTTGATGAACCAGTACCGGCATCTGAGCGCTTTTCCCGAGAACAAAGAGGTGCTGCAGGCGCTGAAAGCACGCGGCATCGTCACCGGCATTTTGTCCAACGGCAACCCGTCCATGCTGGCCGTGGCCGTCAAATCGGCCGGGCTGGACGGCCTGCTCGACCATGTCATCAGCACCGACAGCATCCGCACCTACAAAACCGCTCCCCAAGCCTACGCGCTGGGCGAACAGGCGACGGGCCTGGAGGCGCGGCAAATAGGCTTTGTCAGCTGCAACAGCTGGGACGCACTGGCCGCCACCTGGTTTGGCTACCAGACGCTCTGGGTCAACCGCTACCAGTTGCCGTTTGAAGAACTGGGCACCCAGCCCACCCACTCCGGCAGTAGCCTGCGCGATGTGCTGACCTTGCTGGTGCCGTAACCTTGTAGCAAGCTTCGCTTTATCCGCTTTATCTTTAGTCGCATTACTTTTCGAGGATGACACCATGACCACCCCCACATCCACCCCGCACACCGCCTGCCACCGGCTGCAGGTGGCGACCCCGCTGTACCGCTTCATTGAAGACAAGGTGCTGCCCGGCACCGGCGTGGCCAGCGCGACGTTCTGGCAAGGCTTCGACGCCATCGTGGCCGAGCTGGCGCCGAAAAACATCGCCCTGCTGGCCGAGCGCGACCGCCTGCAAACCGAGCTGGACCGCTGGCACAAGGCCCACCCCGGCCCGATCAGCGACATGCCGGCCTACCGCGCCTTCCTCGAAAAGATCGGCTACCTGGTGCCGCAGCCGGCCGCCGTCAGCGCCAGCACGGCCAATGTCGACGCCGAGCTGGCGCTGCAGGCCGGGCCGCAGCTGGTGGTGCCGGTGCTGAACGCGCGCTACGCGCTGAATGCCGCCAACGCGCGCTGGGGCTCGCTCTACGACGCGCTGTACGGCACCGATGCGATTTCCGAGGCCGACGGCGCCGAAAAAGGCAAGGGCTACAACCCGGTGCGCGGCGCCAAGGTCATTGCGTTTGCCCGCACGCTGCTGGACCAGGCCGCGCCCCTGGCCAGCGGCTCGCACAAGGATGCCACCGGCTACCGCGTCGAGTCCGGCAAGCTGGTGGTGGCACTGGCCAGCGGCAGCACCGGCCTGGCCGATGCCGCGCAATTCGTCGGCTACCAGGGCGACGCGGCGGCGCCTTCGTCCGTGCTGCTGCAGCACAACGGCCTGCACCTCGACATCCGGATTGACCGCAACACCGCCATTGGCAAAGGCGACGCGGCCGGTGTCAGCGACCTGGTGCTGGAGTCGGCCCTGTCGACCATTCTGGACCTGGAAGACTCGGTGGCGGTGGTGGACGCCGACGACAAGGTGCTGGCCTACAGCAACTGGCTGGGCATTCTGCAGGCCACGCTGACCGAAGAGGTCAGCAAGGGCGGCAAGACCTTCACGCGCGGCCTGAACCCGGACCGCGTCTACCAGGGCGCCAACGGCCAGCCCGTCACGCTGCACGGCCGCTCGCTGATGTTCGTGCGCAATGTCGGCCATTTGATGACCAACCCGGCCATCCTCTATGACGGCGGCAAGGAGATTCCCGAGGGCATCATGGACGCCATGGTCACCGTCAGCATCGCCATCCACGACCTCAAGCGCCAGAACCAGGCCGGCATCAAGAACTCGCGCAGCGGCTCGGTCTACATCGTCAAACCCAAGATGCACGGCCCGGCCGAAGTGGCGTTTGCCAACGAGCTGTTTGGCCGCGTCGAAGAAGTGCTGGGCCTGCCCGCCAACACCGTCAAGCTCGGCATCATGGACGAGGAACGCCGCACCAGCGTCAACCTGAAGGCCTGCATAGCAGCCGCCAGCGCCCGCGTGGCCTTCATCAACACCGGCTTTCTGGACCGCACCGGCGACGAAATGCATTCCGCCATGCAGGCCGGCCCCATGATCCGCAAGGGCGACATGAAAACCAGCGCCTGGATCACGGCCTACGAGAAAAACAATGTGCTGGTGGGCCTGTCTTGCGGCCTGCGCGGCAAGGCGCAGATCGGCAAAGGCATGTGGGCCATGCCCGACCTGATGGCCGCCATGCTGGAACAGAAAATCGCCCACCCCAGGGCCGGCGCCAACACCGCCTGGGTGCCCTCGCCGACCGCCGCCACGCTGCACGCCCTGCATTACCACCAGGTGCTGGTGTCCGATGTGCAGAAGGAACTGGAAAAGATCGACGCCAACGCCGAGCGCGACCAGCTGCTGAACGGCCTGCTGCAGATCCCGGTGGCGGCCGAAGCCAAATGGTCGGCCGCCGAAAAACAGCAGGAACTCGACAACAACGCCCAGGGCATTCTGGGCTACGTGGTGCGCTGGATCGACCAGGGCGTGGGCTGCTCCAAGGTGCC
>CAZWDK010000131.1:7393-8948 GCA_964633095.1 uncultured Polaromonas sp. | reverse complement strand
TCGCGGATGCCGCCGTCGGCAATGATGGGCTTGGTCGCCACGCGCGCGCACCACTTGAGCGCCGACAGCTGCCAGCCGCCGGTGCCAAAGCCGGTCTTCATCTTGGTGATGCAGACCTTGCCCGGGCCTATGCCGACCTTGGTCGCGTCGGCGCCCCAGCTTTCCAGGTCGATCACCGCTTCGGGCGTGCCGACATTGCCGGCAATCACGAAGGCGGCGGGCAGCTTTTGTTTGAGGTAGCCGATCATTTTCTGCACGCTGGCGGCATGGCCGTGGGCAATGTCTATGGTGATGTAGTCGGGCAGCAGACCCTCGGCCACCAACTGGTCCACCGTGTCGTAGTCGGGTTGCTTGACGCCCAGCGAGATCGAGGCGTAAACGCCTTGCGCCTTCATGTTCCTGACGAACTGCACGTTGTCCAGGTCAAAGCGGTGCATCACGTAGAAATAGCCGTTTTGCGCCATCCAGACGCAGATCTCTTCGTTGACCACCGTTTTCATGTTGGCCGGCACCACCGGGATGCGGAAGCTGCGTCCGCCCAGCGTGACGCCGGCGTCGCATTCCGAGCGGCTTTCCACACGGCATTTGCGCGGCAGCAGCAGGATGTTGTCGTAGTCGAAAATTTCCATGATGTTCCAAGCTCCCCAAAAAACTGTTGATGAACAGAGGGCGCTTGGACTGGACCGGTTTTTTTTTGTTTCCGGCTCCGCCACAGGCGGAGCCGGAAACAAAAACCGGGCGCAATTGCTTGGGCCCGGTGATTGATTCTAGGCCTGCCGCTGCTTGCTGATCACTGCCTGGCGCGTATACCCCTTATATGCGCGGGCCAATGGGCAGGGCGCCTCAATTGGTTTCGGCCTGGCAGCGCGACTCGGCCGCCGCCAGCACGCGGCCTTTGTCGTCCTCAACCCAGCCCACCACGCGCAGGCGGCTCGGCTTGGCGCCCGGGGCAATGGCCATGGAGCGGGCCTCAAAAAACCGGTTTTGCTCTGTTTTTGATAGCTGCTTGCGCCCGTCCCATGTGGACTGGAGCAGGTTTCTGACCAGGTTTCGCTCGGTCGGCGAGCCTTCGGTGCCCGCCGGCAGGGTTTCGACCAGCGCCAGCCAGGAGGTCCAGCGCTGCTTCCTGGCAGCCGCCGGAATCGGCTTGAGCTCGATGGATGCGCCCAGATAGTCGGCCACCGGCAAGCCATGTGCGACGCGCAGCGTTGCGCCCTTGAGCCCTTTCACGGCATGGCTGCGATGGTGGCTGGCCGCAGGAGCGCCTTGGCCCAGCGCCTCCAGCCGGGTCAGTGCGTCACGGCGGGCGACACTGGACAGGGGCGCGTCGTCACCCCGGCTGCCGGGAAGCACCCAGTCCAGGGCGAGCGCACGCGGGCCCGCCCGCGGCGTGGCCGGGTCGGTCCAGCAGCTGTCGCAATCGGCGTTGATGAAGCGCTCCAGCAGCTGCACCGGCCGGGGCTGGCCGTCGCTGGCGCAAAAGGACTGGGCCCAGGCGCCGGGCGCCGCGCAGCCGAACAAGGCGGTCAACAGAACAAGGTGTTTCATTTCAGGG
>CAZWDK010000131.1:0-7293 GCA_964633095.1 uncultured Polaromonas sp. | reverse complement strand
CTGAAGCCGCTGGCCGAGGTGCTGGGCGTTTGTCCCTGCAGCGTCAGCACCTGCAGGCTGCGCTGGCGGAATTGCGGCTCGCTCACGGGCACGGCCACCACCTCGCCGGCCCGTACCGCATGGGCTGCGCTGACCAGTGCCGAGAGCGTCAGCACCTCGCCCAGCGTGGTCAGCGCCAGCAAGGTGGCGTAGTTGCCGGTGTAGGCCACCTGGTAGTGCAGGCCCTTGAGGCTGCAGCACAGGTCCAGCATTTGCCGCACCGTGGTGCCGGCCTCGGGCACGGCCAGCGGATGGTGCACGATGTCGCTCACCGACACACTGCGCCGCCGGGCCAGCGCATGGCCGGGTGCCACCAGCACCATGATGGGCGCCGGCTGGTTGTGTTCAATCTTCAGGCCCTTTTCGGGGGCCACGGAGAATTTGATCCCCAGGTCGACCTCGCCGCGCAGCAGGTGCCGGCTCACTTCGTCGGGCGTGCCCACCTGCAGCTGAATGCTGCAGCCGGGCTGGGCCGCGCGGAACGAGGCCATGACCTCCGCCATGAAACCACAGGCCAGGCCCTCGGTGCAGGCGACGCGGATGAGGCTGGCGCGTTGCCCGCCCAGCCCTTTGACTTCGTCGACCACGCGTTCGGCATCCAGCATGGTGGTGCGCACATAGGCGGCCAGCCGCTCCCCGGCAGCGCTGAGCGCCATGCCGCGGGCCTGGCGCTCGAACAGGGCGCAGCCCAGCTGGTCTTCCAGTTTGCTGATCTGGCGGCTGACGGCCGATACCGCCACATGCAGTTGCTCGGCCGCTTGCGTCACCGAGCCGGTGCGGGCGACCTCCAGAAAGTAGCGGCTGGCTGTGCCCAGCAAGGACAGGGACATGGTCTGGCTTTCTGCGTGGCCTGGCTGCGTTGCCGCCAGCGCAACAGTGGTTTGCTTATTCTCTAATTGTGAACGATATATCAAGTTATTAGAATTTTGGCAACACTACAAGGATGCCAAAACATGACGCGCGACCAATTGCTCGAATCTGCCTCCGCCTGGTTTGACACCGGGCATTTCCAGCGCGAGCTGGCCCGCCGCGTGGCCTGGCGCACCGAAAGCGACGGCGGCCAGCCCGGCCCGGTGCTGGGCGATTACCTGCGCGATGAAATCGTGCCGCCCCTGAAGCGGCTGGGTTTTGCCTGCGAGGTGCTGGCCAACCCGGTCGCCGCCGGCGGCCCGCTGCTGGTGGCGCGCCGCGTCGAGAACCAGGAGCTGCCCACGGTGCTGAGCTACGGCCATGGCGATGTGGTGAACGGCCAGGACAAGCACTGGCGCGAGGGCCTGAGCCCCTGGCAGCTGACGCTGGAGGGCGAGCGCTGGTACGGCCGCGGCACCGCCGACAACAAGGGCCAGCACACGATCAACCTCGCCGCGCTGGAGCATGCCATCGCCGCGCGCGCGGGACGGCTGGGCTACAACGTGACGGTGTTGCTGGAAATGGGCGAGGAGGCGGGCAGTCCGGGCCTGCGTGAACTGTGCGAACGCGAGCGCGCACTGCTGCGCGCCGACCTGCTGCTCGCCTGCGACGGGCCGCGCGTGCAGGCCGGGCAGCCCACCCTGTTCCTGGGCTCGCGCGGGTCGGTCAATTTTTCGCTGCGCCTCAAATGCCGTGACCGCGCCTACCACTCGGGCAATTGGGGTGGCGTGCTGACCAACCCCGGCATCGTGCTGGCGCACGCCATCGCGTCCATGGTCGATGAACAGGGGCGCATCCGGGTCGAGGGTTTGCGCCCGCCGGCGCTGGCGGACAACATTCGCCACGCGCTGCGCGATGTGCAGATAGGCGGTGGCGCGGACGACCCGCAGATCGATCCTGCCTGGGGTGAGCCCGGCCTGACGGCGGCGGAACGCCTGATTGGCTGGAATACGCTGGAAGTGCTGGCGCTGGGGGCCGGCTCGGCCGAACGCCCGGTCAATGCGATTCCGCCGGCGGCCGTGGCGCACTGCCAGCTGCGTTTTGTGCCGGGCACCTCATGGCGCCAGCTGAGCGGCATCGTGCGCGCCCATCTGGACGCGCACGGCTTTGAGGGGGTGGAGGTCGAGGTGAGCGCCGACTCGGCCGCCACGCGGCTGGATCTGGACAACCCCTGGGTCGGCTGGGCCACCCAGTCCATCGCGCTGAGCAGCGGCAAGCCGGTCACCTTGCTGCCCAACCTGGCCGGCTCGCTGCCCAACGACGTGTTTGCCGATGTGCTGGGCCTGCCGACGCTGTGGGTGCCGCATTCCTATCCCGGCTGTTCCCAGCACGCGCCCAATGAGCATCTGCTGGCGCCTGTCGCCCGCGAAGGACTGCGCATCATGGCCGGGCTGTACTGGGACCTGGGCGAGCCGGGCCTGCCCTGGCAGCGCCAGCCGTCTGCCCACTGAGTTCCACCGAGCCCCTGAGTACCAAGCCTGAAAGACCACCCCATGACATCGACCTCACGCCGCACAACGCTTGCCTTGGCCTTCAGCGCCATCAGCGCCATCAGCGCCACCCTGATGAGCCCGCTGGCCCGGGCCCAGAGCTGGCCCAGCAAACCGATCAGGCTGATCGTGCCCTTCCCGCCGGGCGGCGCGACCGACACGGTGGCCCGCCTGATTGCCGAGCGCCTGGCGCCGCGCCTGGGGCAGCCCGTCATCATCGACAACAAGCCGGGTGCGGCGACCGTCATCGGTGTCGACGCGGTCGCCAAGTCCGCCCCCGACGGCCATACCTTGCTGGTCTCGGGCGCCAGCAGTTTCACCGTGGTGCCGGCACTGCGCAGCAAGCTGCCCTTCGACATTCTCAAGGACCTGACGCCGATCGCGCTCGTCACCTATGCGCCCCTGGTGCTGGTGACGGCACCGTCCAAGCCCTACCAGCGCCTGCCTGAGCTCATCGCGCAAGCCAGGGCCAAGCCCAAATCACTGACCTATTCCACCTATGGCCCCGGGACGGCCCCCCACCTTTCCGGCGAACTGCTGGCCCATGCCGCCGGCGTGGAACTGGACGCCGTGCCCTACAAGGGCAGCGCCGAAGCCCTGATCGGCGTGATGCGCGGCGATGTCGATATGGGCGTGGAGACGCTCTCGGCCGCCAGCGCGCACATCAAGTCCGGCAAGCTGCGCGTGCTGGCCGTGACCAGCGGCAAGCGCACGGCCTTCCTGCCGGACACGCCGGGCATGGAGGAGTTGCGCCTGCCTGCGGCCAGCTTTGATGGTTTCTACGCGATGGCCGCCCCGGCGGGCATGCCGGCGGCGGCGGCCCAGCGGCTGACGCGGGAGGTCCGCGAGATCATGGCCCTGCCCGAGGTCAAGGATAAATGTGCCCAGCTGTCGCTGGAAGCGGTGGCCCTGGGGCCCGACGCGCTGCGCACCATCATGCAAACCGACATCGCCAGGTTTCGTGAGCTGGGGCAGCGGATCAAGATCAGCCTCGATTAGCCCTGCCGCAGGGATGGGGAGAGGGGAGCGGGCGCCGGCTTTCTACAATGGGCCCATGTTCCCAGAAGTTACCCCAGATTCCCCGCTGTTGCACAACCTCAACCCCGAGCAGCTCGCCGCCGTTACCCTGCCGGCCACCCATGCCCTGATTCTCGCCGGCGCGGGCTCGGGCAAGACCCGGGTGCTGACCACCCGCATCGCCTGGCTGCTGCAAACCGGCCAGGTCTCGCCCGGCGGCATCCTGGCCGTGACCTTTACCAACAAGGCCGCCAAGGAGATGCTGGCGCGCCTGTCGGCCATGCTGCCGGTCAATGTGCGCGGCATGTGGATTGGCACCTTCCACGGCCTGTGCAACCGGTTTTTGCGGGCCCATTACAAGCTGGCCAACCTGCCGCAGAGTTTCCAGATCCTGGACACGCAGGACCAGCTGTCGGCCATCAAGCGCCTGTGCAAGCAGTTCAATGTCGACGACGAGCGTTTTCCGCCCAAGCAGCTGGCCTGGTTCATCGCCGCCTGCAAGGAAGACGGCCAGCGCGCCAAGGATGTCCAGGTGCGCGACGAGGAAGGCCGCAAGAAGGTGGAGATTTACGCGCTCTACGAAGAGCAGTGCCAGCGCGAGGGCGTGGTGGATTTCGGCGAACTGATGCTGCGCAGCTACGAGCTGCTGCAGGGCAACCCGGCGGTGCGCGAACATTACCAGCGGCGCTTTCGCCATATCCTGATCGACGAGTTCCAGGACACCAACAAGCTGCAGTACGCCTGGATCAAGATGCTGGCCGGGCAGGGCGATCAGGCGACCCACGGCGTGCAGGGCCTGCCCGGCGGCTCGGTGGTGGCGGTGGGCGATGACGACCAGAGCATTTACGCCTTTCGCGGCGCGCGGGTCGGCAACATGGCCGATTTCGTGCGTGAATTTGGCGTCACCCACCAGATCAAGCTGGAGCGCAACTACCGCAGCTTCGGCAACATCCTGGACTCGGCCAACGAGCTGATCAGCCGCAACAGCAAGCGCCTGGGCAAAAACCTGCGCACCGAGGCCGGCCCTGGCGAGCCGGTGCGCGTGTACGAAAGCGCCAGCGACTTTGCCGAGGCGCAGTGGTTTGTCGACGAGGTCAAGCAACTGGTGCGTGACGGCACCTCTGCCAAGGAAATTGCACTGCTGTACCGCAGCAATGCGCAAAGCCGGGTCATGGAAACCGCGCTGTTCAATGCCGGCGTGCCTTACCGCGTCTATGGCGGCCTGCGCTTTTTCGAGCGGGCCGAGATCAAGCATGCACTTGCCTACCTGCGCCTGCTGGAGAATCCGCATGACGACACCAGCTTTTCGCGCGTGGTCAACTTTCCGCCGCGCGGCATAGGCGCGCGCAGCATAGAGCAGCTGCAGGACATTTCGCGCGCCTCGGGCTGTTCGCTGCATGACGCGGTCAGTGCGGTGACGGGCAAGGCCGGCGCCAACCTGGGCGCTTTTGTCGCCAAGCTCGACGTGCTGCGCGAGCAGACCAGCGGCCTGACGCTGCGTGAGATCATCGAGCTGGTGCTGCAGCACAGCGGCCTCGAAGAGCATTACAGGCTGGAGAAAGAAGGCCAGGACCGGCTGGAGAATCTGGCCGAACTGGTCAACGCCGCCGAGTCCTTTGTGAGCCAGGAAGGTTTTGGCCGGGATGCCGTGGCCCTGCCGGTCGATGAGCTCGGTGGACGGCCCAACCCGGCACTGAGCCAGTCACCGGCCAGCCAGGGGCTGGATGCGGCGGCAAGCCTGCTCGATGAGCCCTTGCCCGAGCTGCTGGCACCCAACGCCGAGACCGGCGAAACCCTGAGCCCGCTGGCGGCCTTCCTCACCCATGCCGCGCTGGAGTCCGGCGACAACCAGGCGCAGGCCGGGCAGGATGCGGTGCAGCTCATGACGGTGCATTCGTCCAAGGGCCTGGAGTTTGACTGCGTGTTCATCACCGGGCTGGAAGAGGGCCTGTTCCCGCACGAAAACTCCATGAGCGACCAGGGCGGGCTGGAGGAAGAGCGCCGCCTGATGTACGTGGCCATCACGCGTGCGAGGAAGCGCCTCTACCTCAGCCATTCGCAAACCCGCATGCTGCACGGCCAGACCCGCTACAACCTGAAGAGCCGGTTTTTTGACGAGCTGCCCGAAGCGGCGCTCAAATGGATCACGCCCAGGCAGCAGGGTTTTGCCTCCGGCCTGGGGGGCGGTGGCAAGCCGTGGGGCGATGCTATGAATTCAGGAGCTGGTGGCAGCCGTAGCGATTGGGCCAGCAGTGTTTTTTCTTCAAGATCCGGGAGTGCGGAGCGCTTTGCCAACCCGCCGGTGCCGCCGCAGCGCAACACGCCTTCGCACGGGCTGAAAAGCGGCATGAAGGTGTTTCATGCCAAGTTCGGCGAGGGCAAGGTGCAGCTGCTGGAAGGCAGTGGCGACGATGCGCGGGCGCAGATCAATTTCACCCGGCACGGCGTGAAGTGGCTGGCGCTCAGCGTGGCCAAGCTCACCGTGGTGTAGCTGCTATGAAGGACTGCCCGCTTCGTCCGGGTTCAGGCTATCGGGCGGGCTGGCCACAAAGCTGTCGCGAAAGGTGAAGTAAATCGAGGTGAAAAACATGGCCACGATGATGAGCGCGACGGGAAACATGGCGGCCGCCGCCAGCGCCGGGTTGCCCAGCAGGCCGACAAGCAGGGACACCACGACGGCGGCGAGCACGAAGACGCCCATCCAGGCCAGGCCGAACACGGTGAGCGCGCCCATGTTTTTGTAGCAGGCCATGAAGCTGAAAAACAGGCTCTTGACGGGCGTGATGCCATGCCAGTGCACCAGCGCGGGGGCATGCCAGAACAGCAGCGACAGCGGCAGGTAGAGCAGCAGCGCCACCCACATCGCCGTCTGGAAGCCGCCTTGCATCACCAGCTCTTCGGTGATCTTGCCGCCCACCAGGTAGAGCTTGGCAAACTGCCCGCCGTCGAACAGGGCCGACACGCCCATCAGGGCCAGAAAGCCCGCCGCGTAGAGCGCGCCCAGCACCATCATGGCGTTCTTGCGCTGCTGGCCGGCGCGAAAGGCGCTGATCAGAATCGAGGGCATGGGGAATTTGCCCTTGGTGGCCTCTTGCGTGGCCGCCATCAGGCCCAGCGTGGCGGCGGGCAGCAGCGCCAGCGCCAGCGCGGCACCGACAAAGGGCACCAGCGTGGCGACCGACAGCAGCGCCATGAACATGAAGAACAGGCCCGACATGGCCAGCGGTTGCTGCAGAAAGGTCTTGATGCCGAGCTTGACCCAGGTCAAGCCGGTGCGCGCGGGAACAATATTGAGTTTCATGGTGGGTGACAAGGAATGGGAGTGGCAGGCGGGCCGGGGGGCAAAAAGCCTGCGGAAAACTCAGGGCATGGCGAAAAATTCCACGCTGCAAGGCACAGTTTGCCTGAAAGCCGTGTTGGCCGCCCCGGCGGCCGGGCTATAGGCGGCAAGGGTGCGTGAGCCGCTGGCGCAGCACGCGCTCGAAATGACTCGGGTCGTGCGCCTTGAGCACGGCCGCCTCGCGTGGCAAATGGAAATCCCAGAGCCGCGAAATCCAGAAGCGCAGCGCCCCGGCGCGCAGCATGGCGGGCAGCAGGCTGCGCTCCTGCGCCGTCAGGCGGCGCACGCTTTGGTAGGCCGCGATGAAGGCGTCGGCCCGCGCCGCATCGTGGGCGCCGCTGGCCAGCTCTATGCACCAGTCGTTCAGGCAGACGCCCATGTCAAACAAAAAGGTGTCGCAGCCGGCAAAGTAGAAGTCAAAAAAGCCGGTGAGCTGGCTGCCGTCAAACATCACGTTGTCGCGAAACAGGTCGGCATGCACGGCGCCGCGCGGCAGGC
>CAZWDK010000130.1:0-9101 GCA_964633095.1 uncultured Polaromonas sp. | reverse complement strand
TTTGCACCTCCAGCCCGGCAATGATGCGCAGCAGCGTGGTCTTGCCGCAGCCCGAGGGGCCGAGAAAACAGACGAACTCGCCCTTCCGGATATCCAGGTTGATGTCTTGCAGCGCGGTGAAACTGCCAAATTCCTTGTGGATGTGGCGGAGGTGGAGAAACAAATCCTGGCTCATTCGTGGCGATCAATCAAAATGCAAGAGCGGCGCTTGAAAAAGGCCGCAGGGCTCATCACCGTGCGGCCTTTTTTTCAGCTTATTTCTTTTCGCTCTTGCTGTTGTAGCGCTTGGTCCATTCGTTCAGGATGCGCTCGCGGTTCTCGGCGGCCCAGTTGAAGTCCATCTTGACGAGACGGGCTTCATAGTCTTTGGGGACATTGGCCAGTGGCGGCGCCAGCCCCGGTTGCGCGGTGATGGCAAAGTTCTTGCCGTAAAGCATCATCGCGTCCTTGCTCGAAGCCCAGTCGGCCAGCTTCTTCGCGGCGTCCAGCTTTTTCGTGCCCTTGTGGATCGCAAAAGCCTCCAGATCCCAGCCCAGCCCTTCCTTGGGGAACACCAGGTCAATCGGTGCGCCCTTGGCCTTGTTGGCGTTGCCGCGGTACTCAAATGCGATGCCCATCAAAAACTCGCCGGAGGCCGCCATGTTGCAGGGCTTGGAGCCCGAATGGGTGTACTGCGCAATGTTTTCGTGCAAACCATCCATGTATTTCCAGCCGCCACCGGTGCCATCCTTGTCGCCAAACAGTGTCAGCCAGGCGGTCACATCAAAATAGCCGGTACCGCTGGAGGCCGGGTTGGGCATGACGATCTGGCCCTTGTAGATCGGCTTGGTCAGGTCTTGCCAGCTCTCGGGTTTGGGGATGTTCTTTTTCTGGGCCTCGACCGTGTTGAAGCAGATCGTGGCACCCCACACATCCATGCCAAACCAGGCCGGGACTTTTTTCTTGTCACGGTACTGGCTCATGATGCCGTCAAGATTGATCGGGGCGTAGGGTTCGAGCATGCCCTGCTTGTCCAACAGGGCCAGGCTGGAGGCGGCGACGCCCATCACGGCGTCGGCCTGCGGGTTGGCTTTTTCGGCAAGCAGCTTGGCCGTGATCACGCCGGTGGAGTCGCGAACCCATTTGATCTCGATGTCGGGGTTGGCCTTGTTGAAGCCTTCCTGGTAGGCCTTGAGCTGGTCGGTTTCCAGCGCGGTGTACACCAGCAGCTGGGTTTTTTGCGCCGCTGCCGAAGCGGCGATGGCCAGCAGGCCCACGGCCGCAAGGGCCTTGGCGAATGATTTGAGAGGGGTAGCCCGTTGCATAAGAAAGTCCTTTTTAAAAAACCTGCAATGTTGTGACCTGGTCGTGTCAGTGACATGACACCGCAATGAAGCAACCCGCATTCAGGTCGGATCAACCCAGCTCAACTTGATTTAACGACGACCCCTTTATCTTGTCAATTGTTTATTGCAGTTTGTTGACAATTTACCGTTTTGTGCTTCAATGCAGGGCATGACTGCCGTTTTTCATCCCACCATCGCGCTGCTTCAAAGCAGCTCCCTCACCACCGTGGTGCAGCAGGAACTCGAACGCGCCATCCTGGCCGGCGAGTACGAGCCCGGCAGCAAGCTGATCGAAGCCACGCTGGCCGAGAAGATGGGCGTGTCGCGCGGGCCGGTGCGCGAGGCCTTTCGCACGCTCGAAGAGGCGGGGCTGGTGCGCAACGAAAAAAACCGCGGTGTTTTCGTGCGCAGCATACCGATCGACGAGGCCATGGAGATTTTTGATTTGCGCGCCGCCATGGACGAACTGGTGGGCCGGCTGCTGGCCAAAAACATCACGCCGACCCAGCTCAAGGAGCTCAAGGCGGTGGTGAGCGCCATGGAAAAAGCCGTCAAGGACGAGGATGCCCACCAGTACCACCTGCTCAACCTGCAGTTTCATGACCGGCTGATCGAGATGGCCGGCAACCGCAAGCTCACGGACATCTACCGCAAGCTGATCAAGGAGCTGTCGCTGTTTCGCCGTCTCAATCTGGCCGACGGCTGGCTCATGCCGGTGTCGGCCAACGAGCACCGGCAAATCGTCAAGGCCATTGCCTCGGGCGATGAGGAAGCGGCGGGCCGCGCCATGTTCAAGCACGCGATGGAAAGCAAGGAGCGCACGATAGAGAGTGACCTGCGGCGCCGCGCCGCGCTGGAGGACGGGGCGGCCAGGCGCAGCGCGCCCGCCAAGACCCGCACGCTGCGCTAGCCAGGCGGCCACGACCTCAGGAAAAAGAAAGACTCCAGATGACTATCGATGCCCTGAACGTCAACGGCAGGCGCTACAAGCTGCCGACCCAGCCCACGGTGGTGGTGTGTGTCGATGGCTGCGAGCCCGACTACCTGGCGCAGGCGGTGGCCGGCGGCCAGATGCCCTGGCTCAAGCGCACCCTGGCCCTGGGCTCCGGCCTGACGGCTGACTGCGTGGTGCCCAGTTTCACCAACCCCAACAACCTGTCCATCGTGACCGGGGCGCCGCCCAGCGTGCACGGCATTTGCGGCAACTACCTGTTTGACACGGCCAGCGGCACCGAGGTCATGATGAACGACCCCAAGTGGCTGCGCGCGCCCACCTTGCTGGCGGCGCTGGCCGATGCGGGAAAGTCGCTGGCGGTGGTGACGGCCAAGGACAAGCTGCGCAGGCTGCTCGGGCACCAGATGAAGGGCATCTGCTTTTCCTCCGAGAAGGCCGACCAGGTCACGCTGGAGGAAAACGGCATTGAGGATGTGCTGGGCCTGGTCGGCAAGCCGCTGCCCAGCGTCTACAGCGCGGAGCTGTCGGAGTTTGTCTTTGCCGCCGGCGTCAAGCTGATGCAAACGTTCAGGCCCGACGTGATGTACCTCTCGACCACCGACTATGTGCAGCACAAGCATGCGCCCGGCAGCGACGGCGCCAACGCGTTTTACCGCATGATGGACGGCTACCTGGACCAGCTGGAGGCCCTGGGCTGCGTGATCGTGCTGACGGCCGACCACGGCATGAATACCAAGGTCGCGTTGGACGGCACGCCCGACGTGATTTACCTGCAGGACTGGTTTGACGACTGGCTGGGCACGGCGAAGGCGCGCGTGATCCTGCCGATCACCGACCCCTATGTGGTGCACCATGGCGCGCTCGGTTCCTTTGCCACGGTCTACCTGCCCGAGGGCTCGGATCTCGCCGCCGCCTGCAGCCGGCTGGCGCAGCTCAAGGGCATGGAGCTGGTGCTGACGCGCGAGCAGGCGGCCCGGCGCTTTGAGTTGCCGGCCGACCGCATTGGCGACCTCGTGGCCGTGTCGGAGCGTTTCACCGTGATCGGCACCTCGGCCGCGCGCCATGACCTCTCCGCGCTGGACGCGCCGCTGCGCTCGCATGGCGGAATCAGCGAGCAGCGCGTGCCGCTGATCGTGAACCGCCGGCTGCCCGGGCTGGACCGGGCGCGGCGTTTGCGCAACTTCGATGCCTTTGAGCTGGCCCTGAATTACGCGCAGTGACGCGCAAGCCAGCACAAGTTTCACCCACCCACAACCCGGTCCCTACCATGGCATTGACCTTTTCCGACATAGCCCGCCTGTTTGCAGAGCGCGGCGGCGAGCAATACAGCGGCGAGCCGGTGACGCAACTGCAGCATGCCCTGCAAACCGCCGCGCTGGGCGAGGCCGAGGGCGCCAGCGACGCGCTGGTCACCGCGGCCCTGCTGCACGACCTGGGCCACTTGCTGCACGACTTCGGCGAGACGCCCTCGCTGCGCGGCGTGGACGACGTGCACCAGTACCGCGCCCTGCCGTTTTTGCGCGGCCTGTTTGCCGACGAGGTGCTGGACGCGATCAAGCTGCATGTGGACGCCAAGCGCTACCTGTGCGCCATGCGGCCCGACTACCATGCCGGCCTGTCGGCCGATTCCCGGCGCAGCCTGCTGCTGCAGGGCGGCATTTTCAGCGCCGAGGAAGCCGCAGCTTTCATCGCCCAGCCCGGCGCCGAGGACGCGGTCAGGCTGCGGCTGTGGGACGACCTGGCAAAAGACGCCGACAAGGTGACGCCGCCGCTGGCGCATTACCTGGCGCGGGCGCAGCGCTGCGCCCTGGCCGCGGCAGGGCCTGCGCTTGCCCTCTGAAGTCCTGGCCCTGAGCTGGCCGGTGCTGGGCGCCGTGCTGTTTGCCGCGCTGCTGCATGCCGGCTGGAACGCCCTCGTCAAGTCCAGCAGCGACAAGGCGCTGGACATGGCGGTGATCCACCTCATCGGCTCGGTGCTGGCGCTGCCGCTGGTCATGCTGGTGGGCTGGCCGCGCGCCCAGGCCTGGCCCTTTATCCTGGCCTCGGTGCTGATCCATATCGGCTACTACATTGCCACCACGCGGGCCTACCAGCATGGCGACCTGGGGCTGACCTACCCGCTGATGCGCGGCGTGGCGCCCCTGCTGGTGGCGCTGTCGGCCACCGTCACGCTGGGCGAGACCTTGTCGCCGCTGGCCTGGGCCGGCATCCTGGGCATTTGCTGCGGCGTGTTGCTGCTGGGCCTGAGCCGGCATGCGCTGCATGCGCCCAAGGCCGTCGCCTTCGCGCTGGCCAACGCCGTCATCATCGCCCTCTACACCGTGGTCGATGGGCTGGGCGTGCGCGCCTCGGGCCATGCCCTGCAGTATGTCGCCACGCTGTTCCTGCTCGATGGCTGGCCGTTTGGCCTCTTGATGCTGGCGCGCCGTGGCCGCGCCATGCTGGACTACGGCCGGCAGCGCTGGCCCGTCGCCACCGGCGGCGCGCTGGCCTCGCTGGGCTCTTACGGCATTGCGCTGTGGGCCATGTCGCGCGCGCCGGTGGCCACGGTGGCGGCGCTGCGCGAAACCTCGGTGCTGTTTGCCGTGCTGCTGGGCAGCTGGCTGCTGAAAGAGGGGTTCACGCTGCGCCGCCTGCTGGGCACCTGCATCATCGTGGGCGGTGTCATGGCGATACGGCTGGCTTGACGGTGAGATGCCTGCCCCGAGGTCGGCGCGAGCGCCGGGTGAGGGTTTGATGCTATTATTTATATAGCTTGCTGCGCCTGCTGTGCAAGGGCTGCAGCCCTGCTGTACCTGAATTTTCAGCCGGAATCAGGGCCCGGCGCCGTCAGGCCATGCCCCGGCCGGCGAAGCGCACGGCCACGCGCGCGCCCGGCGACTGCGGGTGGCCCGGCAGGTCCGCGTCCTCGATCGTGATGGTGGCGTCATGCTGCGCGGCAATCTCCAGCACGATCGCCAGGCCCAGGCCCGAGCCATCGACATTGGTGCCCAGCGCGCGGTAAAAGGGCTGGAACACCAGCTCGCGTTCGGACTCGGGAATGCCGGGGCCCGAGTCTTCGACCAGCAGCATCAGCACGCCGCTGAAGCGGTCAGTCAGCAGCCGCAAGGTGACCTGGCCTTTTTCGGGCGTGTAGTTGATGGCGTTGTCGAGCAGGTTGCGCACCAGCTCCTTCAGCAGGGTCGGGTTGCCTTCGAGCTGCGTCGCCTGCTCGCCGGCGGCCGGGCCGTCATAGCCCAGGTCTATCTGTTTTTCCAGCGCGCGCGGCACCGAGTCGGCCATCACTTCCGCGGCGATGTGCACCAGGTCGACGCGCTGCTTGGCCAGGCTGCGGCCGGTGGTTTCGGCGCGCGCCAGCGCCAGCAGCTGGTTCACGGTGTGGGTCGCGCGTATGCTGGCGCGGCCTATGTGCTTGAGCGATTTTTTCAGCTCCTCGGCATCGGTTTCGCGCTGCGCCAGGTCGGCCTGCATGCGCAGGCCGGCCAGCGGCGTTTTGAGCTGGTGCGCGGCATCGGCCAGAAAGCGTTTTTGCGTGGTCAGCGAGACCTTGAGCCGGCTCAGCAAGTCGTTGATCGACGACACCAGCGGCGCCACCTCTTCCGGCACGGCGGTTTCATCGAGCGGGCTCATGTCGTCGGACTTGCGCGCGCGTATGCGTTTTTCCAGCTGCGCCAGCGGCTTGATGCCGCGCACCAGCGCCAGCCAGACCAGCAGCACGGCCAGCGGCAGCGTGACGAACTGCGGCACCATGGTGCCCTTGACGATTTCGGTGGCCAGGGTCTTGCGCTTTTCCAGGGTTTCGGCGACCTGCACCAGCACGGTCTGGCTGCTGTCCTTCACATCGACCTTGATCCAGGTGTAGGCCACGCGCACTGCTTCGCCCTGAATCATGTCCTCGCGCAGCTGCACCTCGCCGTCGATGGCCTTGTCGTCGTCGGGCGGCTGCGGCAAATCGTGCTCGCCGCTCAGGTACTCGCCGTGCGTGCCCAGCACCTGGTAGTAGATCAGGTCGGTGTCGTCGGCGCGCAGGATTTCGCGCGCCGGCCCGGTCAGGTTGAACTGCACCTGGTCGTTCTTGACCACCACCAGCTTGGCCAGCGCCTGCACGTTGTATTCCAGCGCCCGGTCAAAGGGCTTGCCGGCAATGTTTTGCGCCACCAGCCAGGTCAGCGCCAGGCTGATCGGCCACAGCAGCAGCAGCGGCGTGAGCATCCAGTCGAGAATCTCGCCAAACAGGCTGCGCCGCTCGCGCTGGAAAAGTCTTAGGGCCAAACAGGCCCCCACGCTTCCCACTGCGTGTGGTTCGCTGCCCCCCGAGGGGGCGCTGCGCCTGCGGCCCGGCGAAGCCGGTTCCGCGGCCCCTGCTGGAGAATGCGGGGGCGGCCCGGCGGAAAATTGTCTGCCCCCATGGCGCCCCAAGCAAGGCCAGCCCCCCCGGGGGGCAGAGAGCTACACGCAGTGAGCGAACGTGGGGGCTCCATCACTAGCCTGGGATTTTTTCGAGACAGTAACCGAGGCCGCGCACCGTCGCAATCCGAATCGGCCCTTTTTCAATCTTCTTGCGCAGCCGGTGGATGTAGACCTCGATCGCGTTGTTGCTGACCTCTTCGCCCCATTCACAGAGGCGCTCCACCAGCTGGTCCTTGCTGACCAGGCGGCCGGCGCGCTGCAGCAGCACTTCCAGCAGGCCCAGTTCGCGCGCCGACAGCTCCACCATCTGGCCGTCTATGGTGGCGACGCGTCCGGCCTGGTCGTAGACCAGCGGGCCGTGCCTGATGGCGCTGCTGGCGCCGCCCATGCCGCGCCGCGTCAGCGCGCGCACCCGCGCTTCCAGCTCCTGCAGCGAAAACGGTTTCGCCATGTAGTCGTCGGCGCCGTAATCCAGGCCCTTGACGCGCTCCTCCACGCTGTCGGCGGCGGTCAGGATCAGCACCGGCATGGCCGAGCCGCGCGCGCGCAGGCGTTTCAGCACTTCCAGGCCATGCATGCGCGGCAGGCCCAGGTCCAGGATCAGCAGGTCGAATTCGGTGTTGGTCAGCAGCGCGGCATCGGCCTCGCTGCCGCTGGCCACATGGTCGGCCGCCGCGCCCGAGGCGCGCAGGGTGCGCAGCAGGCCATCGGCCAACACCTGGTCGTCTTCGGCAATCAGAATTCGCATGGCTGTCTCCAGATCGGCCCATGGCAACAAGACGGACCGGTGTTTTCCTTGTCTTGCAAATTCTAGGCTTTTGCAGGCCCGGCTTTGCTGACGAAATAGGGCCCCCACGCTTTTGGCTTCGCCGCTCTTCGAGAACACTGCGTGTAATGCGCTGCCCCCCGAGGGGGCGCTGCGCCTGCGGCCCGGCGGAGCCGGTTCCGCGGCCCCGGCTGGAATGGGTGAGAGTAGGGGCGGGACCATTCAAGCCCCTGCGTACGCCTCCAGCCCCAGCGCCACCACGGTCGCCACATCCTGCCCCACCGCCTGCCGGAACTCGTCTTCGGCCTGGGCCACGGCCCGCCTGAAGGCTTCCAGCCAGAGCAGGCCCGACTCGGTGAACAGCACCTGGCGCGCGCGTTTGTCGTAGGGGTCGGCCTGGCGCGTCACCAGCCCCCAGGCCTCGCACTGGCTGACCAGATCCCCCATGGCCTGTTTGCTCATGCCGGCGCTGGCCGCCAGCTCGGTCAGGCGCGAGCCGCCCACGGCCAGGTGCCGCGTGATGTGGATGTGGGCGGCGCCGATCTGGTCGCGCGCCGCCAGGTTGGACAGCGCCAGCGGCACGTCCACATGGCTGGCCATCAGCGAGAGCACGCGCTCGTCAAAGCGGCGCAGGGCGTGGCCGAGCAGCCGCCCCAGGTGGGTGAGCCGCCAGCCGGGTTCGGCGGCGCCGGGCGGGCTGGTCATCACCGGTACATCCGTTTTTGACATAGGGCCCATGGTAGTCCAATTGGTCAGGCAAACTGACTAAAAACAGGGTTTACTTATTTCAATGCCGCCCATAAAGTACTGGTCATGCATCCAGCGCTGTCATTAAAAGCAGAGGCCGGAATCGAAGCAAAAGTTTTAGATCATTGATTCTCAAGGAGATTTTCCATGGACCTGGCCAACAAGACCAACCCCGCCCTGAACACCGAAAAAGCCAAGGCCCTGCAGGCCGCATTGGCCCAGATTGAAAAGCAGTTCGGCAAGGGCACCATCATGAAGCTGGGGGCCGGCGAGGTGATCGAGGACATCCAGGTCGTCTCCACCGGCTCGCTGGGCCTGGACATCGCGCTGGGCGTGGGTGGCCTGCCGCGCGGCCGGGTCGTCGAAATCTACGGCCCGGAGTCGTCGGGCAAGACCACGCTGACCCTGCAGGTGATTGCCGAGATGCAGAAGCTGGGCGGCACCTGCGCCTTTGTCGATGCCGAGCATGCGCTGGACATCCAGTACGCGCAAAAGCTCGGCGTGAACCTGCAGGAGTTGCTGATCAGCCAGCCCGACACCGGCGAGCAGGCGCTGGAGATCGTCGATTCGCTGACCCGCTCCGGCGCGGTCGACCTGATCGTGGTGGACTCGGTGGCGGCGCTGACGCCCAAGGCCGAGCTCGAAGGCGAAATGGGCGACGCGCTGCCCGGCCTGCAGGCCCGCCTGATGAGCCAGGCGCTGCGCAAGCTCACCGCCACCATCAAGAAGGCCAACTGCATGGTGATCTTCATCAACCAGATCCGCATGAAGATCGGCGTGATGTTCGGCAGCCCCGAAACCACCACCGGCGGCAATGCGCTCAAGTTCTACGCCTCGGTGCGGCTGGACATCCGCCGCATCGGCTCCATCAAAAAGGGCGAAGAGGTCATCGGCAACG